>JBGQLS010000064.1:0-19346 GCA_041500205.1 Anaeromyxobacteraceae bacterium | reverse complement strand
TGCAGGTGGGGTGAGGGGTCAGAGCATTACCCTCTCGCCCCCAGCGGGGGAGAGGGCCGGGGTGAGGGGGCCACACGCTCGCGGCTGACGACCGCCCCGATGTTCTCGAGCACGCGCTTCGTCTCGACCAGTATCTCTCGATCGGTGAACCTTGGGATCCGAACCCCGCGAAGACGCAGATACGCCTCGCGAGCGAGGTCGCGGGCTCGACCTTCGTCTGTGAAGTGCTGGCCGCCATCGGCTTCGATCGCGACCCTCAACCACGGGCAGTAGAAGTCGAGGACGTCCCCGAGCCTCCCTCACTCCGACCCTCTCCCTCGCGGAGGGAGAGGGAGACGGGACCCCTTTGGCATCCCCTCTCGCGGAGGCGCGCATAGCCGGCTGCCCGCGCCCTTGAGGCCTCGAACCCGCTTGTGACTCATGCCGAGACGCAGCGCCGAACGGCGTGGAGCGGGCGCTCACGGCGGCAGCACGCACTGAAGATGACTGAGCCCCACTGTAGGTGCCTTTGTCGCTCGACGCATGCACGCGCCGTGACCCTTCACAAGGCAGGGACCCGGGACTGCGCGGATCTCGGCGCAGGTGTGTGACTGTGTGACCGTGCGACGTCACTCTTGGCGACAGCGCGAGGAGGCGTCGTGCGAGGATGGCTGACGCGTCCCACTTCATGTACCTCAACTTCCACACCAACACGGGCGGCGCCCTCGCCCTCTCCGGTCCGGGGGCGGTCGGCGCCGTCGGAGGATCGAAGGTGGTCATTCACCCGGTGCTGCGCGCGGGCGCCTGCCCCACCATCTCCAGGTCGGCCGTGAAGGATACGTACGAGTACCCTTGCGGCTCGTGCACCAACGCCCGTTTCGCCGTCGACGACTACGCGCTCAAGGTTGCCGGACCCTGGGCGGTGGCCATCCACGTCATCGACGGGCTCGGCGCCGCAGAGGCTCCCGCGCAGGTCGGCTCGCTGAACGACGACGACTACGACCCGGCGCCCAAGCAGAACGGCGGCGTGGTGGGGGCGGCGGTCTACCGCTGGTCGAGGCAGAGCTACGTCGTCGCGTCGAGCGGCCTCGACGGCCAGGTGGCCGGCGGAACGATGACCTACGCTGTCCCCGGCGGCTCGGCCTCGCGGCACGTCGTGTTCGACGCCCCGGAGGACGGGAGCGGCCGATCGCTGGTGTCGGCCACCGCGAGCTCCGGACGATGCGTGGTCAGCATCACCGCCGGAGCTGGCTTCGCCGGGCGGCCGCTGCTGTTCTCGGTCGGGACGGCGGTGGGCGGATGCGCCCTGGCGGAGGACGCCAACGTGGTGCCCGGCGATCCGCCGCCAGGCACAGGCGCGTCACCGATCAGCGGCTGTTCCTCGGGGAACGCGGGGGGAGGATGCTCGGCCGCCTCACCGGTCGGTTCGAAGGCTCCGCTCGCCTCGTTCCTGGGTCTCTGCGTGGCCGCCGCCCTGCTCCTCCGCAGGCGCGCGATAGGCCAGAGGAGCGGACGATGACGACCTGTCGATGCCCAGACGCACGGCCGGCTCCCAGGGTGGAGCCGGAGCCGCGGGAGAGAGCGACCTCGCGGCAGGGGTCGCGCGCCTGGCCGCTGCTGGCGCTGGCGCTGGCCTGCACCAGCAGTGGCAGGACCTCCGGCGCGCCGTCCGACGGCAGGCCGACCATCGACAGCTTCACGGCCTCCCCGTCCTTCCTGTCGGCGGGCGGCGGGGGCAGCACGCTCTCCTGGTCCGTGGCGGGTGCGACCGCTGTCTCCATCGACCGCGGCGTCGGGACCGTCACGGGCTCGAGCACGAGCGTGTCGGTGACCGCGTCGACGCTCTTCACGCTCACCGCGGCCAACGCCAGGGGCTCCAGCACCTCCTCGACGCTGGTCTACGTCGCGCCCTCGGGGACGGGAGTCGATCCGCCCGGCGGCTCCAGGTACGCCGCGGTGGTGGCGCCGGTCGACGGGGAGACGTTCCTGGGCCCCACCACCGACCTGCGCCTCGTCGGCGTGGGCTTCGACGCCAACAACTGGCAGGGCTCCGGCCCCGGGGGCGGCCTCTCCCAGGCGTCGCAGGTTCAGTTCCTGGTCGACGGGAGCCGGGTGCTGACCGTCGACGCAGCGAGCTCCGAGTACCGGGTGTTCAAGGGCTTCGCGAAGGGCATGAGCCTCGCTCCCGGGACGCACTCTGTCATCGCGCGGGCGATCTACACCTCGAACCCCGGTCCGTCCGCGACCGTCGACAGCCCGCCGGTGATGATCAACGTCGAGGCCGCGCCCACCTATTCGCAGACCGTGGACATGAGCGGCGACCTGACGCTCGCCCAGGCGGCGAGCTGGGTCGGCTCGCCCGGCGCGCGCATCCGCGTCAACGGAAACGGCCACCGCATCTACGACGACGGCTCCTCCTCCGCCGTGGACTGGCAGTACGTCGACTTCCACGACATGGGAAACCCCGCGGACACGAGCGCCAACGGCATCGACGTCACGACTAGCGGTGACATCACAGTCCAGAACTGCCGGTTCGACTACTCGAACCCGGTGCGCTTCGCGATGAGCGGCAGCTCGGCCGCGACCATCCGCGGCAACCTCTGGCGGTCCAACGTGCGCCAGCCCCTGGGGCAGAACCCCGCCTACGACCCCGACGCGGACCACGCGGGCAGCTCGTACGCGGCGGTCTACTTCACCGGCAAGTCCAGCGGCGCCAGCGCCTTCGCGGGGAACAACCTGGGCGCCGGCTGGGTCGACTGGACGAACGTGAGCAACTGGACGGTGGGCGGGGACACGGACGCGGACAGCAACGTGGCCATTGGCCCGCGGGTGGGCTTCTTCTTCGACTTCAACTCCGGCGGGCAGTCGACGAACGTCCGCATCCGGCGCAACTACACGCACCACGTCTATTACGGTGGGTGGAGCCAGGGCTCGAACTACGAGCTGGGCGGCAACCCCGATCTCGTCGCCGAGCACAACGTGCTCGTCGGCAGCTCGTGGACGGCGCGGGGCGTCGGGGGCGAGGTCCGCTACAACCTCTTCCTGCAGGGCGGCGAGGACTGGGTGTGGATGGACAGCCCGAACGGCTACCTGCACCACAACGTCTTCGTCGGCGGTGAGCTGAACCGCTCGGGCGTGTACGCCATCTACGGCAAATCGGGCATCAGGGTCCTCAACAACACGTTCGACGGCATGAACTCCCGGACCGAGATCAACGCGGTCCTGCTCTCGAGCGGCGCCGAGACGCTGAGCTCGAACATCTTCCTGAACCTGCCGGAGACGCCGGTGGACGTCACGCCCGAAGGCACGAAGAGCGTCAGCATGACCGCCGACTACAACCTCTTCTGGAACAGCGGGTCGCCCTCGTACAGCGACTCTCGACCGCCGGCGCACGACGTCCGCGCCGACCCGCTGCTGGCGAGCCCGGCCAGCTTCACCTACGAGTTCGACGAGAGAGCGGTCTGGCAGCGATCGCTCTCCACGCACGACGTCCTCGCGGCGTATCGGGCTCGCTACACGCCTGGTAACGGCAGCCCCGCGCTCCTCGGCAAGGGGGACCCCTCCGTCTTCGGGGCAGGGAACGCCATCGGGGCCATCGGCGCGACGGGAGCAGCCGCCGCCAGCGACCTGTTCGGCAAGTAGGCAGCCCGGTCGGCCCTCTCCTCCGCCAGGGGGAGGACGGGGGATAGAGGATGGCTCCGGAGCGGCCTGATGGCGCTGCCCGGTTGAGCTGATCCCGTGGTCGCGCATTCTGTAGCGCGGGGCCTTGTGCCCCGCCTCGACACGCCAAGCGGGGGACAAGCCCCCGCGCTACGGGAACGGGCTCAATGCAAGCGAGCACCGCTGTGAAACCGGGGACGTTCGCGACTCCACCGCCGGTGCCGCACTCACCCAAGGTGATCGCGGTGATCGCGAAGCTCCGCGTCGCGTCCGACCTCCGGACTCCCGCGGCTGTCCGCGCGGGGACGGCGAGACGGGGTGCGCTCATTCGCTCATTGCCAATACACCATTGAACATAGGCGCGGCGCAGAGCCGCACCCTTCAACCTCAGCTTGATCCGCCGCGTCCTTTGGCATACTCTGGGTCATTGCAGCTCGGGATGTGCTTGAGCTTGGTCGATCGGTCCCGGTCAGCGCCTGGAGGCCTCCGTGAGCGAAGCTGGCTCCTCCCACGTCGATTCGTCTCTCGCCGGCGAGCTTTGTCGCGCCACCGGCCTGAACGTCGCCGCCTGCTACCAGTGCGGCAAGTGCTCGGCCGGCTGTCCCATGGCCACGGAGATGCCGCTCGCGCCGCACCAGATGCTGCGGCTGGCGCAGCTCGATGCGCGGGAGAAGCTCCTCTCCGATCCCTCACCCTGGCTGTGCCTGACCTGCGAGACGTGTACCGCGCGCTGCCCGAACGAGGTCGACCCGGCGCGGCTCATCGACGGGCTGCGTGAGATCGTCTTCAAGCGTGACCCCGCCGCTGCGCCGCTGCGCCTGCGGGCCTTCCACCAGGCCTTCCTCCACCAGATACGGAGCCACGGGCGCGTCTTCGAGGTCGGCCTGATCGTGGGCTACAAGGGGCGCACCGGGGCGCTCTTCGACGACGTGCTCAACGCTCCCGCCGTGCTCCGGCGCGGCAAGCTCGCGCTCTCCCCGAGCAACATCGAGGGCCGCGAGGAGGTGCGCCGCATCTTCGAGGCCTGCCAGCAGACCGCGGCCAGGAAGGAGGCGCGGCCGTGAAGCTCGGCTACTTCCCCGGCTGCTCGCTGCACTCCACCGCCAAGGAGTTCGACCTCTCGCTCAAGGCCGTCGCCGGCCCGCTGGGCGTGGAGCTCGAGGAGATCCGCGACTGGTCCTGCTGTGGCTCCTCGTCGGCCCACGCGACCGATCACCTGCTCTCCACCGCGCTGGCGGCGCGCAACCTTTCGCTCGCCGAGGAGCAGGGCCTGTCGCGGGTGATGGCGCCCTGCGCCGCCTGCTTCAGCAGGCTCGCCACCGCGCGCCACGAGCTGGCCCACGACGAGGCGCAGGCGCGGCTCGTCCGCCCCATGCTCGCCCGGTCGTTCAAGAACGCGGTCGAGGTGCAGAACGTGGTGGCGCTGCTCCAGGGACTGGCGGGGCGGATCAAGGCCACGGCGAAGCCCCTCACCGGCCTCAGGGTCGCTTGCTACTACGGGTGCTTGCTGGTGCGGCCACCCGCCATCGCACGGTTCGACGATCCGGAGGACCCCACCTCGATGGAGCAGGTGGTGGCCGCCACCGGGGCGACCGCGGTCAAGTGGTCGCGGCGGCTCGACTGCTGCGGCGCGGGCTTCTCGCTCTCGCGCGTCGGCTCGGTGGTTCGACTGGGCCGGGCGATCCTCGAGGACGCCAAGGCGAGCGGCGCGCAGGCGGTGGTGGTGGCCTGTCCGATGTGCCACAGCAACCTCGACCTGCGGCAGTCGGCGATGGAGGCCCGCGGCGCGAGCCTGGGTCTGCCCATCCTCTTCCTCACCCAGCTCGTCGGACTCGCTCTGAAGCTGCCCCCCGCGTCCTTGGGCTTCGAGCGCCACTTCGTGAGCGCGGCCGGCCTCCTGCGGGCGATCGCCGCGCCCGCGGCACTGCAGCTACCGGCACCTCGAGGCTGACGGAGAGACCATGTCCCGCATCGGAGTCCTTGTCTGTCACTGCGGCGAGAACATCGGGCGAACGGTCGACTGCGCGAAGGTCGCCAGCGCGCTCGGGGAGTTGCCCGGAGTCGCGCACGCCGCCGACTACAAGTACATGTGCTCGGACCCGGGCCAGCTGCTCATCAGGCAGGCCATCGCCGAGAAGAAGCTCGACGGCGTGGTGGTGGCGGCCTGCTCGCCGCGCATGCACGAGAGGACCTTCCGTCGGGCGTGCGCCTCGGCCGGGATGAACGCCTTCCTGTGCGAGATGGCCAACATCCGCGAGCACTGCTCGTGGATCCACGAGAACCGGGAGGACGCGACCGAGAAGGCCATCGCGCTCGCTCGCGCCATCGTGGAGAAGGTCAAGCGCAACCAGCCGCTCTCGCCGATCCGAATCCCCATCGAGCGGCGGGCGCTGGTGATCGGCGGCGGGATCGCCGGCATCCAGGCGGCGCTCGACATCGCCGACGGCGGCCGCGAGGTGGTGCTGGTCGAGAAGGAGCCCTCGATCGGCGGGCACATGAGCCAGCTCTCCGAGACCTTTCCGACCCTCGACTGCAGCCAGTGCATCCTGACGCCGCGCATGGTCGAGGCCTACCAGCACCCGGGCATCAAGCTCTTGGCTTACAGTGAAGTGGAGTCCGTCTCGGGGTACATCGGCAACTTCGAGGTCAAGGTCCGGCGCAAGGCGCGCAGCGTCGACGAGACCCGCTGCAACGGCTGCGGCGAGTGCCAGAAGGCGTGCCCGAACAAGAAGATCCCCAGCGAGTTCGAGCAGGGCCTGGGCAAGCGGACCGCCATCTACGTGCCGTTCCCGCAGGCCGTCCCCAACATCCCCGTCATCGACCGAGCCCACTGCGCCTTCTTCAGGGGGCGCGCGAAGGGCCTCAAGAAGGACGCCTGCAGCAAGTGCAAGGAGGCCTGCGGGCGCCAGGCGGTGGACTTCGACCAGCAGGACACCTTCACCACCGTGAAGGTCGGGGCCGTCGTGGTCGCCACCGGCTACCAGCTCTACTCGATCGGCAAGGAGCAGCCGAGCGACAAGCTCAAGGGCTACGGCGAGTACGGCTACGGGACCATCCCTGACGTCATCGACGGCCTGCAGTTCGAGCGGCTGGCCTCGGCCTCCGGCCCCACCGGCGGCAAGATCCTGCGACCCTCCGACGGCAAGGAGCCGAAGAAGATCGTCTTCCTGCAGTGCATCGGCTCGCGCGACCCCGCCAAGGGCATCGCGTACTGCTCGAAGGTCTGCTGCATGTACGTGGCGAAGCACACGATGCTCTATCGCCACAAGGTCCACGACGGGCAGGCCTACGTCTTCTACATGGACGTGCGAGCGGCGGGGAAGGGCTACGAGGAGTTCGCGCGCCGGGCGGTCGAGGAGGAGGGGGCGATCTACCTGCGCGGCCGGGTGAGCAAGCTGGAGCGCGCCGGGGAGGCGATCAAGGTCTACGGCTTCGACACCCTCTCCGGCCAGGCGATGGTCATCGACGCCGACATGGTGGTGCTGGCTACGGCGATGCGCCCGCAGCCGGGCATCGAGGCCCTGGCCCAGAAGCTCTCGGTCAGCTACGACGCCCACGGCTTCCTCAACGAGGCCCACCCCAAGCTGCGGCCGGTGGAGACCAACACCGCCGGCGTCTTCGTGGCCGGCGCCTGCCAGGCCCCCCGTGACATCCCAGACTCGGTGGCGATGGCCTCGGGCACGGCGTCGAAGGTGCTGGGGCTGTTCAGCAACGAGGAGCTGGAGCGCGACCCGACGGTGGCGGTGGTCGACGAGACCGGCTGCGCCGGGTGCTTCCACTGCGAGAGGGTCTGCCCCTACGGCGCGGTGGAGCGCAAGGAGATCAAGGACAGGAAGGGCGTCCTCCTCAAGGTCGTGGCGAGCGTGAACAAGGGCGTCTGCCAGGGCTGCGGCACCTGCCAGGCCACCTGTCCCTCGAAGAACGTGGAGCTGCAGGGCTTCACCGACGAGCAGATGTTCGCGGCGATCAGCGCGCTGTAGGGGTCTCGTACCCGTAGCGCGGGGGCTTGTCCCCCGCCCCAGGGCCCGCTCGGCTGGGCACGGAAGGAACCGGAATCATGGCGAGTGAAGCGGCGAGCGAGGCCACCCCACACCCACAGTTCGAGCCCAAGATCGTGGCGTTCGTGTGCAACTGGTGCACGTACACCGGCGCCGACCTCGCCGGCACCAGCCGCCTGCAGATGGCGCCCAACGTCCGGGTGGTGCGGCTGCCCTGTACCGGGCGCATCGATCCGCTCTTCATCACCAAGGCCTTCGAGGGCGGCGCCGACGGCGTCATCGTCTCCGGCTGCCACCCGGCGGACTGCCACTACACGGCGGGCAACTACCACGCGCGCCGCCGCTTCGCGATCTTCCGCGACCTGCTCGACTTCATGGGCGTGGACGTGAGGCGCACCACCTTCTCCTGGGTCTCGGCCTCGGAGGGCGGCAAGTGGCGCGACGTCGTCAACGACACCACGGAACGGATCCGGCAGCTGGGGCCCTTCGCCGAGTACCAGGGGCTCTCGGATCCGCTTCCCGGGGTTCGTCGTCGACCGGCGAGCGGGGATCAGGCGGGCTCGCCGCCGGCGCGAGGCACGCCATGAACGAGCTGCGAGAACTCGCCCGGAAGCTGCTGGGCGACGGCGCGGTGAAGGTGGTGATCGGTTACGAGGAGGGCCCGCGCGGAGTCCGCCCGGTGATGATCACCGACCCGGCGCAGGCGGAGCGGCTCGTCTTTGACGCGCGCTGCGTGCACAACCTGGCCGCCTACCTCAACCCGCGCCGGCCGCACTTGACCCGGCTCGGCAAGCCGGCGGTCGTCGTCAAGGGCTGCGACGCCCGCGCCATCGCAGGGCTGATCCGCGAGAGCCAGCTCGAGCGCGAGGACGTGGTGGTCATCGCCATGCGCTGCGGCGGCGTGGTGCGCGAGCCGACGATGAAGCCAGAGCTCGGTCCCGAGACGGTCTCGCCTCGCTGCGGCCGCTGCGCCTCCCGCGAGCCGAAGCTCTTCGATCACCTCCTCGGGGCGCTGCCCCCCGCTCCACCCATGCCCGCCGGGGACGATCCGGTGGCGCGGCTGGAGCAGATGTCGGTGGCGGAGCGGTGGGCATTCTGGAGAGAGGAGCTCTCCCGCTGCGTGCGCTGCCACGCCTGCCGCGCGGTCTGCCCGATGTGCTTCTGCTCGACCTGCGTGGCCGACAAGAGCCGCCCGCAGTGGGTCGAGACCTCGCCGACTCCGCGCGCCAACCTGTCCTGGCAGATGACCCGGGTGATGCACATGGCCGGCCGCTGCGTCGGCTGTGGTGAGTGCACCCGCGCCTGCCCCTCGGACATCCCGCTCGGACTCGTCCTCGCCCACGTGGCGCGGCACGTGGAGCGACGCTTCGGTTACCAGGTCGGCGACGATCCGAGCGTCCCGGCGCCCATCGGCGCCTTCAAGACCGACGACAGCCAGGAGTTCATCCTGTGACGACACGGGCGCCCTGTACGACGAAGTGCATCACCCGGGCGGAGCTGGCCGCGCTGGTCGCGGACCTCGCCGCCGCCGGCACGGAGGTCATCGCCCCGGTCAAGTCACGCGACGGGCGCGCGCTCGATTACCAGCGGATCGGACGCTTGGAGGAGGCCGCGCTGGGAGAATGCGCTCTGCCGCGCCGCTCCTTGAAGGAGTTCTTCCTGCCGGCGAGCGAGGTCCTGTTGCGCTATCGGCTCGCGAAGAACGAAGTGCTGATCGAGGAGGTCCCCACCAGCTTCCCTCCGCGGGTGATCCTGGGGGCCAAGCCTTGCGACGCGGCCGGGGTCGAGGTCCTCGACGAGGTGATGGGCTGGGACTACCGCGACGAGCTGTGGTTCGGGCACCGCGACGCGACGACCATCGTCAGCATCGCGTGCCCTGGTGCTGACGGCGTCTGCTTCTGCACCGCGGTGGGGCTCTCCCCGGACGCGACCAAGGGCGCGGACGTGCTGCTCACCCCGGCGGAGGGCGGCTTCGTCGCCGAGGCGGTCACGCCCAAGGGCGAGGCGCTCCTCGCCGGCAGGCGCTTCGCCGAGGGCCAGGGGCCGGCCGGGGCGGAGGCCTTCCGCGAAGCGGCCAGGGAGAAGGTGGCGAGGAACCTGCCCGCGCAGCCGGCCGGGTTTCACGCGTGGCTGGGAAAGAGCTTCGAGCACCCCGCCTGGAAGGCCATCGCCCAGCGCTGCCACGGTTGCGGAGCTTGTGCTTCGGTGTGCCCCACCTGCCACTGCTTCGACATCGTCGACGAGCCCGAGGGCCCGGACCGCGGCGCGCGGCGGCGCAACTGGGACTCCTGCGCGACCTGCAAGTTCACGCTCCACGCCTCGGGGCACAATCCACGAGCCGGCCAGAACGAGCGCTTCCGCCAGCGGGTGATGCACAAGTTCGCGACCTACCCGCAGCGCTTCGGCGAGGTGCTGTGCTCGGGCTGCGGCCGCTGCGTGCGCGCCTGCCCGGCGGGGATGGACCTGCCGGAGCTCCTCGGACAGCTGTTCCTGGACGTCGGCGCCGACCCATCGGCGCGCGCTCGATCGAAGCGCGCCGACGGGTGCCCCGAAGGTGCCCTATGAACCTCTACCAGCCCCATCTGATGCGCATCGAGGAGGTCGTCGACGAGACGGCCGACACCCGGACCTTCAACCTCACCTTCGAGGATCCCAAGGTCGCCGCGGACTTCGCCTTCCTTGCCGGGCAGTTCGGCGAGTACTCGGTGTTCGGCGAGGGCGAGTGCACCTTCTGCATCGCCTCGGCGCCGACGCGCAAGGGCTACATCGAGTGCAGCTTCAAGGCGGCCGGCAAGGTGACGGCGGCGCTGCGGCGCATGTCCGTCGGCGACACCATCGGCTTCCGCGGTCCATACGGCAACAGCTTCCCCGTCGACGCGATGATGGGCCACTCGGTGGTCTTCATCGCCGGGGGCATCGGGCTCGCGCCGGTGCGCTGCGTGATCTGGAACGTCCTCGATCTGCGCGAGCAGTTCAAGGACGTGACCATCGTCTACGGCGCGCGCTCGGTGAAGGATCTGGTCTACAAGCGCGAGCTGGAGGACTGGGGCAAGCGCCCCGACGTCAAGCTCGTCCAGACGGTCGATCCCGGAGGCCAGACGCCGGACTGGAAGGGCGAGGTGGGCTACGTGGCGGCGATCCTGGAGAAGGTGGCGCCCTCGTCCGAGGACGCCTTCGCGGTGGTCTGCGGGCCGCCCATCGTCATCAAGCTCGCGCTGCCGGTCCTGGCCAAGCTGGGCTTCGCCGAGGACCGGATCTACACCACGCTCGAGAACCGGATGAAGTGCGGCCTGGGCAAGTGCGGGCGCTGCAACATCGGTCCGGTCTACGTCTGCAAGGACGGCCCGGTGTTCACGGCCGCCCAGCTCAAGGCGCTGCCGCCGGAGTTCTGAGTACCCGGGGCTCGCGCCGCCCCGCCTCGCCGGCAAAGCCGTCAGGGCCCCACCCTGGCTAAGAAGCCAAGGGCATTTTTCGACCGCTCTTGAGAGGGTTGCCCAGAACACCGGTCCCGTCGCCGCGGCGATCAGGCAGACGCCGCGCTCCACGGCCGTCACTCGGCGTGGCCGGTGACGGCGGCTCGCCCCGCGTGCTCGATCTCGAGGGCAACGGCCGCGGCGGCACGCTCCACCGCGGGACTCAGGCCCTCCCCCGGTGTGAGCCGCGCCGGCTCGATGCCCCACAGCCTGTAGCGGACCTCGGCCATCTCCGGATAGCTGAGAGTCAGCCAGCGCAGGCTCTCGGGCAGGCTGAGCTGGTGCACCGCGCCGTGGCCCTGCGGGATGGCGAGCAGCTCGTCGTGCCCGATCCGGTGGATCGTCCCGGGCGGCGCGCCGCGGCTCAGCGCGTCCACCAGCCAGATCCAGGGCTCTCCGGCCCACATCGTCGTGAGGCGCAGCGAGTCCTGGCCGCCTTCCTCGACGCGCACCTCTCCTGGAAGGCCTGCCACCCGCAGTCGATCCACGACGGCTGGCCCCACGCCGTCGTCGGCGACGAGCGAATTCCCGAAGCCGACGACCAGCACCCGGCTCACGTTTCGCCTTTCACGAAGATCGAGGGGTCCCGGGGGGCGGCTCTCGCTCTCCCCAGCTCGATGCTCGGCATTGGTCCCACCGCTGTCCAAGAACCTGGCACTGCTGGGGAATCATGGGACGTCCGGCACGTAAGAAGCGTGAGGGCGGCGGTCTAGCGCAGGATGAGTTCGGTGGGGTGGAGTTGCAGGTGTGGTGAGGGGCCAGAGCATTACCCCCTCGCCCCCAGCGGGGGAGAGGGCCGGGGTGAGGGGGCCGCACACTCACGCTGATGACCGCCCAGAAGTTCTCGAGCACGCGCTTCGTCTCGACCAGTATCTCTCGATCAGTGAACCTTTGGATCCGAACCTCTCGAATACGCACATATGACTCGCGGACTCGGCCTTCGTCCGTCCGTGCTGCGACGCCGCAGCTGACGCCTGAAGGCCAGCGCGGCGAGAACTGGCATGCTGCCAGAATGCGCGGGAGGTCCGTCATGGCGTTCTCGACGCTTCGGGCGTCCCCGAGCCTCCCTCACCCCGACCCTCTCCCTCGCGGAGGGAGAGGGCGACGGGATCCCTTTGGCCTCCCCTCTCGTGGAGGTGTGCTTAGCCGGCTGCCGCGCTCTTGAAGCCGTCGAACCTACTTGTGACTAATGCCGAGAGCTCGATGACCGGGGACCGGCGGCCCGCTCGCGCTAGCGAGCGCGTGCGCCGAAGGCGCAGCCGCCGGTGAGTCAGCCGTCCCTCACCACGTGAACCGAGCACGAGATGCAGGGGTCGTAAGCGCGCACCACCATCTCCAGGCCCAGCTTCAGGCGCTGCTCCCGGATGTCGGGCTCCCTGGCTATCAGCGACTCCACGGCCCGCCGCATGTCCCGTTCCACGTTCGCCAGGTTCTGGGCGGTCGGCGTGATCACGTTGGCCGAGACGACGCGCCCGTCGTCGTCCAGCACGTACTCGTGGAAGAGCGTGCCGCGAGGCACCTCGCGCGCGGCCACGCCCCGCCCGGCCCGCACCTTGTACTCGGCCGGCTTCCCCGCGTCCGCCGGCATCGCCAGCAGGTCGTTGCACAGCTCCGCCCCGCGCTCGACGGCGTAGATGAGCTCCACCAGCTGAGCCCGGCCGTTGAGGAGGACGTTGTCCACGACACCGTCCGGGAACAGCCGCTGGAAGGCCTCGCGCCCCCGGCCCGCAAGGAGGTGCCCCCAGAGCTTCAAGCGGGCCAGCGACCCCACCATGTAGCTCTCCCCCGAGGCGAGCGCCGAGTGCTTGGCGTGGGAGTGCTCGACCGTGTGCTCGCGGACCAGGTCGGCGTAGCGATCGACCGCGTACACCTCGCCGCGCGAGGTGCACAGCATGTCGCCCCGGAGGCGGTACGCGTCCTGGTACGGCTTGAGCGCCACGTACAGCGTCGGCTGGGCGGGCCAATCCGGCACCGCGACGCTCGCCATCAGGTCCACCGTGCCCATGAGCGGGTCGAGGGCGGCGCGGAGAGCGTCCCGCAGCGAGCCCACATCCGCAGGCGCAGGCAGCCGGCCGAAGCCGCCCACCAGCAGGTTCACGGGGTGGATGGCGCGGCCGCCGATGAGCTGCTGGACGCGGTTCCCGAGCTGCTTGAGCTTGAGCGCGAAGGCCACCTCGGCGGGATACTTCGCCGACATGGCGATCACCGACTCGAAGCCGAGGAAGTCGGGCAGAACCAGGGCGAAGACGTGCAGCGCGTGCGACTCGATGGTGGCCCCCAGCTCGAGCAGGTCACGCAGGTGGAGGACGCGCTCCGGGGGCTCGACCCCGAGCGCCTTCTCGATCGCGCTGAGCGCCGTCACCGTGTGGCTCGCCGAGCAGATGGCGCAGACGCGGGTGATGATGCCCTGGACCTCGAGGAAGTGCTTCCCCTTGAGCAGCGCCTCGTAGTAGCGGCTGCCCTCGAAGACGTCCATGTTCACCTCGCGGACGACGTCGCCCACGATGCGCACGTGGATCCCTCCGTGCCCCTCGATGCGCGCCAGATGCGAGACCGTGACCGTCCTAGCGTGCTGGGGATTCACGGCGCACCTCCTGCTCGAGGCCGAGCTTCATCCAGACGGGAGCGGAGAAGGTCTCCATCCGCCGCGCGATGTCCATCCACGAGATGCCCCGATCCTTGAACATCGTGATGTTGGCGTCGTAGTTGGGCTCCTCGACCGGGCCGCGGCAGCCGGCGCAGGCCACGCCGTGCGAGGGGCACCTCGCGCCGCAGCCGGAACGAGTCATGGCGCCGCAGCAGACCTCGCCGCGGTACACCACCCGGCACAGGTTCTCGCTCGCCTTGCACTCCCAGCACACCGGGACGCGCGGCAGCTCGGCCCGGGTGCCAGCGAGCAGCGCGTTCACGGTCTTCAGGAACTCGTGCCGCTCGATGGGACAGCCGGGCAGCAAGATCTCGAAGGGCACGAAGTGAGAGGCCGGCCGCGCCTCCACGGTGTCGAGGTGGGCCGCGCCCTTGTCGTACACCGCGCGGGCAAGCACCTCGCGCGGCAGCTCATTGCGCATGGCCGGCAGCCCGCCCCAGACGGCGCAGGTCCCCAGCGCGACCAGCGTGGTGGACCGCGCTCGCACCTCCTTGAGCGCGTCGAGGTCCCGCTGGGTGGCCACCACCCCCTCCACGAAGGCGATGTCGAGGCGGCAGGCGTGGTCGTTCTCCGACTTCACCATCACCCAGTCCACGATGTCGAGCCGCTGCGTCAGCCTGATGAGCTCGTCCTCGCAATTGAGGATCTGCAGCTGGTCGCCCGCACAGCCGGTGAGCCCGAAGATGCCGACCCGGGGCTTGGTATTCGGCATGGCGGCCTCCTACGGGTGGACCAGCTCGGGAAGGTTCAGCGCGTCCCAGTAGGTGAACACGGGGCCGTGCAGGCAGGTGAAGGTGTAGCCGACTGCGCAGTGGCCGCACTTGCCGATCCCGCACTCCATGCGGCGCTCGAGGCTCAGGAAGATGCGGTCCTTGCCGAACCCCCTCTTCACCAGGCGCTCGAGCATGAACCGGTAGAAGACAGGCGGGCCGCAGGCGACCGCGTAGGTTCGTGCGGGGTCCACCTCGACGTCATCGAGCAGCTCCGTCACGACGCCTATCTTCCCCGTCCACGGCTGACCGTCGTCGCGGTCGACCGACAGCCGGACCTCGGCGTCTCCCCGGCGAGCCAGCGAGGCGAGCTCCTGCGCGAACAGGACCTGGTCGGGCGTGCGGCTGCCGTAGAGCAAGGTGACGCGCCCGAACTCGTGGCGCAGGTCGATCACGTACTGCAGGAGTCCGCGCAGCGGCACCATGCCCAGTCCGCCGGCGACGAGCAGCAGATCCGCGCCGCGCAGCTTCTCCACCGGGAAGCCGTTGCCGAGCGGGCCCCGGATCCCGACCACGTCTCCTTCGCGCACGTGGTCGAACAGGTAGTCCGTGAGCATGCCGGCGCGGCGGATCCCGAGCTGGAAGGCGCCGCGCCGGGTCGGGGAGGAGGGAAGCGAGAAGGGCGCCTCCCCCACACCGAGGATCGAGAGCATCACGAACTGGCCGGGGCGGAACTCGAAGCCGTCGGCGAGCGCCGGGTCGACGAAACGGACGTCGAACAGGCGCACGTCCGGAACGAGGTTGCTGCACCGCATGATCCGCGCTGGCGCTTCGAGGTAGGGGTTGGGCCCCGTGGGAAGCTGACGCGGCGCGCTCCGGACGGGCGCGTCCTCGGGGATGCGGCCCGAGATCAGCATGGCTCACCTCGCACGTTCTCGAACACCTCCACCACGTTGATCCCGGTGGGGCAATTCTCGATGCATCGGCCGCAGCCCACACAGGACGGCATCCCGAACTCGCGGACGAACGCCTCCTGCTTGTGGTAGTAGCGGTTGCGCACGCGCTCCGCGCGCGACGCGCGGAAGTTGTGCCCACCGGCGACGACGGCGTAGTCTCGGAACAGGCAGGCGTCCCAGCAGCGTTCGCGGCGCGCGACGCCCTC
Source organism: Anaeromyxobacteraceae bacterium (assembly GCA_041500205.1). Taxonomy (GTDB): domain Bacteria; phylum Myxococcota; class Myxococcia; order Myxococcales; family Anaeromyxobacteraceae; genus Anaeromyxobacter_A. The sequence goes on along the minus strand of JBGQLS010000064.1, from coordinate 3,717 downwards.
GCACGGGATCTCGTCCAGCATGTTGAAGCAGGTGCAGGTGGGGCACACCATCGAGCACGAGCCGCAGCACAGGCACTTCTTGCCGAGCTCCTCCCACACCGGGTCGTCCTTCTTCAGCTCCAGGATGTAGGGAAGTCCCGCCACGTTGAGCGACAGCGTGAACGCCTTCCTGCGGCGCTCGAGGCGTTCGAGGTAGTCGCGCGTATCCTGCTTCGTGGCCGGGAGGAACTTCCCGGCCATGGCGCGGACGATGTCGTCCCCGCGGGTGGTTCGGACCGTCACCAGGTACCGCCCGTCGAGCGGGTGCAGGAACAGGTCGAACACGTCGTCCACCTGCGAGGTCCCGAGCGACTCGCAGAAGCACTTCCCGTCGGGCCAGCAGCCGTGACCCACGACCGTCAGCGCCTCGCGATTGCGCCGGTAGTAGGTGTCGGGGTAGTCCGACAGGTAAAGCATGTCCAGGAGCTTCAGGGCGTTCACGTCGCACGCGTGCGCGCCGAAGAAGACCGTCGGTCCCCGCTCGTTGTCGTGCGACTCGCGAGGTGGAGCGTCGCCCTCGCGCTCCACCATGGTGAAGCGGGGCTTCGTGAGCAGCTTCTTGAACGGCAGGATCGTGCGCAGCGCGTCGGGACGGGCCTTGGAGACGTCGTCGATCGCCTCGAGCCCGAAGACGCCGGGCTCCCTCTCCACGGGGGCCCACACGGTCCCCCAGGCCTTCAGCCCCTCAATGAAAGCCGGCAGCGACTCCGTCCTCATCCGCAAAGATTGCATGGGACAACCTCCGTCGAGGACTGGACGCCATCATACGCCTCCTGCTGCGCAATTGGCAGGCTCTGGCTGACCGGAGAAACCTGACAATCCACGGGCCGGTTCGGCTTTGGCCGAAAGAATGCGCTGATTTGCCGCAGCGCCTGCCACATTGAAGGCGCGGGACCCAATGGAGTGAGACGAACGCGCTCGGTGGCCGGCGCAAGTTCACTTGCTCCGGGTAGCGATCGACGTGGCCGATACCTATCCCCTCTCCCCGCAAGTGGGGAGAGGGAGACCGTGAATCCGGGCGGCCGGAGTAGCCGGAGACACAATCACGCTCGTGTGGCCTTGTTCCGAACCCCGTGCCTGCAAGCCCGCGGAATCAGATCGCGTTCAAACCGTTCGCTGCTCCAGCTACTTCTTGCCCTTCTCGCCCTTCACCTCGACGCTGGTGGCGGACATGGTGTACTCGACGGTCACCTTGGCCCCGACCTTGAGGTCGCCGGTGACCTTGGTGTCCGCCGGGCGCGCGATCTCCCATTTCTCCTTGCCCTTCTGGACCACCAGCTTGCTGTCGGTGACCTCCAGGACCGGCCCGGTCACCTGGTAGGTCTTGCCGGCCGCGAAGGCGGCAGGAGATGCCGAAAGGATCGCCAGGGCCGCTGTTACCTTCATCATCTTCACGACGTTCACGCGTCACCTCCCGATTGTTGGACTTGCTCCCGCCCGATTCTCGCTGGTCCTCTGCGCTCGATCCCGGATTCCTATGGGTACGACAGCGGGTAGGGTACGACAGCGCGCAGCGTTGTCACCATTCGCTCAAGACCTGTCGAAAGATGCCTTTGGCTTCTTAGCCAGGGTGGGGCCTCGACGGCTCTGCCGGCGGGGCGGGGCGGCGCGAGCCCCGGGTACTCAGTCCTTCCCGGATGGAAGACGGTGGCCTCGGAAGGGAGAAGCCGCGGTGCGACGCTCATGGGAGCGAGCGGTCGGGCCTTCGCGGTCGGACCGTAGCGCCGTTGCTCCCGCCCGGCCATGGTAGGATCGAGCGCGATGCAGGCGCGGTTCCACGGCGCCCGATCTCGACACGATGAAGCCCACCTGCTCGAGCGACATCTCGCCGTCATCGCTCGGCGCGCGGACATCCGTCTCGCCGACGCAGGGAGCTCCTGCCCGGGCGCGCGGGGCAGGCGCGGCGCGCCGCATCCTGGTGCGCGTCGCCTGGCTCGGCCTCGTCGCCCACGCGGCGTTCCTGTCCATCTCGATCGCCGGCATGCAGATCGGGCTCGCCGTCGCCGTGCTGGCGCTGGCCGGCCTCGCCGCGTGCGGCCAGCCCGTCTGGTCGAGGTCGGTGGTCACGGCGCCGGTGGTGGTGCTGTGCGCGGGCGCGATCACGGCGATCGTCGTCCCCTGGCTCGCGGGCCTCCCTCCGCTCCACGCGCTGGACGTGGTGGCCTGGCGCGCGTTCGCCGCGCCGCTCGCGGTCGTCCTCGCGCTCGAGGCCGGCCGCGAGGGCGACGACCCGGAGGCTCCGCGCCGCCGCGCGCTCGCCTTCCTCGCGATCTGGGCGGCAGCCGCCCTCGTGCCGGCGGCGCTGTCGGCGGTCCAGGTCCGGACCGGCTTCGACCTGAACCACGCTCTCGGTCTCCGCCGGGTGGCGATCCACGTCCCCGCTCCCGACGCCCCCGGCCGCTTCGCCGCCGTCGGCTTCTTCTCGTGGTACACGCGGCTGTCTTACGCCATGCTGGTGGTGGCGGCCTTCGCCGGCGCGCACGCCATCCTGGCGCCGGGGAGCCGGAGGCTGCGCTTGCTGTTCGGCGGGTCCGCCGTCGCGGCGAGCGCGGCCGTGGTGCTGGGCGGGTCGCGGGCGGCCTGGGTCGCGCTCTCGGTGGCGGCGCTCGTCCTCGCGTCGCTGGCGGGGAGGCGCGTCGCCCGGATCGCGGTGCCGCTCGCGATCGCGGGCTCGATCGTCGCGGGCGCGGCCTCGCCCGGGCTGCGAGCGCGGCTCCTCCGGCTCGAGTCCCCGGGAGAGGCCAACGGTGACCGCGCGATGACCTGGCGCGTCTGCCGCGAGCTCGTGCGCGAACACCCGCTCACCGGGGTGGGATACTTCGCGCTCGGCAAGCGCATCGACGGCTACTTCGAACGGTTCGCGCCCGGCGGCAAGACCAGGCACATGTGCCACGACGTCCTCTACTCTGCGTGGGCGGAGGGCGGTCCGCTCTTCGCGGCCGCGGTCGCGGCCTGGTGGATCCTGCTGTGCCGGGGCTTCCTGAGGGCTCGCCGCGGCGCCGACGCGCTCGGGCGGGCCGCCGCGGCAGGGGTCCTCTCCGGCCTGGCGGCCATGTTCGTCATGTCCCTCGTGCACGACATCCTCTGGGCGAGCGAGGCCGTCTTCGGGATCGGCGGGCTCGTCGGAGCGGGCGCGGTGCTGGCGCGACCTCGTGAGCGCCCCCGTGGTTCGGCGCCGGACCTCAGCCCGCTCGTGAAGTAGACGCCTCGGTCGCCGGGTGGCGGGCGGGGTTTACAAGACCGACAAGGAGTGAAGAAGCTCGTGCCCTCGCCCATGACGACCGACCTGCGGACCACCACGAGCCGGCGCCTCGCCCTGCCGGTGTTGCTCGCCCTGCTGTACCTGCCGGCGCTGGGCGCGTCGTCGTCGGGCACCCATCCGGACGAGGCCTACTACCTCAGGATCAGCGCGGAGATGGATGCGAAGGGCGCGTGGCTCACACCTACCGTCGACGGGGAGCCGAGGTGGTACAAGCCTCCGCTGCTGTACTGGGCCGAGCGCGCTGCCTATGCTGCCTTCGGGCGCGATTTCTTCGGGGGCCGGCTGCCGGCGGCGCTCTCGGCGATCGTGCTCGCGCTCCTGACGGGCGCCCTCGCCCGGCGCCTCTACGGCGACGAGCGCGCCGCCACGCTGGCCACGCTCCTGGTCGGCACCACCTTCGGGTTCCTGAAGTTCGG
>JBGQLS010000063.1:0-19963 GCA_041500205.1 Anaeromyxobacteraceae bacterium | reverse complement strand
TGCTGCGCGCCGAGCCCAAGACACGCGGCATGGCGAAGGCGATGCTCAAGCTCAAGTGGGCTCTCTTCACCTTCGTGCGCGTGCCCGGAGTCGAGCCGACGAACAACGTCTCAGAGCAGCGGGTGCGGACGGCGGTCATCGCGCGGAAGCTGAGCTTCGGGACCGAATCGCCTGCCGGGAGCCGCTTCGTCGAGCGCATGCTCACGGTCACCACCACGCTCAAGCAGCAGAAGCGCAACGTCCTGGACTACGTGGTCGCCGCCCATCAGGCCCGCCTCGACGGTCGTGCGGCTCCGTCGCTCCTGCCGTCAACCAGCTAGCCATCGGGCCCCTGTGGAGCGCGAAGCGCGGAGCAGGGGCCTACCCGTGAACGGTTACCATGCCGCTTCTCGAGCTGATTCACATGCGGTCATCCACCGCGGCTCGTTCGCAGCACGGGTCGGCCAGCCCGACGTGGTCGACCCCGTGCCCGCCTGCGAGGCGCGAGGATGGCCTCGAGCTCGTAGACGCGCCGTGCCGGGTCCGGCAAACCCGGACCGAGGGGGGCCGGCTGCGTCTCGACGGAACCTCTCGTCATGGGACGCCTCTCCGGAGGTCAGGGACGGCCCGCGGGGGGCGAGGCCGCCGCCGAGGTCGCGAGCGTCTTCGCGATGCCGGCGGCGAGCGCGGCGTCGTACGAGCGCACGTGGAACTTCCACCACGACGCGTAACGGGACTCGAGCCAGAGCCGCACGCCGGGCGAGCATGGGTCCCCTGCCGCGGCGGTGACCAGCGCGACGAGATCGCTCGTAAACGCGGCGTGGACGCCCACGTGGGCTTCGCGCTGGGGATGGCCCGACTCCAGCAGGAGCCGCTCCTCGAAGCCGAAGTGGCGGTGCGTGGAATCGAGGAGCTCCTGCAGCGCCTCCCTCACCGCCGGCGCCTGGCCGGTGCGCGCCGCTTCCACCGCCGCAGCGTGCACGCGGAACAGCTCGCGATGCTGTCGGTCGAGCGCCTCGTGTCCGGTCTCCAACCGTGCGGTCCATCCGTTGGGTTCCATACCCCCGGACCAAGCAAGGCCGGCACCAGACCTCGTCCCCACCCTACGGGGCGTTGGCCTGGCGCGAGGTCGACCCGGGCACGCGCCACACTAGGGCTGCGGCGGGAGGGCAAGCGCCGCTCGGGTAGCGCGCCGACACTCGGCAACGGCGCCTGCCCACCCGATCTCGCGCCACCTGCGCCGGCAGGCTGGCGTCGCTGCCCAGCACCGGCAGCTTGAGGCGCCCGTGGAGCACCCTGTCGCCGAGGTGCTTCGCGAGGGAATGACGGTGGGGCTCGCGAACCACACCCTAGTCCTCCGCCGCGACGGGACCGAGGTGCCCATTGACGACAGCGGGGCTCCGGTGCGTGGTGAGGGGTGCCGCGTCACCGGAGTCGTGCTCGTCTTCGGCGACACGTCCTCAAAGAAGGTCTTCGCGATCGATGTGCTCGCCTTCCCCCAATGCGGTGGACGTCTGCGGATCATCGCCTTCATCGCCGAACCGACCGTAGCGGAGCGGATCCTCGACCACCTCGGCCTCGACTCGACCGGGCCGCCTCTGGCGCGGCCCCGGGTCGCACAGCTCGACCCCGTCAGGTGCCAGAATGCGGACGGCGGCGATCGCCGAGCGCCGGGGCGCTGCAGAGATCCAGAGATCGACCGAGCGTGGACGTGGCTGCAGGCTCCCAGGCCACGCGGACGGCACGCCTTCGCTTCCGCCCGGTGGGCGGGCGGGACGGAGAAGGTGTATGGCTCGTCGCAAGCCGTCCGATTCGAAAGCCGAAGCGCTGCGCTCCAAGGGGTGCCTGCACCCTCGACCGCACGACGTCACCGACCCGCTATTCTCCGGCGGGGGGTAGGACTTTCAACCTGCGGATCGGGTCCGGTAACGGGTATTCCGTAACCTGGCCTTGTGCAGTCCGGTAGGGTGAACGCACTTTGGAACGGGTGTCGAGCCCCTCGCGACCCGCGAAGGGGCGGGATCGACGAGCTGAGACGAGCCTAAGCGCCGCGAGCCACAGGCGGTTGGGCTCTCCCTTCGCACACGGGGTCCGCCACATCGTAGGCGGGCGCGAGGTCAACCGGGTCGGGCGGGCCGACCCGTGCCGGCGCCAGGGGCGGTCCGGTCGAGTCGAGGCCGAGGTGGTCGAGGATCCGCTTCGCTACGGTCGGCTCGGCGATGAAGGCGATGAGCTCCATCCGGCCGCCGCACTCGAGGCAGGCGAGCACGTCGATGTCGTAGACCTTCGCTACCAGGGTGCCGCAAGCTCCTCCCTGGCCGACGACGTCATGCCCGCGCTTCAACGCCCGAACGGGAAGGCGCCGTGCGCGCGGTTCACGAGGTGCGTGTAGAAGGTGACCGCCGCCGGGATGTGCGAGGCCGGGCACTGGTCGCTGGGCGCGTGCGCGTGCCGCTCGTCGGCCGGCCCGAAGCCGATGGTGGGCACCTTGTACATGCCCGCGGTCGCGATGCCGTTCGTCGAGAACACCCACTTGCCGGCCTTGGGCGGCTTGCCGGTCAGCTCGCCCTGCGCCTCGAGCGCGACGCGGCAGAGGGGGTGGCCCTCGGGCATGAGCCAGGTCGGGTAGTACTTCTTCGTCTTGAACACCGTCTTCGTCCACGACGGCGTGTCGAACTCGAGCACCTCGATCTCGGCGCCGGGCCCGGCGACGTCGCGGATCTGCGCCACGGCGAGCGTCTCGTCCTCCTGCGCGGCGAGCCGGCGATCGAGGTTGATGGTGGAGGAGTCGGCGACGGCGCACAGGGAGGGCGAGGTGGAGCGGATCTGCGAGATGGTCACCGTCCCCTTGCCGAGGAAGGCGTCGCCCGTGAGCCGCTCGTTCAGGGCTTCGACCCCCTTCACGATGGGCGCCATCTTGTAGATCGCGTTCACGCCGCGCTCGGGGGCGGAGCCGTGGCAGGAGAGGCCGCGGGTGGTGACCTCGATCTCCATGCGGCCCCGGTGCCCCCGGTAGACCTCGAGGTTGGTCGGCTCGGTGATGACCACCGCGTGCGGCTCGATCACCTTGTTCTTCAGGATGTACTGCCAGCACAGGCCGTCGCAGTCCTCCTCCAGGACCGAGCCCACCACCCAGACCGTGAAGTCTTCGGCGAGGCCGAGCTTCTTCATGAGGTGGCCGGCGTACACCGAGGAGGCCATGCCGCCCTTCTGGTCGGAGGCGCCGCGGCCGTAGACGACCCCGTCCACCAGCTCGGCCGCGAAGGGATCGACCTTCCACAGCTTGGGGTCGCCGACCCCGACCGTGTCCACGTGGGCGTCGAAGGCGATGACGTTCGGCCCGCGGCCGACGCGGCCGAGGACGTTCCCGAAGCCGTCGATCTTGACCTCGTCGTAGCCGAGTTCCCTCATCTCCCGCTCGATGCGGCGAACGACCTTCTCCTCGCGCCCCGAGAACGACTGGGTGCGGACGAGGTCGCGGAAGAACTCGATGCTCTGGGTCTCGACCTTCTTCACCTCGGCGCGGATGGCTTCCAGTTGCATGGTGCGGCTCCCTGAGCTTCGGGGCGGGGGACGAGCCCCCGCGCTACGGAATCCTCCCCGAGCTCCGGGGAGGGCGTGGATTGGTCCTAGACGGCGCGCCGCGGCGGCCTGTTCTTCGCGAGATCGGCGAGGATCCTGGCCGGCTCGGCGAAGCGCGTGAGTAGCATCATGGCGGCGATGACGAACGGCTTGTGGCTCGCCTCGCGGTAGGTGTCCTTGCGGTAGCGCTCGAAGACCGTCGCCGCCACCTCTCCCTGCTTGCAGCTCACCCCGGAGATGTCGGCGGGCAGGCAGTGCATGTAGAGCGCCTTGCCGCCCTTCGTCGCACCCATGAGCTTCTCCGTGCACTCCCAGGCGGTGTGCCGGGCGTTCTGGGCCAGCGCCTCCTTCTCGAGCGCCTGGAGCTGCCCGCTCTGGCCGCCCCGCAGGAGCTCCGTGCGCTTCTGCATGACCGCGAAGGACGCCCAGCTCTTCGGGTAGACGACGTCGGCGCCGTGGAAGGCCTCCTCCATCGAATGGACCCTGGTGAACTTGCCGCCCGAGGCCGCCGCGAGCTTCCCCGCCACCGCGATCGGTTCGGGCAGCAGGTCGTAGCCCTCGGGGTGGGCCAGGACCACGTCCATGCCGAAGCGGGCCATGAGCGTGATGATCCCCTGGGGTACGGAGAGCGGCTTCCCGTAAGACGGCGAGTAGGCCCAGCTCATGGCGATGCGCTTGCCTCGCAGCGCGTCCAGCCCGCCGAAGACCTTGGCCAGGTGGAGGAGGTCGGCCATCGACTGCGTCGGGTGGTCGCGGTCGCACTGCAGGTTGACGACGGAAGGACGCTGCGGCAGGACGCCGTCCTGGAAGCCTTGCTCGACCGAGGCCGAGACCTCCTTCATGTACTCGTGCCCCTCGCCGATGAACATGTCGTCGCGGATGCCGATGACCTCGCTCAGGAAGGAGATCATGGTGGCGGTCTCGCGGACGGTCTCGCCGTGGGCGATCTGCGACTTGCCCTCGTCGAGGTCCTGGGGCGTGAGGCCCAGGAGCGAGGCGGCGCTGGCGAAGGAGAAGCGCGTCCTGGTCGAGTTGTCGCGGAAGTTGGAGACCGCCAGGCCGCTCGTGAAGACCCGCGTCGACACGTTCTGCTGGTAAAGGTCCTCGAGGATCTCCGCGGCGAGGAGGACGGCGCGCAGGTGGGCGTCGCTCTCGAGCCAGGTGAGCAGGAAGTCCTTCTGGTGGAGCGTCGTCTCGTGCCGGCCGAGCTCGGCGATGAGCGCGTGGGTGTGCTTGTCCATCATCGTCTCCTGGAACCGTGCGGCGCGCGAAGCTAGCACCGGCCTGGCTCTGCTGCAATTGGGGGAGCAGTCGCAGTGGACCCTGATCGCGCTTGTCGCGATCAAGGGCGCAGTCGAAGAGAGGTCGAAGGTCGTGGTCGTGGTCCGCGCTCACCGCTTCCAGGCGTCCGCGTGCAGGCTCGCGGCCTCCGACTCGAGCAGCGGCCCCACCACCTCGGTCTTCCGCTGCCCTGCGTCGAAGACGGCGCGGCAGGGCAGATCGAGGGTCGGGTTCTCCGGGTGATCGCCGATCATCTCCTTGAGCCGCCGCTCGCTCAGCCCGTAGACGACCCGCCCGATCCCGGCCCAGTAGGTCGCGCCGGCGCACATGGCGCAGGGTTCGGCGGAGGAGTAGAGCGTGCACGTCGCCAGGAACTCAGGCGGGTACGCCTTCGAGGCCCGCGTCGCCAGGAGCCGCTCCGCGTGAGCCGTCATGTCGCAGTCGGGCAGGTAACGGTTCTCGCTCTCGAGCAGGACGTCGCCCGCGGGCCCGACCAGGATAGCGCCGAACGGATGGTTCCCGTGCGATCGCGCGCGGCGGGCGACCTCGAAGGACGTCCTCAAGAAAGCGTGGTCGTCGCGTTCGGTCGGAGGGGCTCTCGTGGTCATGGCTCTCCCGTCGGATCCGGGATGTATTGTACAGTCCATCATGGCTGATCCGAGCTCGCCTCGGCCCGGTACGCATTCCTCGGCGCCGCCGGCCGAAGGCAACCCGTACAAGGACGAGATCGTCATCTCGTGGGCAGAATTGCACCGTGACGCGCGTTACCTCTGCCGCGTGCTCCACGAGCTCGGCGACTGGAAGGGGATCATCGCCATCACGCGAGGCGGGTTGGTCCCGGCGGCCCTGGTGGCGCGCGAGCTGGAGATCCGCCTCATCGACACGGTCTGCGTCGTGAGCTACGGCTCGTCGGAAGGCGGGGCCGCGGAGCAGAAACAGGGCCAGATCAGATGGCTCAAGACGGTGGAGGGCGACGGAGACGGCTGGTTGCTCATCGACGACCTCGTCGACACGGGGGTCACCGCCCGGGCCGTCCGCGAGAAGCTGCCCAAGGCGCATTTCGCGACGCTCTACGCGAAGCCGCTCGGCCGCCCGGTCGTCGACACCTTCGTGAAGGAGTTCAAGCAGGAGAAGTGGATCTACTTTCCCTGGGACATCGACTACCACTTCGTCTCGCCGATCAGGACGCGCAAGGTCCCTTAGTCTACGGGGCAGCGCGTCCGGCCGAGGCCCCTGCTGTGGTAAGACGACGGACGTGGCCGGCGAGGAGCAGCAGACGGTGACCGCTCCCAGGCTGCAGCTCCAGCACGTCACGAAGCGCTTCGGCTCGGTCGTGGCGAACGACGACGTCGCGCTCGTCGTCCAGCCGGCCGAGATCCACGCCGTCCTCGGCGAGAACGGCGCCGGGAAGTCGACGCTGATGAAGATCATCTACGGCGCGGTCCGGCCCGACTGCGGCGAGATCCGCTGGAACGGCGCGCCGGTCCACGTCCGCAGTCCGCACGAGGCGCGCGAGCTGGGCATCGCGATGGTGTTCCAGCACTTCTCGCTCTTCGACACCCTGACCGTGGCCGAGAACGTCTGGCTGGGCCTCAGCAGGAAGGTCAGCCTGCGATCGGTGACGCAAGGCGTCCGGGAGAAGGCCCTGGAGTACGGCCTGGAGCTGGAGCCGGACCGGCCGGTGCACACGCTCTCGGTGGGTGAGCGCCAGCGCGTCGAGATCGTGCGCGCCCTGCTCACCGAGCCCAGGCTGCTCATCCTCGACGAGCCGACCTCGGTGCTGACGCCGCAGGCCGTCGAGAAGCTGTTCGTGACGTTGCGGCGGCTCGCCGCCACCGGCTGCTCGATCCTGTACATCAGCCACAAGCTCGACGAGATCCGGGCCCTCTGCCAGAAGTGCACGGTGCTGCGCGGGGGCAAGGTGACCGGCACCTGCGACCCGACCCAGGAGACCACCGCCGGCCTGTCGCGCCTCATGATCGGCGCGGAGCCGCCCAAGCTCCAGCGCCATGCGCCGCGGCCGGGGAAGCTGGCGCTGCAGGTCCGGGATCTTCGCCTTCCCAGGCAGGACCGCTTCGGCGTCGCGCTCGAGGGCGTCTCGCTCGACGTCTTCGCGGGCGAGATCGTCGGCATCGCCGGCGTTTCCGGCAACGGCCAGCAGGAGCTCCTGGTCGCCCTGTCCGGTGAGGATCCGCGCGCCGATGCGGCGGCGGTGCAGCTCTTCGGCACCGCCATCGGCCGGTCGGGTGCGGGCGCCCGGCGCCGGCTGGGGCTCCACTTCGTCCCGGAGGAACGGCTGGGGCGCGGCGCCGTCCCAGCCCTCTCGCTCGCCCAGAACTTGCTCCTCACCCGCCGGGAATCGTTGCGGGCCCTGGGCTGGATCGACCGGCGCGCGCTGCGGGCCCAGGCCGAGGCCATCATCCGCCGCTTCAGGATCCGGGCTTCCGGCCCTGGCGCGCCCGCCAAGAGCCTGTCCGGAGGCAATCTCCAGAAGTACATCGTGGGCCGCGAGATCGACGCGGCGCCGAAGGTGCTGATCGCCGCGCAGCCGACCTGGGGCGTCGACGTCGGCGCCACGGCCCAGATCCGCGCCGAGCTGCTGGCGCTGCGCGACGCCGGCTGCGCGGTGCTGGTCGTCTCCGAAGAACTGGACGAGCTCTTCGAGGTGGCCGATCGCCTCTACGTCATCGCCAAGGGCCGCCTCTCGCCCTCGATCCTCACCTCGGCGGCGACCTTCGAGATGATCGGCGAATGGATGAGCGGCCTGTGGCCGTCTCCGCCCGCCGAGGAGCTCCTCGTCAAGACGGGGGCCTCGCGGTGATCCGTCTCGAGCCGCGTCCTTCGCCTTCCCGGCTCATGGGCGCGCTGTCGCCCCTCATCGCGCTGCTCGTCACGGTGGCGGTGGCGGGGGTCCTCTTCGCCGCCCTGGGCAAGGATCCGGCGCAAGGGCTCTCCGTGTTTCTCGTCCAGCCGTGGAACGGCGTGCGCGCCGTCACGGAGCTCGGGCTCAAGGCCACGCCGCTCATCCTCTGCGCGCTGGGGCTGGCGGTGTGCTTCCGGGCCAATGTCTGGAACATCGGCGCGGAGGGCCAGTTCCTCCTCGGCGCGATCGGGGGCGGCGGCCTCGCGCTGTGGGTGACCACGAGCGGCGGCGCGCTGGGAAGGTGGGCGTTCTTCGCGCTGCTCATCGCGGCGGGGGCGCTGGCCGGCGCCTTCTGGGCGGCGGTGGTGGCCTGGCTCCGCGACAGGTTCAACGCGAGCGAGATCCTGGTCAGCCTCATGCTGGTCTACGTCGCCGATCTCCTGCTCAACTACCTCGTGTTCGGCCCGTGGAAGGATCCCAAGGGGTGGAACTTTCCGCAGACCAGGAGCTTCTCGGCGGTGACGGAGGTCCCGCGCCTGGTCCGCGGCATGCGGCTCAACTGGGGATTCCCGCTCGCGCTCACGCTCGCGATCGTGCTGTGGCTGTTCCTGTTCCGGACGTACCGGGGCATGCAGCTCCAGGTGGGGGGGCCGGCGCCCGCCGCCGCGCGGTACGCAGGCTTCTCCTCGCGATCCGCCCTCTGGACGTCGCTGCTCGTGTCCGGAGGGCTGGCCGGGATCGCCGGGGCGTTCGAGGTGGCGGGCCCGATGGGACAGCTCACGCCGTACGTCTCGAACGGCTACGGGTTCACCGCCATCATCGTCGCGTTCGTCGGCAGGCTCCATCCGCTGGGCTGCGTGCTGAGCAGCGTGCTGCTCGCGATGTTCGTGATCGGCGGTGAGCTCGCGCAGTCCCGCATCGGGCTGCCGGCGGCGCTCTCCGGCATCTTCCAGGGCGTGCTCTTGTTCTCGTTGCTCGCCTGCGACACGCTGATCCACTATCGCCTCAGGTGGATGGCCTCCCGATGAACGAGCTCGCGCTGCTGGTCGCCGCGACCCTGGGCGCGGGGACCCCTCTGGCCATCGCCGGATTGGGCCTCCTGCTCAACGAGCGCGCGGGCGTGCTGAACCTGGGCGCGGAGGGCCTGATGCTGGTCGGCGCCGTCACCGGCTTCGCGTGCGCCTTTCACACCGGCAACGACTGGCTCGGTTTCGGAGCGGGCGCCGCCGCAGGCGCCGCCGTCGCCGCCGGCTTCGGTTGGCTCGTCATCTGGCTCAACACGAACCAGTACGCGACCGGGCTCGCCGTCAGCCTGTTCGGGGGCGGCTTCTCGGCCTTCGTGGGCACGAGCTACGTGGGCAGGAAGCTCGTCGAGCGCGGCGATTACTCGATCCCGCTCCTGCGCGACCTTCCGTTCCTGGGGACGGCGCTCTTCCGGCAACACCCGACGATCTGTCTCACAGTCGTGCTGGCGGGCGCCGTCGCGTGGGGCCTCTACCGCACGCGGGCCGGCCTCGTCCTCCGATCCATCGGCGAGTCGCCCGAGTCAGCGCACGCGCTCGGCTACGCGGTACGACGCATCCGCCTGCTCGCTGTGATGGCCGGCGGCGCGCTGTGCGGCGTGTCGGGCGCGTACCTGTCGGTCGTCTACGCCCCGCTCTGGGTGGAGGGCATGGTGGCCGGCCGAGGCTGGATCGCGCTCGCCCTGACGGTCTTCGCCACCTGGCGCCCGGCTCGCGTGCTGCTCGGCGCCTACCTGTTCGGCGGCGTGACCATGCTCCAGCTGCACTTGCAGGCACGAGGCGTGCAGCTGCCCCTCCAGTTCATGAGCATGCTGCCGTACCTGGCGACCATCGCGGTCCTGGTGCTGATCTCTCGCAATCCCCTCTGGATCCGGCTCAATATGCCCGCGTCGCTGGGCAAGCCGTTCTTCCCTGGCTCGTGACTGATTGTGATGTTGACGCTGTCCCACCGTTGGATGAGGAGAACCGTGTTCATGGACAGGCATTCGTTGCTAAAGCATCTGGCGATCGGTGCGCTCGCGGCAGGCATCGGCGTCGTGGGCTGCACGAAGGAAGAGCCGAAGGCACCCCCGCCCGCTCCGGCGGCGGCGCCCGCCCCGAAGGCCGACCCGCTCAAGGTGGCCTTCATCTACGTAGGTCCCGTCGGCGACGCCGGCTGGACCTACGCGCATGACCTCGGGCGCAAGGCCGTCGAGGCGAAGTTCGGGGACAAGGTGAAGACCACCTTCGTCGAGAAGGTGCCGGAAGGGCCCGACGCCGAGCGCGTGATCCGCGACCTGGTGGCGCAGGGAAACAAGGTCATCTTCGCGACGTCCTTCGGCTACGGCGACGCGATGGAGAAGGTGGCCAAGGACAATCCGGAGGTGCTCTTCGAGCACGCCACCGGCTACAAGACGGCGCCCAACCTCCGCGTCTACGAGGGCCGCTTCTACGAGGACGCCTACCTGGCTGGCGTGCTGGCGGGCAAGATGACCAAGTCCAACATCCTGGGCTTCGTGGCCACCTTCCCCATCCCCGAGGTGCTGCGCAATATCAACGCCTACACGCTGGGTGCGCAGAGCGTCAACCCCAAGGTGAAGACGAAGGTGGTCTGGGTCAGCTCCTGGTTCGACCCGCCCAAGGAGACCGAGGCGGCCCAGTCGCTCATGAACCAGGGCGCGGACGTGCTGCTCCAGAACACCGACTCCACGGCGGTCCTGCAGGCCGCCGAGAAGAACGGCAAGTTCGCCTTCGGCTGGGACAGCGACATGAGCGCGTTCGCGCCCAAGGCCCACCTCGCCTCCTGCGCGCTGAACTGGGGCGTGTACTACGTGAAGGCCATCGACGACGTGCTCAACAAGACCTGGAAGACCGAGGTCACGAAGTGGGGCATCAAGGAGGGCATGAACGACTTCGTGAAGGTCGCTGCCTTCATCCCCGAGGACGCGAAGAAGAAGGTGGAAGAGGCGAAGGCGTTCCTCATTGCCAATCCGGGCACGGTGTTCAAGGGCCCGCTCTACGACAATGCCGGCAAGGAATTGCTGGCGAAGGACGTCGTGCCCGACGACAAGTGGAAAGGGGAGATCAGTTTCTACGTGAAGGGCGTCGAGGGCAAGGTCCCGTCGGGGAAGTAGCGCGATGGCATGTCCCCCGCCGGCGGTCGTTGCGTGACGGGGGCTCGTGTCGCACCGAGGTAGGAAAGGGGCCGCTCCGGCGGCCCTTTCCTTTGGTCCAGGCCGAGCGCGCCCGCCCGAGCCCATCGACATCCCACCCCTCACCTTGAATCCGATCCGTCGAAGGGGCTTCGGGGTCAGATCTCGACGTTGAGCATCTTCCGCACGGCCGTGCGCAGCCGGCCGAGCTTGGCGGCGTCGTCGGGCGTGTCCGGCCTGATGAGGGCGAAGAGGAGTCCAGACTTGAGGGACAGCTTCCCCTTCGTCTCGGCGCCGTCGAGCTTCTTCTGCTCGATGATCTTCTCGAGCTTCACCTTGGCGTCATAGAGCTGGCCCATGGCTCACCTCCCTCCCCGTGCTTCCCGCCCGCCCGTGCCTGTCGTCTGCTGCACGGTTGCCCAGGCCCCCCGGCTGCTAGGAGCGCGTTGGCGTATTCGCAGGAGACCACTTCGGCGAGCAGGCTGCCGAGTAGGTCCGATTCCGAGGCGACTCCTGAGCGACCGTGTTGAGCGAGCCGACGAGTAGCGTCTTCGCGGCGACCATCGCGCGGACGTCGGTCACCCCGAAAAGGCTCCAGACTGCCATCATCATGAGCCCGACCGCTCCACCGAAGTAACCGCCGTACACAGCGAGCAGGAACTGCGCGCACGCGAGGACGCCGGGGCCTATGCGCACGGTGCGCCGGAGCGCGGCGCCGGCGCGCCCGCCGAACGCGAAGGCCAGTGTGCCGAGAAGAAGGAGGCGATGGCGTCGTCGACATCCTCGCCCCGCAGGACAACGCCTACATGAGCCTCCACGACGGTACCGGGCGCGCGTTCGACGCGAACAGGATCTTCCGGGGCAAGACCAAGTTCTCGGGTATCCGCTTCCTGCTCGACTACGCGCTCGCGCAGCAGGGGTACTCCGACCACGAGGACGTGGACCTGCAGGCGCACTTCACGAATTCCGCCCCGGCCATCGCCGACCTCGACGGCGACGGCAAGCACGACGTCATCGTCCTCGGTTCCGTCCAGAACACCTCGCAGACCGACCGCGAGCGCGGGGTCGTCGTCTTTGCCCTGCACGGCGACGGGACGCGCCTCGCGGACTGGGTGGTCCCGTTCCACGCGCCCGACTTCCTCTCCGGCCTGTGGGACTTCGACGGGACGAACATCGTCGCCGCCACGAACCAGATCGCCGTCGCGGATCTCTTCGCGGATGCGGGGCACCCCGGGCCGGAGCTCGTCTTCGCGGGCTTCGACGGCCGCATACATTGCGTCGACGCCAAGGCCCGGGAGATCTGGGCGTATCAGTACACCACGAGCGAAGACGTGCTCACCGCGGGCGTCGCCATCGCCGATCTCTCGGGGGATGGCGCTCCCGAGATCGTGTTCTCGACGTACTCCACCGGCACGAATCGCAGCCACCTCATCGTGCTCGACGGGGGCGGCAACGAGCTCCACAAGATCGCGCTGCCCGGCCGCGGGTCCATGGCGGTGCCCACCATCGCGAACGTCGACGGGGACCCCGCCCTGGAGATCGTGGTGCCGCTCAAGGATTCGGAGAGCGCACAGCCCGCGGCCCTCGTCTACGAGGTGCCCGGATCGCGCGACAACTGCCTCCCGTGGCCGACGGGCCGGGCCAACCTGCTCCGGAATGGTTACGTACCGTGACGCCCGGCCGCTGGCCGGTTGCCGCTAGAACCGGAAGGGTCCGATCTCGCCCGTCTGCCGGTAGCTGACATACGAGAGCACGGCCGCGGCGGCGAGCCCGATGCCAGCCATGGCGCCGGAGACGATGGCGGCAGTCCGGTACCCGTCGCCGTCGCGAACCACCACGTTGTAGTCGCGGTTCGTCTGCGGCGGCAGGACACGACCTCCGTCGAGCATGGCGCGGGCATTGCTGTATCGGGACGTCGCCGTGAGGCCGAGCGCGACGGCCGCGCCTCCCGCGACGACGCTCGCGATCCCCGAGCCGTTCGGCTCGATGGACCTCCGGCAGCTCCTATCGAGGGGCCCCGGCAATCCCACCATCACGGCACGAAAACAGGTTCAGCATCTAGTCGAGGAGATGTGAGGTCCGGATGCTGAGATATTTCGGCTTCGACCCGGCCCAGTTCGGCCTCACCGATAGGCCTTGTTTGGACGTGGGCTAGCTCGGCGCGCTCGCGGCGCGCCGAGCGGAGCGGTCTCCCGACCCGGCGCGGCCTGCGCGCTGATCGGGAAGACGTGCAGGAAGCCGGGAGAGCGGCCGCTCGCCCTGGCAACAGGAGGGCAGGCGGAGCGCCTCGTCGGGCGTCCACGCCTGCGCCTGGAAGAGCCGGCCCGAGTCGGTGAGCGACTTCACGAGCGCGCTCGTCCCCAGGTGAGCATCCCTTGGTAGTGCGGATGCTGTACCCGGCGGTAGCGCTTCTCGGCTTCCGCTGTGGAAATCCCGTTCCACTGGAGCGCCATGGATCAGCTACGTTCCGGCCCACATGCGCTGAACCGCTGCGTTGACACGTGCGCGGCGCACTTGGTGCATACGGCCGGACCGTGCCGACGATCGGACACGTTGCGATAGGCTTCGCCGCGGCGCGCGCACACACGCGCGACCGCGGCGAGCTCACGAAAGAGATGGTGCTCTTCGGCGGGCTCGCCGTATTGCCCGACCTGGACCTCTCGCGACGATCCTGCACCCATCCGAGCGTGGCTCCTCTCTGGCACCGGGGAGCCACGTATTCGCTATTCGTCGCAGTCGCGGTGGCACGCGTCGTCGGACTGGTGGGCCCGCGAGCATGCGCTCGACTCGAGCGCTGCGCTCGGCGCTACCACCCTTGGCGCTGACATTGCTTGGCAAACCTGCACTGACGATGTTCCGCGGTGGTCCAGGAGAGCAAGTCTAGATGAAGACAAGATCCCTGCCGAGCGCGACGGGCTCACTTGAGCTCTTCCTGTCGGAAATCAACCGGTTTCCGTTGCTGACCGTTGCAGAGGAGCAGAGCCTGGCGCGCACTTACCGTCGGGAGGGCGAAACGCGCGCCGCTCACCGGCTGGTCACCGCCAACCTTCGCTTCGTCGTCAAGATCGCCTATGAGTACCGGTCCTACGGCTTCAAGATGGCCGACCTCATCCAGGAAGGAAACATCGGGCTCATGCAGGCGGTGCAGAAGTTCGATCCTGACAAGGGCGTTCGCCTTATCTCGTACGCGGTGTGGTGGATCCGCGCCTACATCCAGAACTACATCATGCGGTCCTTCTCTCTAGTGAGGCTCGGGACGACTCAGCCTCAGCGAAAGCTGTTCTTTTCGCTCGCCCGCGCGAGACGCGAGCTCGACAGGGCAAGGGCCGAGGACGGCTCCGACGCGGATGGCGAGGACTCCGCGAAGATCGCGAACAAGCTGAAGGTGAAGCCGGCCGAAGTGGATGAGATGACCCAACGCATGCTGGGCCGCGACCTCTCTCTCGACGCGCCCACGGGCGATGACAGCGGCAGCGCTCATGTCGACTTCCTGGCCGACGAAGGCCCCTCGCATGACCACGAGCTTTCGAGCGCGCAGGAGCAAGTGATGGTGCAGGCCCGCATTGGCGAGGCGCTCGGCCGGCTCGACCAGCGCGAGCGTTACATCATCGAGCAACGCCTGATGAGCGAGAACCCTACGACGCTGAAGGAGATCGGTGGACACTTCGGCTTCAGCCGCGAGCGCGCCCGCCAGCTCGAGCTGCGCGCCAAGGAGAAGCTGAAGCAAGAGTTGCACGCGCTGGCAATCAAGATCGACTGGCCGACGGCCAGCGCGTGAGTCGGTGACTGCGAGATTGTTAACAAACTGCGCAGCAGCGGGGCAAAATCTACCGAACTCCCCCCGCAGCTGATGCAGTCGCGAGGATCTGCTCGACCTGCTCCACGCTGAACGGCTTCGCCAGGTGCTTGTCGAATCCCGCCTCCTTCGCCCTGGCGACATCCGCTGGTTGCGTATACCCCGTCAGCGCCACAAGGTACGCGGTGCACCTCGGGCTTTCGTGGCGGGACACCATCTACCGAACCTCGCCTCCAGCACCCAGGGCGCGGCGGTAGCTGTCCTGGATCATGCGGGGCGAGCTCTGCGCGTGGATCTGCGTGGTCTCGAGCTTCTCGTGGCCGAGGAACTTCTGCACCTGGTCGAGGGGCATGCCACCTTCGAGCAGTCGCTGAGCCACGGTGTGGCGCAGGAGATGCGGGTAGCAGTCCGTCAACGGCGCCCCTGCGCGAGCTCCCGCGCCAGCTCGCGGTGACGCTTCAGCACGGGCTCGAGGTCGAAGGACGTGAGCCGGCCTTGCTGGACCCGGACCTTCCCGTCGACGACGGTGTAGGCGGCGCCGGGGGAGGCGCACAAGAGGAGTGCGCCGACGGGGTCGTGCACCGCGCCGCCGGCGAAGGCGAGCGTCTCGAGACCGAAGATCGCCAGGTCGGCGCACATCCCGGGCGCGAGATGGCCGATGTCATGGCGGCCGAGCAGCTTCGCCCCGCCTCGCGTCGCCATGGTGAGCGCATCGCGGGCCGTCATCGCCGCGGGGCCGCGGTCGCAGCCGAACGGTTCCAGCGCGACGCCGACGCGCTGGAGCAGCATGGCGAGCCGCGTCTCGCCGACCATGTGGGCCGCGTCGTTGCTGGCGCTGCCGTCCACGCCTAGCCCGACCGCGACGCCGGCGTCCAGCATCGCCCGGATCGGGGCGATGCCGCTCGCGAGGCGCATGTTGCTCGCCGGACAGTGCGCGACGCCGGTGCCGGTCTCCGCGAAGCGCGCGATCCCGGCGAGGTCGAGCTTGACGCAGTGTGCGTGCCAGACGTCCGGGCCGAGCCATTCCAGGTCCTCGGCGTACTCGGCCGGTGTCCGGTGGAACCTCTCCCGCGTGTAGGCCAGGTCGTGGTCGTTCTCGGCGAGATGCGTGTGCAGCCGCACGCCGTAGGCGCGCGCGAGCCGCGCCGACTCGCGCATGAGGTCGCGGCTCACCGAGAACGGTGAGCACGGCGCGACGGCGATCTGCAGCATCGAGCCGGGCGCGCCGTCGTGGTAGCGCTCGATGAGTCGCCTGGTGTCGGCGAGGATGACGTCCTCGTCCTCGACGACCTCGTCCGGCGGAAGTCCACCCAGGCTCTGGCCCAGGCTCATCGACCCGCGGGTGGCGGTGAAGCGCATGCCGGCCACCCCGGCCGCCTGGATGCTGTCGTCGAGCGTCACGCCGTTGGGGAAGAGGTAGAGGTGGTCGCTCGTGGTGGTGCAGCCAGACAGGAGCAGCTCGGCCATCGCGATCTGGGTCGACACCCGGACCATCTCCGGCGTGAGGCGCGCCCAGATCGGATAGAGCCCGCGCAACCAGGAGAAGAGCTCCGCGTCCTGTACCGCCCGGATCGCGCGGGTGAGCGACTGGTACATGTGATGGTGCGCGTTGACGAGGCCGGGGACGACGAGGTGGCCGCGCGCGTCGATGACCTCGGCCGCGCTGCGCGGCAGCTCCGACGCCGGGCCGATCGCCTCGATGAGGTTGCCCCGGATCATGATCGAGGCGTCGGGGAGCTCTCGGCGCTCGTCGTCGAGGGTCGCGACGAGCGAAGCGTCGCGGATGAGCAGCGTGCTGCTGGCCGTCATGCGGCGAGAGTCAGCCGAGGAGAGGGTCGGGGTCGTCGTCGCCCGTCTCCCCCGCGCCGCGGTCCTTCAGCTTGGATACGAAGGACGAGAGCTGTGCGAGGGGATGGCTGTGGGCCTCCCAGTCGAGCGTCTCCTGCACGATGCCCTGCACGCGGCGGGCTACATCGGTGCAGTACTGGCGATCAGGGCGGGAAGGATTGGGCTGCGCCGCGAGCTGGACCGGCTCGTGGAAGACGACCTTCCAGCGGGCGGGGAGAGGGACTGGCACGAGGGGCAGGCCAACGATGGAGCCGATGAGCGGCTCCAGCACCTTCACCGTCCACGCCACCGGCAAGCACTCCTCCCCGCCGAAGATCGCGACGGGGATGATGGTGGCATTGCGCACGAGCGCGAGCTTCACGAACGTGCGGCTCCACTCGCGCATGCGATACGCTTCCCAGAAGGGCTTGCAGTTGCCACGCACACCCTCGGGGCAGATTCCGTACGACTCGATCTCGGGCGGGAGGCGCTCCGGGTTCCTGAACCAGGAAGCCGGCAAGCCGCCCAGACGCTGGAGAAACGGGCCCACGACCGGCGCCGCCAGCGCCGACTCGTGCGCGGCGAAGTAGGGCGTCCGGGACACCCCGAGCACCCCTCCCACGGCGTGGCCGAGGGCGAAGGTGTCGAGCGCGAACCAGCCCGCGTGATTCTGTGCGTAGACGATGGGCCCCTCTCGAGGGAGGTGCTCGGCCCCCTCGACCTCGAAGGAGAAATACTTCAGCCGGAGCAACACCTTGATGGCCGACGTTACCTTCAGCACCAGCGCCTCGCGCTCGGCGCTGCTGGCCCGTCCGACCACTCCGAGCGCTTCCCGCTGCGCCATCATTCCTCCGCTCCGCGAGAGCGCGGCGTCTCGCCGCATTGTCTCATGGGTCACGAATCCGAGGAGCTACCCCGCACGGTATGTCGCAATCGAGCTGGCGCCGCGCTAGTTCGGCCCGGCGGGACTGACCGCGGACGAGGGAGGACCAGATGGCGCGCCGACTCCATTCCGCCGCACTTGCCGGGCTGTGCTCGACGGTATTCGCCCTCGCATGCGCTACCGCGGCCGGGACACACACCACCACCGCGCCGATCGAGGTGCCGCCCGCGATCGCGCTGCCCGCCGATGAGGCGCCCGTGCTCCAGCTCGAGGCGCGGGGCACCCAGAACTACGAATGCCGCGCGGGGCAGGGCGCGCCCGAGCAACGCGAGTGGGCCCTGGTGGCTCCAGAAGCGGACCTGTTCGACGCGAGCGGCAAGAAGGTCGGCAAGCACTACGCCGGCCCGACCTGGGAGAGCACCGAGGACGGGAGCAAGGTGGTGGGGGCACTCCGGGCGCGCGCCGACGCGCCCGATCCAGGCGCGATCCCGTGGCTGCTCCTCGGCGCGACCGAGACGTCGGTGCAGGGGACGTTCGGCGGAATCCGAAGCGTGCAGCGTCTCAGGACGCGCGGCGGCAAGGCTCCCGCAGGCGGGTGCCCCGGGATCGGCGAGATGGTGAAGGTCCCCTACAGCGCGGTCTATTCCTTTTCCAGGGCGAAGGGCTAAAGCAGCGATCAGTAAGAAGTGCTTAATCCCCTCTCCCCCATCGGGGGAGAGGGTAGGGTGAGGGGGCCGATCCTCGGGCGCCAGCCCCTCACCCCGGCCCTCTCGTCGCAAGCGGCTCGACATTGGTCTCAGCGCTGTCCATGAACTTGGCGCGTCCCCGAGCCTCCCTCACCCCGACCCTCTCCCTCGCGGAGGGAGAGGGAGACGGGATCTCTACTGTGACCGCTCCGTGGCGAACTCTCCGAGCGGCCGGAAGCAGAAGACGAAGCGGCCCGCCTTCACCTCTACCCGCAGCTCCGCGCCTCGGTGGATCGCGTACTCCAGGTAGCCAGGGGTCTCGCACGAACCGTGGCAATCGCTGGCGTGGCTCGGGGATTCCTGCCCGGTGGCCTGGTCGAACCAGGACAGGCAGGTGCACTCGCCGAGACAGGCGCTGGCCACGGCGTCCGCGAGACGCTTGGCCACGTCGAAGTCGAGCTCGAGGTCGGTCTCCAGGCCGATCGTCTTCAAGGGAGATCTCCCCGGGGTTGCTAGACCCCCGCGCGGATGTTGAGGATGTCCCCGTCCCGCACCACGTACTCCTTCCCCTCGAGGCGCATCTTCGCGCGCTCGCGCGCCTTGGCCTCGCCGCTGCCTACCATGAAGTCGTCGTAGTGGGCCACCTCGGCCCGGATAAACCCACGCTCCAGGTCGGAGTGGATCCTGCCGGCCGCCCGCGGCGCCTTGTCGCCCCGGTGGATGGTCCAGGCGCGGACCTCGTCTTCTCCCACAGTGAAGAACGAGACGAGGTCGAGCAGGTGGTAGGCGGCGCGGATGAAGCGCTCGCGGGCCGGCTCCTGCAGGCCGATCGAGGCGAGGAAGGCAGGCTGCTCGGTCGGGTCCAGCTCCGCGATGTCCGCCTCCACCGCGGCCGAGAGGGAGAGGCTCTCGGCCCCCTGCAGGCGCACTTCGGCCTCCAGTTCCGGCGGGAAGGGCAGCGCGGCGTCCGCCTCGCCCACGTTGAGCACCACCAGCATGGGCATGCGTGACAGGAACGCGAAATGCGCCAGCTCGCGCTGCTCCGCCTCCGTCCACTGCATCGTGCGGAGCGGCTTCCCGCCCTCGAGGTGGGCGAGCAGGTTCGACAGCCCGTGGAACTCGGGGGTGACCTTGCCGGCGTGCTCCTTGCGGAGTCGCTCGAGGCGCCGCTCCACCAGGGCCAGGTCGGCGAGCACGAGCTCCGCCACGAAGTCGCGCAGCTCGCGCAGCGGCGCGGCGGGCGTGCCGTCCGAGGCGGTGAAGCCGCGCACGACGAGGCAGAGGGCGTCCACGTCGGCGAGCGCGCGCAGCGATTCGCCTTCTATTCCCTTGCCGCGCGGGCCGGGAAGGTCGGCAAACCGCATCTCCGCGTAGGTCACCTTCCGCGGCTTGTAGAGCGCGGCGAGCTGGTCGATGCGCCCGTCGGGCACCTTGATCGCTCCGAGGTGCACCTGCGAGGCGCCAGACTTGTGCAGGGCCGTGATCGCGGTGAAGAGGGTCGTCTTTCCGGAATGGGGGAATCCGACGAGGCCGGCCTTCATGGGGGCTCCAGGGCTTGCACGAGGTTGTCCAGGATACCGGGGACCGAAGCCAGACGAGCGACATGGCAAGCGGGGCATCGGGGGCGCAGCCCCGAACCCCATTGATGGCGTAGCCGGTGGCCGCTCGCGCCAGTGAGCGAGAGCGCCGGCGGCCTAGCCGCCGAGACCGGCGTTCCAGACGACCTCCGCGGATCCTACTCCGGAACCGAGGACAGGGTGGGCAGGAAGCGTTCACAGGGTTGTTCAAGATACCGGGGACCGAGCCAGGCGAGCGAGACGCAAGCAGGGCGAGGCGCGACGACCGAGCATAGCCAGCGGCTATGTGAGGGAGGACGCAACGAAGCGATGCGCCGCGGATCGTTCGCCGCGGC
>JBGQLS010000062.1:0-20119 GCA_041500205.1 Anaeromyxobacteraceae bacterium | reverse complement strand
ACCCGCACGCAGCGCGAGGTGACGGGTCGCCATCCACTCGGCGCCGAACCGGAAGGTGTACCCGTTACCATAGTTGCGCGGCACCACGATCGGGCCCGGAAGCGGCTTGTCTCCCACGAACCGATCCTCCGCGTAGATCACGTATCGGCTGAGCGTGTAGGTGAATCCGAGGGTCAGGGGCGGGATGAGCTTGTACGCCAGCGCCACGTGGAACTGGTTCGGATAGGGCAGGACGTGGTTCACGTTCTGGTCCTGCAGCTGGGGCTGCAGGGTCGCGGGCACGTCGAAGTGCGCCGTCCCCGTGAGATCGATGATCGCTTGGTGCTTGTAGTCGAGCGCGATGGTGAGTGGAATGCTCTCGACAGGCACGAACTCCAGCGAGAGATCGAAGGACGCCTTGTTTCCAGCGGCGGCGAGCCGGGCCGTGCCGGTGCCGGGGCTGACGCCCTGCGTTAGGTCCTCGACGCCCCGGTAGACGATGAGCCCGCCACCCACGCGGAGCTGCTTCACGATCTCGAGGCCGGCGCTCGCGTAGAACGCGTAGATCCTGCGGTCCACCTTGATGATGCGCGAGCGGCCGGCCCAGCCGTCCGGCCAGAAGACGTGCGCACCCCCGGGGACGTTGAACCCGATGCCCCCGCCGACACCGTGACCGGCCACGACACCGCTGTACGAGGCGAAGAGGGACACGGGGGGCACTGGACTGACGTCGGCGTCGGTCGGCGAGCCCGGCAGGCCGCTCCCGCCCGGCGCGTTCCAGGTGCTGCGATTGTCGAGGATCGAGCCGGCCAGGCTGAGGGAGAGCCCGTCGAGGCGCGCCAGGGCGGCCGGGTTCACGTAGGTCGCGGCGGCGTCCACTTGCGCCGCCACGAAGGAGCTCCCGACAGCGAGATCCCGCGGGTTCACGTTGGGGACGTCGTAGCCGTTCGCGAGGGCGGTGAGCGGCAGAGAGGCGGCGAGGCAGCAGGCGATGAGCTTTCTCATGGCGGTCCTCGTCACGGGATAGGGAGCACAGGAGTCGAGCGAAGGGGCGCGCCGAGCAGGAACCTTGCGGCTTCCGTCTGCGCGTTGATCGTCAACTGTTGGTTCGTGAAGTCGAGCAAGAAGCCGTGCGTCGCGCCCTGCCCGGTAGTGCCGTCGGTCGGGCACGCCGTCGTCGTGTCTTGCATGTACCATTGAAGCAGATTGGCGTTCGTCCCAGGTGCGGCACCTGTCGGGTTCGTGGGCGCCTTACCGAGCAGCCCGTAGAAGAGCTGGTTCTCCTTGTTTGGCACGACGTTGTCACAGCGGGCGGCCTGGCCGAGGATCGGAATGCCTCGCGCGGCGAGCGTGCTCGCGAAGTTTATCGGGTCCGCGGGATCGATAACCCACTTGAAGACCTGCAGGAGCTGCACGAACGCGGCAGAGCCTGGCGTGACGCCCAGGCTCGTCACGAGCTGGTTGAGCTGCGCCTGAAAAGCCGGCGAGTCCGCCGCGATATCCGTGAATGTGCCGCCACCGGCGTTGAGGACCGCTGACGTGAACGCAGGCGTGACGGCGACGTTCACCATGCCGTTGATCGAGCCGAGCGACTGGCCCACGTAGAAGACTCTCGTCGCGTCGATCGCTGGCGCGGAGCCAAGGGCGAAGGTCGTGCCGAGGACCGCGCGAGCCAGAGCCGCCTCGTCGAGCACATCCTGGCGCATGGAATCGCGCAGGCGGAAGAGGTTGCTGGAAACGAAGAAGGCTCCAGAGGACTTGGTGATGCCGGCGGTGCCATCCCAGCATTCGCCGACCACGGTCGCCGAGCACGCCGGAAGGCTGCCTTGCAGCGGGTTATGGGCGAGCGTTCCGCCTGTGCACAGGCCGGGCGTAGCGCCCACCGGATCGCCCTGGTTGCCGAACTTCGTGTGGTCGCAAGTCGAGCCGGTGGCGCAATCTGCGTCCGTCGTGCACCAGGCGCGGTCGCCGAACTTGGCCGCGTCGATGGCGGCGACGACCATTCCTGCGCCCGTGAAGGTCGCGGCGATATTGAGCATGTCGCCTCGGGTGCGGCCGAGGCCGTGGCGGAAGATGACGAGCGGCGCCCCACCCGCGGGCACGACAGCATCCTGCGGGATCGCGATGAGAACGGGTACGGACGTGGGCACGGCGTTGGCTTGGTTAGCGGGTGCCAGGAATGCACCGCTCGCTGGGTCAAGCACGTCGAGCGTCACGAGCGACGCTTCGAGAAAGTGCTTCGGCACGAACGCGTTCGGTGGTGCGGGGTTGCGAAGTGGCGTAGTGGGGATGCCCCACTTCTTCGCCATGACGCTCGGGGCAATGACGGTGCTCGTACCAGGAGTGCCTGGGCCGCTGAAGAGCGTGGCCGGGAGCCCCGCAGCCGCTGGCGTCGCGGCCAGCGTCTGCGCCGCCACCGTGAAGCTCTCTGTGACGAACGTGTAGGCGGTCACGATCTTCGCCGGATCCACGCTTAGCCCGAATGCGGCTGGTACCACGTCTGTGGTGAGCTCGTTGGCGATGAGAGGCGCGAGCCCCTGGAGCTGCGCGGCGCTCGCGTCGGAGACGCCGGCGACCTGCGACTTGCCGTTCTGGAAGACCGGAGTAGCTGGATTGAGCGCGATGGTGAGGAGCTTGGCGAGCGTGCCGGGCACAATCGAGTTCCCGGCGACGTCCTTCACGTCATTCGTCACGATGACCGCGTACTCGGCGTGCTCCTTGAGCGGCGGCAGCGGCACGATGCTGCCGTCCGGGAGCGGGACGCCGACGGCAGGCTGGAGGCCGATGAGCTCTGCCACGCAGGTCGGGCCATACGGCTGCGTGCACGCCTTCCCCGTCGCTGTGTCGATCGTAATGGGCGGCGGCAGCGTGAGGTACGTGCCGGTCGGCGTCGACGCCGTGAAATCGGTGAGCCTCGTCCAGGCGCCGCCCGCCGTCGCCTTCTCGAGCAGGACGACGCTCGAGCTCGTCACGCTCGCAGCCGCGATGGGAGTGCCCGCGGTGGGGACCAGGATCATCGGGGTGGTGCCGAAGCCGTCGAGCGTGTTGAGCCCTGCTGCGAGCGCCGCGAGGGCGCCGGTGGCGGGCGCGTTCACGTGACTCGTGAATGGGCTGCCGCCAGCGGCCACGTAGTACGAGCCCGGCGGGGCCGCGTTCATCAGGAACTCGGATGGTAGCGGCACGATCCCCGAGTTGGGATCGACCGCGACGTGCGCGCCGGGGTCGACCACGAACGTCTGTATCGACGCGATCTCGGCGTGCGGGAAGACCGTATCCACTGCCGCGAACGCCGAGATGGGGCCGCCGGCCCCCGGCGGCGGATTCCATCCGGCGGTTGTGTTCTGCCACGTCTGCGGAGTCGCATAGAGCTGCCGAACACCCTCGAGCCGCTTCCCCGCCGCCACCGGGTCCGCCTGCGTGGCGAGGAGGAACTGGTTCTCGGCCTTCGTCAGGTCCTTGTCCTGCGAGATGAGGAGCGCCGGCGTCTGCGGGGCGATGACCTGGCCGCTCTTCGTCTTCACGCCCTTCGTGCCGCCGCGCAGCGCCACCACGTAGCGGCCGCTGTCCTTGCCGGTAGACCACCAGCGCGCGCCGGTCGCCGGGTCGACCTTCTTGTGGATCGTCA
This sequence comes from Anaeromyxobacteraceae bacterium, assembly GCA_041500205.1. Classification (GTDB taxonomy): domain Bacteria; phylum Myxococcota; class Myxococcia; order Myxococcales; family Anaeromyxobacteraceae; genus Anaeromyxobacter_A. The sequence continues at coordinate 16,515 of JBGQLS010000062.1, read as the reverse complement.
GCACGCCGGTGGTCGCGCTGTAGTCGGTCGGCGCGACCTCAAAGTCAACCGGCGTGGGAGTCCCGGTGTCGAGGCGCAGCACCGCGAGCGTCGTCGTGGTGACGGTCGTCGTGTCGATGTCGGGGAAGGCGGTGGGCGTCGGGGTTCCACCCTTGGGATCCGTCTTCACCGCGAAGAACTGGATCTGGATGGGTACTTCCTGGTCGTTCGGGAATCCGCCCGCCGTCCGGAACGCGTTGAGGAGCGCGAGCTGGGCCGCCGACACCGCGGGGGGCGGCGTCGCTGTCGCTGCCTGCAGCACGAGGTCGTTCGGGACGGGCGGCTGGAACGACTGCGTCCCATCCGAGGTGTCCGGGAAGGAGACCGCGAAGGCCACCGTGTCGGGCGGCGCCTGGTTGGGAATGGAGGACTGGCAAGCGAGCGCGGCGAGGGTCAGCGCCGGCACAGCGAAGCGGTGGAGCGACATATCACTCTCCTCGCAGCGGAATGGTCCTCAAGGATTGCAACGGAGGTGAGAATCCATACTTGCCTGAACCTTCCCAAAAGGGCGATGGCCGGAATGGGTGTCCCGCGTGCGCGGGGTTCTACTGCCGGTGCAGCCGATCCAAATATTGACGACTCGTGAATCGAGGACCGCCCTCCAGATGCGCTCACCTCCATCGGTGGCGTGTGGAGGTCCACCCCCCGATCGCGAAGAGCATGACTTGGTGCGCCACGACGTTCAGTCCAGCGGAGAGGCGAGCACCTCCTCGTGCTCGGCGCGCTGGGCCAGCGGGCGCAACCCCTTAGAACCCTTGCGGGCTCATTCGCCTGGTGGGTACCGTCGGGCCCATAATGGGACCCCTCCTCACCGCCGCCATGCTGCTCGTCGCCGGCGGCGTCTTCAGCTTCACCATGCTGCGGCGCGTCGTGCCGTTACTCGCGCTGCGCCGCGTCAATCGACTAGATCGGCCTGCGGAGCGCGTGGCGGGGCTCTTGCGCTTCGGCTTCGGCCAGCGGCGCATGATGGACCCCGAGGAGCTCCGGCCCGGTCTCATGCACGTCGTCATCTTCGCCGCGTTCCTCGTCCTGGCGCTGCGGACGGTCACGCTCTTCGGGATGGGCTTCGCGGAGGGCTTCTGCCTGCCGCTCCTCGCGCCCGGATCGCCCCTCGGCAGGACCTATGGGTTCGCGAAGGACGTGCTGGTCCTCGGCGCGCTCGCCGCGGCGGTCGGCTTCCTCTGGCGGCGGCTCGTCACGAAGCCCGACCGCGTCACGCTGTCCTGGGAAGGCAACCTCATCCTCGGCTTCATCGCCGGGCTGATGGTGACCGACATGATGTTCGACGGCGCCGGCATGGTCGCGGCCGCCGAAACCACCTCATGGCTGGCGCCGGCGGGGTCCCTCGCTGCGGCGGCGTACCAGGGCCTCGGTCTCTCCGGCAGCGCAGTGCGCGCGCTCGGCCAGGCCAGCTTCTGGGCCCACCTCGCCATCGTCCTGACCTTCGGCAACTTCCTGCCCTACGGGAAGCACTTTCACATCATCACCGCGCTCCCCAACGTCTACCTGCGCGCGCTCCCCCCGGGCGCAGCCGCGCTCCGCAAGCTCGACCTGGAGACCGAGGCGGCGGAATACGGCGCCCGGAGCGTGAAGGACCTCTCGTGGAAGGAGGCCCTGGACGTCTACAGCTGCACCGAGTGCGGCCGGTGCCAGACCCATTGCCCGACCTACGTTACGGGCAAGCCGCTCAGCCACAAGGAAGTGAACCGCGCCATCAAGCACCACCTCGTCGACAAGGCGCCCGAGCTCGTCGCCCTCTCCCGCGCGCGCGACCCGGCCGCGAGGGAAGCCGCCGCGGCGGCGCTTCCGGCCCTCGCCACCGTCGTGCCGCCCGAGACGTTCTGGGCCTGCACTACCTGCGGCTGGTGCGAGACCGCCTGCCCGGTCCTCATCGAGAACGTCCCGCGGCTCATCGACCTGCGCCGCTACAAGGTCCTCGTCGATTCGGAGTTCCCCGACGAGGCGGCGCGCATCTTCAAGGGCATCGAGACTCAAGGGAATCCGTGGGGGATCGGCTCGAACCGACGCACCGAATGGTGCGAGGACCTGGGCCTTCCGCGCGCCTCGGAAGGGAAAGACTTCGAGTACCTCTTCTTCGTCGGGTGCGCCGGCGCCTTCGACGACCGGCAGAAGAAGGTCTCGCGCGCCATCGTCCACATCCTGCGCGAGGCCGGCGTCTCCTTCGCCATCCTGGGCGAGGAGGAGACCTGCCACGGCGAGGCGGCTCGCCGCCTCGGGAACGAGTACCTCTACCAGACCCAAGCCGCCGCCAGCGTCGAGAAGCTGAACGCATACGGCGTGAAGAAGGTGCTCGTGCAGTGCCCGCACTGCCTGAACACCATCAAGAACGAGTTCCCGCAGTTCGGCGGACAGTACGAGGTCGTCCACCACAGCCAGCTCATCTCGCGGCTCGTCGCCGAGGGGAGACTCAAGCCCGGCCGCGCGGTGGAGCTCGAGGGGAAGGCGGTCACCTTCCACGATCCGTGCTACCTGGCCCGGCACAACGGCGTCGACGAGGCGCCCCGCGAGGCGCTCGCCAGCGTGGGCGTGAAGGTCTCGGAGATGCCACGCAACCGCCGGCAGGGCTTCTGCTGCGGCGCGGGCGGCGGGCGCATGTGGCTCGAGGAGAAGCTCGGCACGCGCGTCAACCAGAACCGCGTCGACGAGGCCGCCGCCACCCTGGGCGAGGCGGGCGGCGTGGTGGCGGTGGGCTGCCCGTTCTGCATGACCATGCTGCGCGACGGCGTGAACGAGACCGGCCGCGAGGAGAAGCTGAGGGTGCTGGACATCGCCGAGATCGTCGCGTCGGGCCTGCGGGGACAGGTCACGCATGCTGCGTCGCCCGGCGCCGGTGAGGTCACAGCGGCGACTACCGTCCGGGATTCCTGAGCGCACCTTGACCACGGGCCACGGCCGTTCACGCTTGTTCACGTGAGCGAAGCGCCCGCTACGCGCCGGCCGAGCATCCTTCGCCCTTCATTCGGCACGGGCGGGCCATGAGCACCGCCCCGAAGGAGGCCGTTCCATGCAGTTCGCCCTCGGGTTCCTCGCTGCTTTCGCGCTCCTCTCCCTCGTCGCGTTCTTCCGCATCCGCCGCTGGCGGCGCTTCCGCCACGGCTCCTTCGCAGCTTCATCCGTTGGTTTGGCCGGCCGCCGGTGGCCCTTCCGCGCCCTGTTCACGCGGCTCGACACCTCACCCGCCCAGGAGCAGGTGCTCGTCGAGGCGGCAGCCTCCCTGAGGGAGGAGCTCTCCACGCTCCGGACCGAGTGGGTGTCCGCCCGGGATGAGCTCGCGGCGCTCCTGGGCGAGCCTTCCATCGAACCCTCGCGCGTCGAGGCGGTGCTCGCCTCGCGTGACGGGCAGCTCGCGGCGCTCCGGCACAGGGCCGCGGAGGCCGCGGCGCGCTTCCACGGCGTCCTCGACGAGGCTCAGCGGAAAGCCCTCGCGGCGATGGTGCGCGAGGGGCATGTGCTCGCGCACGCGCACGGCTACCGGCGTTGTTGATCGGGCGCGCCGAGGTGCTCCGCCAGCGCCCCGCTGGTCTGACGGAGCCGCTGCGAGAGGAAGCGCGCCAGCTTCCAGAGGAGCTTCACGCCCAGCCGCGGCTTCGCCTCGACCAGGCGGTCGAGCTCCTCGCGCGTGAAGACGAGCAAGACGAGGTCCTCCGAGGCCACGGCGCTCGCCGAGCGCGGCTGGCCGTCGAGGAGGGCCATCTCGCCCAGCGTCTGGCCCGGGCCCAGCTTGGCGAGGAGCTTCTCGTGGTCGTCGGCGTCGTGCTTGAGGATGGAGACCGACCCCTGCGCGATGATGAAGAGAGAGGGATCCGCGTCGCCCTCCTTGCAGACCACCTCGCCCTTGGCGCGCCGCCTGAGCTGGAGATGCGCCGCGAGACTCTCGATCTCGGGCCACGCGAACTCGTTCGCCCAGCGCGTGCCGTCGAGCAGCTCGGCCCGCATCTTCACGTCGTCAGCCATGCACGGCGGATCGAAGCACGAAGAGGGCGAGCAGGGAAGGAGGAAGCGCGCCGCAGCTGCCACCCCTGCCGCAGGGGTGAACTCGCACGACCGGCGATACCGCACTGTCCAGGCTGTAGCTCCCTGCTAGCGGCGGCAGGGCCCGGCTGGCCCCGGCGGCGAGGTGCGCTGGCACGCCCCGTCCTGAGGATGTGGCCATGCTTCCGCGCAGGACTCGAGGCGGCGGCGCACCTGGTCCTCGAGCGCGTCGAGGTCGTTACCCGAACGCGGGTCCGCGCCAACGCACGTGAGGACCGAGTCGTAGGGCGAAGACGCGCTGCGTCCGAGGGCTGCGTAGTCGATGGCGCGCGGCACGGGCTCGCCGTCCGGTCCGGCTCGAAACGCGCCGAAGAGTCCATCCGAGCCGGGCGCGAGCTCCTCCTTGAGCGCGAGGAGGCGCGCCAGCGCCCGCTGGAACCCGGGATCGGCCAGGTGGCGCAGCTCGACGCGAGCGCCCGTCAGCGCCGCGACACCATCGAGGGCCGCGCGCAGGAAGGGCACGTCCGTGATGACGAGGCCGTACAGGTAAGGATCGCCTGCGCAGGCGGCCACCGCCAGGCTCGCTTCTTCCTCCGAGAGCCAGCTGTGGGATGGGCAGAAGAAGGTCTCGCAGGTGTGGTGGTCGTAGGCACCGCAGTCGCGCAGGTCGACACCGCCGGTCGCGAGCGGATGCGCCAGGCATCCCACGCGCGTCGCCCCCTCGTCGAGATAGCCGAGCAGCGGACACAGGCGGACAGAAGGGAAGAGCGGGGCGCCGTCCTCGGCCTGGAGCCGGGCAGCCGCTGCGCGGAAGGCCTCCGCCGTCCTCGGTACACCCGAGAGAAGCGCGGTGCGGCGCGTCAGGACGGCGCGCAGCGCGGGGCGGGAGAGGTCACGGCGGTTGTAGAGCCCGCAGCAAGCGCCGCAGCTGACCGCACCTCGCTGACAGAGCGGCTTCATCCTGTGCTCACCTTCCGATGGAGCTCGCGGTGCGTGAGGTCGTCCCCCGCAAGCACTCTCGTTGCCGCGAAGGCCACGCGCCGCCGCGCACGCAAGGAGCGCCGAAGGGCGCGCGTCACGTCAAGCCGAGCGCCGTGCGGCAAGCGCCGCAAAGGCCGGGTCCCTTGCGGTCGGAGTCGGACGGCTTGTGTGAGAGGAACATAGCGCAATGCGCATCCTGACAGTGCGAGAGACCGAGCAGGTGCCCGAGCTCGTGAACCGACTCGACCTGCGCGCGACGCTTGACCCGTTCCGGTTCGGCAGGCTTCTTGTCTGGCCCGTGCGCGAGGCGAGAGAGAGAGACGACCGCCGTGCGTGAGTCGCGGTCCGCCTCGCCGAACACGAAGGGTGCATCCGGGATGAAGATGTCCACGTCGGTGACGCCGAGGACGGGTGGGGCAGCCGCTTCCACGCGCAGCTGCCCGAGACGCCGCAGGATGGCGGTCGAGTGGTACTGGTTGCGATCCTTGTTGAAGGCGTAGCTCGGTCGCTGCTGCGGCGGACCCACCTCCACGGGCGGCCCGTAGACTTGCGTGAGCGCACTACCGATGTCTCCCAGCAATGCCCGCGGCACCGACCCGAGCGCCACCAGCACCAGCCGGGACGGCATAGCGAGCGGCTTCACCTCGGCCCGCTGGTTGGGCGAGCGGAATCCCTGCTGTTTGGCTGAGGCGGAAGGATTCGAACCTTCATGAGCGGATCCAAAGTCCGCGGTCCTGCCGTTAGACGACGCCTCACCGTGGTTGCAAGCCACGCCGAATATCCAATCCCGGGGGCCCGCGCGGCCGCCCGCACCGGCCTGGCCGGCCGTGCTCTCAGGATTATCCGTCAGCGTACCAGCGCGCTCGGCGAAGTAAAGCCGCGAAGCGCGCGCTTCTCCGTCCCGCGGCCTGCGAAGAGCACTTCTCCTAGATGTCCAGGTTCTGCGCGTCGAGGGCGTGCTTTTCGATGAACTCGCGGCGTAGGTCGACCGCGTCGCCCATGAGAATGCTGAAGATCTCGTCCGCCTCGACCGTGTCGTCGACGCGCACCTGGAGCAGCGTCCGCCGGGCGGGGTCCATGGTGGTCTCCCAGAGCTGCTCTGGATTCATCTCGCCGAGACCCTTGTAACGCTGGATGGTCTGACCGGCGATCGCCGACTTCTTGAGCACGTCCACCGCCTCGAAGACGTCGTCGACCTCCTGCTCGACTCCCTCCGTCTCGAGCCGGTAGGGCGGCGGGCCGATCACGGCCAGGGTGGCGTGCAACTCGGACAGCTCGCCCCACTCGGCGCCGGACAGGTAGTCGAAATCGAGGCGTGTCTCGCGAGGAGCGCCCGCCACGTGCGTCTGGAAGACGACGGTGTCGCAATCGTGCTCCACGTCACGCTCGATCTTGGCGGATTTCACGTCCAGCTCAGGGTAGAGCTTCTGCGCGCGCCCGAAGATCTCCTCGAGGTGCTTCTTCAGCAGGGCGTGGTCCTTGAGCAGCGCGAGGTCGAGGTCGCCCGCCTGGATAGCGGCGTCGACGATGCGCTTGTCGCGGCGGCGGTCGGCGCGCTCGAGGAGCGCGTGATAGGCGAGCGCATCCTGGGCGAGCGTCTTCAGATCCGCTCCAGTGATGGCCGTCTCGCCGGAGCCCCCTGCGCTCCCCGTGACGAGCTTCGCCTTCTCCGTCCCGTGCGCGAGGAGCCATTCGTCCATGGCGACCTCGTCCTTGAGGTAACTCTCCTTCTTGCCCTTCTGGATCCGGTAGAGGGGAGGCTGGGCGATGTAGAGGTAGCCCTTCTCCACGACCGAGGGCATCTGCCGGAAGAAGAAGGTGAGGAGCAAGGTCCGGATGTGCGAACCGTCGACGTCGGCGTCCGTCATGATGACGATCTTGTGGTAGCGGATCTTCTCGACGTCGAACTCCTCCGGGCCGATGCCCGTGCCGAGGGCCGTGATCATGGTGGCGATCTCGGCCGAGCCGAGCATCTTGTCGAAGCGGGCCTTCTCCACGTTCAGGATCTTCCCGCGCAGGGGGAGGATGGCCTGGACGCGGCGATCGCGGCCTTGCTTGGCGGATCCGCCGGCCGAGTCCCCTTCCACGATGAAGATCTCGCTGTCCCGCGGATCGCGCGACTGGCAGTCCGCGAGCTTGCCGGGTAGCGAAGCGCCGTCGAGCGCGCCCTTGCGCCTCACCGTCTCGCGCGCCTTGCGCGCGGCGATACGGGCGCGGGCCGCCTCGGCCACCTTGGCGCAGATGCGTTTCGCGAGCGGAGGGTTCTCCTCGAGCCATGCCCCGAGCTTGTCGTTGAGCATGGTCTCGACCAAGGTCTTCGCTTCACTGTTGGAGAGCTTGGTCTTGGTCTGTCCCTCGAAGCTGGCGCCCGGAAGGCGCAACGCGATCAGCGCCGCCAGACCCTCCCGCATGTCGTCACCACTCGGCATCTCCTCCTTCAGGTCCTTGAAGAGATTGTTCTTGGTGCCGTAGTTGTTGATGGTGCGGGTGAGGGCCGTCTTGAAGCCGATGAGATGGGTGCCGCCCTCGTGGTTGTGGATGTTGTTCGCGAAGGCGAAGACCTTCTCGTCGTAGGCGTCGTTCCACTGCAAGGCGATGTCGACCGTGGCGGTGCCGCGCTCTGTCTCCATCTCGCCCCTCAACGAGATGGGTTGATCGAAGAGCGCCACACGGTTCTTGTTGAGGTAGCGGACGAACTCGCGAATGCCGTCCTTGAAGAGGAACTCGTGCTTCTTGCCGGTGCGCTCGTCCTCGATGGTGATGGTGAGGCCCGCGTTCAGGAAGGCCAGCTCGCGCAGGCGGCCCGAGAGCGTCTCGAAGATGAACTCCTTCGCCTCGAAGATACCGAAGTCGGGGCGAAACGTGATCTTGGTGCCGCGGCGATGGGTCTCTCCAATGGGCGTCACCTTGCCCGTTGGGTTGCCCTTCTCGTATCTCTGCGCCCAGACCTTGCCGTCGCGGTAGACCTCGACCTTGAGCCACTCGGACAGCGCGTTCACGCACGTCACGCCCACGCCGTGGAGGCCGCCCGAGACCTTGTAGGCGTTCGACTCGAACTTCCCGCCGGCGTGCAGTTTCGTCATCACCACGTCGAGCGTGTCCATGCCGGGGACGCTCGCGTGCGGACCGATGGGAATCCCCGAGCCGTTGTCGAGCACGGTGACGGAGTTGTCCGAGTGGATCGTGACGTCGATGGTGGTGGCGCGGCCGGCCATCGCCTCGTCGACGGAGTTGTCGACGACTTCGTAGACGAGGTGGTGCAGGCCGCGCTCCCCGAGGTCGCCGATATACATGTGCGGCCGCTTGCGAACGGCCTCGAGGCCCTCGAGGACCTTGATATCGTCGGTGCCGTAGTCTTCCGACGCGTTGCCGTTGGCGGTGGTGAGCTTCTTCTCGGCCGTCTCCAGGGGATGCCTCGCTTTTCCTCAGCTTTTGTAGGGGCTTAGAGCTTGTGTCTTATAACAAGACGAGCGTTCCACGGCAAGGGCGAATTGGTGGCCGACAAGCCGCGTAAGTGGCTGAAAATACGCGCTAATAATGTCTCGAGAAGACGCCGCTATCAACGCGGTAGAAGACCGTTTCTGGGCCAGCCGCCGTCTCGAGCAAGCGGCCATCGGTAGTGGTGAGAAGAGCCTGTCCTGGCAGGCGACCCAAGTACTCGAGAAGAAATCGGTTCTTCTGTGGGTCGAGCTCCGAGGACACGTCGTCGAGCAAGAGCAGCGGGGGCCGGCCCAGCAGCGCACGGAGGTTCTCGATCTCTGCCACCTTAAGCGCCAGCACGAGCGCACGCTGTTGTCCCTGGCTCGCGAACTGGCGCGCGTCATGCCCATCGAGCTGGAGGACGAGGTCGTCCATGTGCGGCCCGACCGAGGTGTACCCCTTCTCACCGTCACGCACGGCGCGAGCCGCGATCGCGCCGCCGAGCTCCGCCGCGATCTCTTCCTCGCTGCCCTTGAGCTTCATCCCTCCCGCCACGCGATATCCGAGCGAGGCGGCCGGCGATCGCAGTCCCGAGATCTCGGCGAACGCCTTCTCGAGGCGAGGCGCTATCTCGGCAAGGAGGCCCCACCGGCGGCGCAGGAGCCGGGCTCCAGTACGGACGAGCGGTCCACGGAAGCTGACCTCGACCTCGCCGGCAGCCGATCGGAGCGCCGCGTTTCGCGACCGGAGGGCACGGAGGTAGTCGCGGGCCTCCGCCAGGACCGCGGGCCAGCGGTTGAACGCAGCCCGGTCGAGGAACCGGCGCCGTCCCTCCGGGCCGCCCTTCACGAGCAGGAGGTCGTCAGGCGAGAAGCAGACGGCGGCGAGGCCCTCGAAGTAGTCGTCGAGCCGGTCCTGTGGCTTCCCGTCCAGGAACGCCGTGCGGGCGCCTGGCGCGACCTGGACGGCGATCTGCCGCACTCCGCCAGGTCCTTGCGCATCCGCCGTCACGCGGGCGCTCGCGGCACCGAACCTGACGAGTTCGGCGAGACGCGCCGCCCGCAGCGGTTTCAGCGTGCATGCGAAGTAGACGGCCTCCAGGAGATTCGTCTTTCCCTGGCCGTTGTCGCCGACGAGGATGGTGGCCCTGGGCGACGGCTCGAGGCGCGCCCGGGTGATGTTGCGGAAGTCCTGGACATCGACGGAGAGGAGCCTCATTCGCAGGCAGGCCTCAACGCAAGACTTCAGGCGCCGCGAGGACGCTCATCGGTGCTGTCACGCGCGGGGACTCGAGGCCCGGTGATCCTAAGGCGCGTAGCGTCAGCTCAAGACCTGTAGAAAAATGCCTTCGGCTTCTTAGCCAGGGTGGGGCCCCGACGGGTTTGCCCGGCGGGGCGGGGCGGCGCGAGCCCCGGGTACTCAGATTCGCATCGGCATGACGACCGCCGTGAACCGCGTCGCGCTCTCGCCGGCAGGCTTCAGCACCCCAGGCGACAGGTCGTCCGCTAGCTCCATCGCGACGTCCTGGACCGCGGCCGGCTCGAGGGCGGCGAGTCCGGTCAGCACGTCGATGAGGTAACGCGCATTGAATCCGATCTTGAGGACCTCCCCCTGGTACTCGACGGGCACGTCTTCCTTGGCTTCGCCCAGGTCCGGATTCTGGGAGAGGACGCGGAGGAGGCCGGGCTGGAGTTCGAGCTTGACGGCATGCGCCTTGTCGGTGGAGAGGAGCGAGATCCGGCGCAGGGTGTCGAGAAAGCGATCTCGACCTATGGTGAAGCGCTTCTCGCCGGTCTTGGGGATGACCTGGCGGTAGTCCGGGAACACGCCTTCGATGAGCCGCATGACGAGCTTCACGCGCGGACGGTGCAGGACGGCGGAGTTCTCCACGAAGCCGAGTTTTGTCTCGCCATCGGACGCCTCGAGCAGGAGCTTCTTCATCTCCGCCAGGCCCTTGCGTGGGAGGATGATCCCCTTCTTCAGCTGGAAGTCTCCCTCGATGGACCTCTCGGCGAGCGAGAGGCGGTGTCCGTCCGTCGCCACGGCGCGCAGCAGCCCTGCCGTGGCTTCGAAGAAGACCCCGTTCAGGTTGTACCGGGTCTCGTCAGACGAAACGGCGAACCCGGTGAGGTCGATCATCTCGAGGATGGGCTTGGGGTCGATCGGGACGAGCTGGACCTTGTCGAAGCGCGGCAGCGCGGGAAAGTCGTCGGCAGGGAGCCCGACGATCTTGAACTCGGCCGCGCCGCTCTTGATCTCGAGATAGTTGTTGGAGGCTCGCTTGAGCAGGGCGTCCTTCTCGGGCAACGACTTCACGATCTCGTACAGCTGCTTGGCCGGGACGGCGACCTTGCCTTCCTTCAGGACCTCGCAGGCGTGATCCGACGAGACGGAGATGTCGAGGTCTGTCGCCGAGACGTGAAGCTGGTCGTCCTTCGCAGCCTCGAGCAGGACGTGGGAGAGGATGGGCATCGTGCTCTTCTTCTCGACGATGCCCTGCGAACGGGCGAGCGCGCGTGCCAGCTCCTGGACGCCGATCTTTAGTTCCATGAGAAGAGATCCTCTCTTCTTATCTTCTTCGTCGTCGCCGTAGGGGACGCGAAGATGTGGAGAAGCGGCCTTAGAGCCTGAGATACCGGGGAAAACCGATCAGGATTGGCTGTGGGGTCCAGACCGGAAGAGGTTGTGTAGCGCGCGCCCGCCTGACCCGTCAACAATGAGCCCACAGGCCATCCGCAGCCGATCCCGGGGGCTGTACACCTGGTGATGCACGTTCACTAATAGTCAAGGTGCGAGCCTGGCCGTGAGCGTCGCGACGTCCTCGGTGACGCGCGGGTCGGCCGCCATGAGCTCGCGGACGCGCTTCTCCGCTGCCATCACGGTGGTGTGGTCCTTCTTGTTGAATTTGTCGGCGATCTGCTGGAGCGTCTCGCCGGCGAGGGTGCGGCAGAGGTACATCGCGACCTGTCGGGGCAGCGCGATCTTCTGTTCGCGGTTGGGGCTCGTGAGCTTCGCGACCGTGAGGGCGTAGTACTTCGCGACCTCCTCCTGGATACGCTCTATGGAGGGCTTGTACCCGGGGGGAGGGATGACGTCGCCCAGCACGTCTCGGGCAAGGCTCTCGCTGATGGGCTCGCTCTTCAGGGAGGCGAAGGCAGCCACGCGCATGAGCGCCCCCTCGAGCTCACGCACGTTGGACTTGATGTGGGTGGCGAGGAGGTTGGCGACCGCCTCGGAGAGGTCGATCTGCTCGACCTCCGCCTTCTTGCAGAGGATGGCGGCGCGGGTCTCGAACTCCGGCACGTCGATCTGGACGCGCATGCCCCACTCGAAGCGCGAGCAGAGGCGGTCCTCGAGACCCTTCAGTTCTTTCGGGCTTCGGTCGCTCGAGAGGACGATCTGCACCTCGTGCTCGTGGAGGGCGTTGAAGGTATGGAAGAACTCCTCCGCGGTCTTGTCGCGTCCGGCCAGGAACTGAACGTCGTCGACGAGGAGCGCGCCACACTCCCGGTACTTGCGGCGGAACTCGGTCATGGAGCCGGCGCCGCGCGAGATGCCCTCGACGAACTCGTTCGTGTAGCGCTCGGAAGACACGATGGCTACGCGTGCGCCCGGTGTCGTCCGCATGATCTGGTGGGCGATGGCGTGGAGGAGGTGCGTCTTGCCGAGACCCGAGTCACCGTGCAGGAAGAGCGGGTTGTAGTTCTTGCCTGGCTTGGCGGCGACGGCCTGGGCGGCCGCGAAGGCGAAGCGGTTCGACTCGCCCACCACGAACGTGTCGAACGTGTAGCGAGGATTGGGCCGACCGTCGCGGAGGCTCTCGGCAGCGCCAGGGCGTGGAACGGGCGTGGGCGCGGTCACCTCCGATCGAGGAGGGCGTGGGGCAGGCTGGTGATCCACGACGAAGGAGACGAGCAGGCGTCGCCCGAACAGGTCGGGCACGAACTCCTCGAAGAAGGAGCCGTAGTTGTCGTCGATGAAGTCGCGGTGGAACTTGTCCGGAGCCGAGATCTCGAGCTTGTCACCGTCGAGGCGCGTCGGTCGGAGGGGGGCGAACCACCGGTCAAAGAGGTCAGGCCTCAGGCGGGTACGAAGGTGCGCCTCGATGCGCGACCAGTGCTCCTCTACAGGCATGAGCGCTACCCCCGGACTCGCGCGAACGGGCATGCGAGGTCCCCCTGCGGAAAAAAAGGAAGTCCGCCCACCGGCTTTTCGTCCGGCGGGTTCCGGGCCTCTGCATTAGAAAGGACGGGCTCTGGTCAGCCCAGTGGCTACTCCGTGGAATGGCTGCGGCCGTGGAAGTTAGCGCCGCCTGGCGCAGGGGATCAAGGGCATCGTAGAGCCAGCGGAAATGACCGAGGTTTTGCTGGTGTCTGGGTGGGTACGCAGTGGAGACATTTCGACGCGAACGGCGAGCCACGTCGAGTGCTTGACAGCACGCGGCCGATCGAGGAGGTTGCCGCGCCATGAAGAGGACTTATCAACCGAAGAAGGCCAAGAGAAACCGGACGCACGGTTTCCTGCGGCGTTCGAGGACGCCCGGTGGCAGGAACGTCATCAGGCGCCGGCGGGCCAAGGGCCGCAGACAGCTCACGCCGAGCGCTCCGAAGAAGTAGGCGGTCGATCGGGCGTGCGGCTCGGCAAGGCGGCGCGCCTCACTCTGCGCAACGAATTCCTGGCGGTGCAGGGGCGCGGCATGAAGGTTCATGCTGGCGCGTACATCGTCCTCGCGCTCCCGAACGGCCTCGGCCGCCCCCGCCTCGGTGTGACCGTGTCCACCCGGATCGGAAAAGCGGTTCTGCGCAGCCAAGTGAAGCGCTGGGTGCGCGAGGCCTTTCGCGCCAACGCAGCGGACCTGCCTGCGGTGGATCTGGTCGTCATCGCCCGGTCGAGCGCCCGCGAGGCGGGGCTCGGAGGAGCACAGCGCGCCCTGACGGCAGCACGCGAGCTGGGGAGCCGGCGGTGACGCGGGCGGTCCTGCTCGCCTTGCTCGGTGCCTACCGGCGGCTGGTGTCTCCGCTCCTGCCGCCCGCTTGCCGCTTCTATCCGACTTGCTCCGCGTATGCCGCGGAAGCGGTGAGGCGGCACGGGGCGTTGACGGGTTCTTTCCTGGCGGTGAAGAGGTTGGCTCGCTGCCATCCTCTGTGCCAGGGCGGCATCGATCCGGTCCCATGACCTGTAGCTGGGAGGAAAAGTGACCCCTGAGACGCGACGCATCCTCCTGGCGACCTCGCTGTCGGCCGTGATCATGTTCGGCTTCATCTGGATGCAGAACCGCAACGCGCCGGCGCGGCGGGCGGGAGGGCCGGACGCAGGGGCGGGCGCCGCGGTGAAGACCGAGACACCGCCGGTAGGGCCCACGCCGACGGCGGAGCCCGCGCCGGTCAAGGCCGTGCCGGCGGCTCCCGAGGAGACGGCGGTGCTCGAGACACCCGAGTTCCGCGCCACCTTCACCAGCCTGGGGGGCGCCCTCAAGAGCCTCGAGCTGAAGGGGCGGAAGTATCGCCGGGAGGTCAAGGGGCACGGTGAGCTCCCTGTGGATCTCGTGCACGTCGCGGAGAACGAGCCCTGGCCTGGCGCGATCGTGGCGTCGCCGGAGCTGGGCGGAACCGGAGGGCTCGCCGGCGACCCGGCCGCGCGCGGCAGCATGCGCATCGTCTCGCACGACGCGGCGAGCGTGACGTTCGAGGGGACGGCGGGCGTCGCCCAGGTGCGCAAGAGGTTCTTCGTGGGCGAGCGTACCTTCGAGCTTGGGCTGGAGGTGCAAGCCACCTCGGATCGGAAAGGCGAGCTCGTGCTCCTCTATCCGGGGTTCGTGCCGCCCGACGTCGCGAAGCCCGGCTTCTTCTCGGGCGGCGAGGTCTTCGAGGGGGTGACGCCGGTCTGCCGAGCGGCTGGCAAGACCGCGCGCTTCGGCGGCAAGGAAGCAAAGGAGCCCGTGCCTGGGACGGCGGCCTGGCTCGGCCTCGAGCAGCACTACTTCCTCGCGGCGGTGCTGCCGACGCCCGAGATGGGCGAGTGCGTCTTCTTCCGCGGGCCCATCTCCGGCGAGCTGGGCGCTGCGCTCAGGCTCCCGCTCGATCGACAGCTCAACGTCTCCTTCCGGATCTTCCAGGGCCCGAAGCAGCTCGATCTGCTCCGTGCCGTGGGCCGCGAGCTCGACACCGCCGTCGACTACGGCTCCATCACGAACCTCTTCGCCTTCTTCGCGCGCATCCTCCTGTACGTCATGCGCACGCTGGAAGGGTTCGTGAAGAACTGGGGCATCGCGATCATCCTGCTCACGGTCCTGGTGAAGGCGCTCCTCTACCCGCTCACCGCCAAGTCGATGCGGTCGATGAACGAGATGCGGAAGTTGCAGCCGGAGATCGAGAAGCTCAAGGCCAAGCATGGGGACGACAAGGAGAAGCTGAATCAGGCAGTGATGCAGCTGTATCAGCAGCACAAGGTGAACCCGCTCGGCGGGTGCCTGCCCATGCTCATCCAGATGCCGATATGGTTCGCGCTCTACGCGACCTTGCAGACGTCGGTCGAGCTCTACAACGAGCCCTTCCTCTGGCTACGGGACCTCACGCGGTACGACCCGATCTACATCCTCCCGCTCACCATGGGCGCCTCCAGCTTCCTCATGCAGAAGATCTCGCCCCAGCCGGCCGACAACACCCAGGCGAAGATGCTGCTCTACTTCATGCCTATCTTCTTCACGTTCATCATGTTGAAGCTGCCCTCGGGTCTCACGCTGTACATCCTCGTGAACAACCTCCTCTCCATCGCCCAGCAACAGTGGCTCATGCGTCGGCAGGCTCCGCCTGCGGCGGGGGCGAAGGCGGCGTAGGAGAGGACGGAGACGACCATGGCCGAAGATCGGGAACAACGCGAGCAGGCCGCCCCTCCGCCGGCCGAGGCGCCGGAGAAGGTCAAGCTGGCGCGGGAGTTCTGTGAGGGGCTGCTGGCCCGGATGGGCGCGCAGGTCGACATCGAGGTACGGGAGACGCCGGAGGCGATCGGCGTGTCCCTGAAGGCGCGCGCGGAGAACACCATCGAGCTGGGGTCAGCGCTCGTCGAGGCGTTGCAGCACCTCGCGAACCGCGTGGCGAATCCTCGAGCCGACGGTCGCAAGTGGGTGAACCTGGAGGTGGGCGGGTTCCATGAAGAGGCTGATCCCGTGGTGAAGGGCATGGCCGAGCGCCTGGCCGCGAGCGCCAAGCGGATGGGCAAGGTCCTCGCCATCGCCCCCATCAGCGCGCGGGAGCGCCGGCAGATCCACCTGGCGCTGGTCGGGGTTCCGGGGGTCTCGACGCGAAGTGAAGGCGAAGGTTTGTTCCGGACGCTTCTCATCGTCCCGGAGCCGACGGGCGCGGCCAAGACCGCTCCACGGGACGAGCGGGAGTAGTGCCGATGCGCGGACGCCCCCGCCCCGTGAGAGGGTTGCCCAAAACACCGGTCCCGTCGCCGCTGCGAACGATCCGCGGCGCATCGCTTCGTTGCGTCCTCCCTCACATAGCCTCTGGCTATGCTCGGTCGTCGCGCCTCGCCCTGCTTGCGTCTCGCTCGCCTGGCTCGGTCCCCGGTATCTTGAACAACCCTTTGACGGACCGCGCGCCCTTCCGACGTGCGCCCAGGGCCGGGGTGCGTCCCGGTCCTCACGCGCCGCGCTGTTTACTAACAGGGAAGAGACGCGAGACGGGCGCGGGGCGGGACTAGGATGGTGGCGCGCGCCAAGACGAAGGAGGAGAAGCTGTTCTCGGCGGCCGTGCTGAAGCGGTCGTTCGAGCTTCGCGGCGACGAACATCGCGAGCAGTTCCGCTTCGTGTACGACGGCGTGCTGCGCGATCTCGCGCTCGAGCATGGCGAGGTGGAAGCGTACCTCGCCGCCCATCGGGCCGAGGTAGAGGCGGCCATCGGCCGCGGTCCCAAGCAGGCGTAGCCGCGGGCGCGTCGGTGCGGCGGCGGGGCAGGTAGCGAGGTGGCTCTCCCGGCGATCTTCGAGGAGGTCCTCGGCGAGGGGCTCGCGGCGCTCGACATCGAGACGAACGAGGCGGGACGCGTCCGCCTCGCGGCGTACAGCGAGCGTCTCCTCTT
>JBGQLS010000061.1:0-20130 GCA_041500205.1 Anaeromyxobacteraceae bacterium | reverse complement strand
CCGCGCCGTCGGCGGCGACGTCGATCTGGAGCACGACCGTCACCTCCGGCGCTGGGAAGACGATCCCGGGCGGGAGCTCCGGCGGCACGTCCTGTCGAAGGAGCGGCGGCGACCCCAGCTCGGGCGCGCGAGGCGCCTCTGCCGCCTCCGCCGCCCGGATCGGCGACGGAGGGGCAAGCGCCATCGCGACGAGCGGCAGCGCGAGCACCCACGCTCGCCCAGAGTTCCGAATACCGAGTACCCGGGGGCGAAGGCCGCCCCCGCCCCGCCGGCAAAGCCGTCGGGGCCCCACCCCGGCCACGCCGCAGAGCGATCGCATTTTTCGACGGGTCTTGAGTGCGTGCTTCATGTGGCCGGCGCCCAGAACTGAACGGAGGGCGGCTAGTCAGCGGTCGCGCGCTGCCACGCGGGACGTTCCCTGAGGCGCGTGACGTAGGCATCCAGCGAGGGAAGATCCTGGCAGGCGCCCATGGCCTTGGCCCAGACCAGCATGGAGCCGACGAGCACGTCAGCGACGGTGAACGCTCCGCCGACGAGCCAGCCGCTCGTCCCCAGCGCCGGCTCGAGTGCTCGCGCCGCCCCCGCGAACTGGGCTCGCGCCGCCTCCATCAAGGCCGCGTCGCGCTCGGGCTCCGGCTTCCGGCGCTGCGCGGAGAGCGCGGACAAGGGCGGCTCGAGCTCGGTCACGGCGAAGAAGAGCCACTGGTATAGAAGAGCCCTCTCGGGGGTGCCCAGAGGTGGGGCGAGTCCTTTGTCAGGGAAGCGATCGGCGAGGTGGAGGCAGATGGCCGCCGATTCGAAGATGCGAGCGCCGCCGTCCTCCAGGACCGGGACGTGCCCCTGCGGATGGCGCTCGAGGTGCGTCGGGCCGCGCGTCTCGCCCTTGCTCACGTCGAGGCGCACCAGCTCGTAGGGCACGCCCAGTTCTTCCAGCACCCAGCGAGGGCGCGTGGCGCGGGTCTTGGGCACGTAGAACAGGCGCATCTTCACCCTCCCGTGATGCAGGAGCCGGCGTCGTCGATAGCCAGACGGAGCTCAGCCTACCGGACGGGGCCCGGACCAGGGAGGGGAATCGACCCGCATCGCAGCCGTGACTACTTGTGCGCGAAGAACGAAGGGCACCCTCCGGAGGCGGAATGGCGGCAGGCGCAATGGCGGCGAGGAGCATCCTGGTGGTCGAGGACGACCGAGACATCCAGCACGCCCTGTGCTCGGTCCTGCGCGAGGAAGGTTACGACGTCTCCAGCGCCTCCGATGGACACGAGGCCATCTCCCAGCTCCACGCGGGCGAGCGCCCGGGCATCATCCTGCTCGACCTCATGATGCCGGTCATGGGGGGCGCCGACTTCCGCAAGGTGCAGCTCGGCGATCCGCAGCTGAAGGACATCCCGGTGGTCGTGCTCACCGCCGACGGCGGCTACCGGGAGATAGCGAGGGCGCTCGGCGCGGCCGCCGCCTTCGCGAAGCCCTTCGAGCTCGACGACCTGCTCGACACGATCGAGCGGGTGATGGGCCGCGGCAGGCAGATGGGCGCGTCGGCGTAGCGGCGACCGGTAAGAACTGCCTTTGATTCCGTACCTATCCCCTCTCCCCCACCGGGGGAGAGGGTTAGGGTGAGGGGGCCGATCCTCGGGCGGCAGCCCCTCACCCCGGCCCTCCTTCGACCCCGCCGGCAGAGCCACCGCGGTCTCGTCTCCCCGCCCCTGGCCGCGACAAGCGCGGCCAGGAGTCCCTGCGCGGGGAGAGGGAGACCTCCAGTCTTCTCATCCAGCACAGCGGCCTTCGCCTCGGCGGGCCTGCGATGGTCAGCCGGAGGCGGGACAGCCGCTCCTTGCTCGCAGAGCAGGCAATGCGGTGCTCGACTCGCGCCCAGCAAAGCGCACGAACCCGCCATTTTGAATGTGGAGCGATGCACGGCTCGCAGGCACGCCGGCTGCACTGCTCCCGGGCGAAAGAGCCGAGCAGCGTTCGCTTGGGCACGCGCACACGAATTCGCCCCAATGGAGACCTCAAGGATGGCAACCATGACCGAAGGAAGACCCGCCGCGCCAGCCGCCCAGGGCGGCACGACGTCGCGGCCGACGCTGGGCCTGACTGGCCTCACCATCAATGCCATGGCGCTCATCGCACCGGGCGCCTTCCTCTGGCTCACCTTCCAGATCCAGTCGCTCTACGGCGCCCCCATGGCTGGCTCGGACATGTGGTTCGGCATCCTTGCCGCGCTGCTCCTGTGCCTCGCGACGGCAATCGCCTACGCCGAGCTCTCCAAGCTCTACCCAGGCGCCGGCTCCTCGTACTTCTTCGCCGAGCAGGCCTTTCTCTCCAAGACGAAGGCCTACCGGTTCGCCCGCCTCGCCAAGTTCATCACCGGTTGGGCGAGTCACCTCTACTACTGGGTGTACCCCGGCTGCATGGTGGGCGTGACGGCTATCATCGGAGGTTACCTGGCCGGTCAGCTATGGCCCAACACCTTCAGCGGCACTTACAACAGCCCGATCTTCATGATCCTCTTCTGTGTCGTCTTTGCCTTCGGCGTCGCTTTCATCGCCTTCCGCGGCGTCACCGGCACGACCAGCGTGAACTTCGCCATCAACGTCGTCCAGATCTCCGCGCTCCTCGTCTTCTCGGTCATCGCGATCTCCTACCGCGTCAGCCATCACGAGGGTTCGAAGGCGTTCCACATGGTGGGGGGCGCGCCGGTCGACTTCGTGGTCGCTCAGGAGCCCGTGGTCGAGAACGGGAAGCCGAAGCTCGACGCGAGCGGCGCTCCCGTGCTGCAGAACAAGATGGACGCCGACGGCAATCCGGTCCCGGAGATGAAGGACGGCAAACCGGTGCCCTTCACGATCAGCTACGCCGCCGACCAGGCCACCACCATGGAGCCGGTGGACGCAGATCATCCGAAGGACCTGACGCCGCACTTCAAGTTCCACGCCACGGGCTCGTCGGTCCCTGCGCCGCACGGCTTCTCCTTCATCATCATCCAGGCGTGCATCGCCATCCTCATCCTGGTCGGGTTCGAGTCGGTCACCTCGATGGGCGAGGAGGCCAAGAACGCCAAGCGCGACATCCCGCGCGCGGTTCTCCTCTCCCTCATGATCCAGGGGGCCGTCTGCTACCTCATCGAGTACTTCGCAGCGAACTACTTCCTGAACCAGGGGTACACGCTTGCGGATGCGGCCGGGTCCGGCGCGCCGCTCGGCGACATGATGGTGATCGTCGGCACCTGGCTCTTCGGGAGCGCCACCGCTGGTAAAGCCTTCATGCTGGTGCAGGCGGCGACCGTGTTCCTCGCCCTCATCGGCACGACGCTCTCGTGCCTCAGCACCGGCGCCCGGGTCACCTATGCCATGGGGCGCGACGAGGAGGTGCCCGAGCACTTCGGCATGCTCCACGGGAAGCGCCTGACGCCTCACCGCGCGATCTGGACCCTCGCCGCCATCTCAGCCGTGATCGGCATCATCACGACGCTCATCTACCTGGGCGGCACGACCCCAGCCGCGCTCGAGCCCAAGTACCAGAACTTCTGGTACAGCTTCGGGCTCTTCAAGCCGGAGACCTACGCGAAGCTCCCGAACACGCTCGTGATCGTCACGCTGGTGAGCAACTTCGGCACCTTCATGCTCTACATGCTCACCTGCGTCATCGCGATGGTGGCCTTCCGCGAGCACCACATGTTCAACGGCTTCAAGCACTTCGTCGTGCCCTTGTTCGGGCTCGTCGCCAACCTCCTCTGCATGCTCTTCTTCCTCGTCGGTCCCTTCACCGTGTCTGGCATGAGCGTGAAGGAGCCGTACATCGCGCTCGGCGTCTGCGTCCTGTGGGGCCTCTACGGGGCCGTCTACTTCGTGGGCGCGAGCAAGAAGAAGGGCAAGTCGGTCTTCGTCGAGAAGGCTGCCATGTCGACCTGACCTTCTCTCGCGCCGCGGCCGCGGGGTGCAATCCCGGATCGGGGTTGCACCCCCTGCTCTCGTGAAGGTCAGCCCCGAGGATAGGCGTCCGTGCCCATCTCGAGTGAATCGAGCCCTGCGTACTCGACCTCGGGCGACACCCGGTTTCCCATCAGCCGCTCGACGAGCCGGAAGAACCCGAACGCCATGCCGAAGACGAAGAGGAGGTTCGTCGCCACCCCGATGCACTGCGCCCCGAGCTGGCCGGCGTCGCCGAAGAGGAGCCCGCGCACCGGGCCAGCCACCCCGTTCCAGCCGAAGCCGTAGCTCCCGTCCGCGAAGAGCCCCAGGGCGAGCGCCCCCCAGGCCCCGCACATACCGTGAACAGCAACCGCCCCGACCGGATCATCCACGCCCAACCGGCGCTCGAGCAGCATGACGGTCCGCACCACCAGCACGCCCGCCACGAGCCCGATCGACACGGCGGCGGCCGGGCTCACGAAGGCGCAGGAGGCGGTGATCGCCACCAAGCCGCCCAGGAGGCCGTTGCAGGCCATCCCCACGTCGGGCTTGCGCAGCGAGAACCAGACGTAGCCCAGCGCCGCGATCGCTCCCGCGCTGGAGGCGAGCATCGTGTTCACCGCGATGACCGCGATCCTCGGGTCGGATGCGGACAGGGTGGACCCTGCGTTGAACCCGAACCAGCCGAACGCCAGGATGAGCGTGCCGAGCACGGACAGGGGAAGATTGTGCCCGGGCATCGCCCCCAGCGTCCCATCGGCCCTGTACTTGCCCAGGCGCGGGCCGAGCACGATCGCGCCGGCGAGTGCAGTGACCCCGCCGGTCATGTGGACGACGCTCGAGCCAGCGAAGTCGACGTGGCCGTGTCCGAGGCCAGCGTTCACCCCCAGCGACGAGAGCCAGCCGCCACCCCACACCCAGTTCCCGTAGAGCGGGTAGAGCAGCATCGACATGAAGGCGCCGTAGACGAGGAACGCCGAGAACCGCCAGCGCTCGGCCATGGCGCCGGTCGGGATGGTGGCGGCGGTGTCCATGAAGACCGTGGCGTAGAGGAACATGGCCAGGTTGGGCGGATCGCTCGCCACGCTGACGAGCGCGAACTTGGCCGCGCCGAAGATACCGTACGAGCGGCCGCCCAGCGTGAGGGCCACCTCGTGGGCGCCCGCGACGGCCGGGCCGAGCGTGGGCCACTCACTCACGCCGCCCATCATGAGGCCGTAACCCACCAGCCAGAAACCGAGCGCGCCGAGCGGATAGATGACGAGGTTCATCGCCATCGTGTTGGCCGCGTTGCGTGCGCGGGTGAAGCCCGTCTCCACCAGCGCGAACCCCGCCTGCATGAACATGACCAGGAAGGACCCGACCAGCACCCAGGCGATGTTGACGGTGTGTTCGAGCTGCGGCGGCATCGTTCACCTCTGTCGGCCGGTCACCGGGGGAGGAGCGGGCTGGGCGGAATGGCGGGCGCTGAGCCAGACGAGCGAGGCCATCCCGACCAGGACTGTCACGACGACGGCGGCCGCGACGATGCGGCGCTTGGCGCGAGCGGCCACGCGCCGGCGCGCCTGCCCCGTCTCCGGGTCACGGGGTGGCACGGCCGACGGATTGCGCAGGTCGGCGAGCAGCTCGGCGGCGCCGCCGTAGCGATCGCGTGGCGAGCGCTCGATGGCCTTGAGGATGATCGCCTCGAGCGACGGGTCGAAGCCGGGGACGTAGTAGCTGGGAGGCCTGGGATCCTCGCTCGCCTTGGCCCTGAGCAGCGCGCGCGAATTGGAGCTCTCGTAGGGCAGGCTGCAGGTGAGCATCTCGTAGAGCATCATCCCCACCGCGTACACGTCGGTGCGCGGGTCCCCGCGCCGGCCGCGGATCTGCTCCGGGGCCATGTAGTCGGGCGTGCCGACAGCGTTGGAGAGCCCCATCCAGGTGAGCCTCCGCTCGGACTCGAAGAGCGCGATCCCGAAGTCGAGGATCTTCACCTGGCCACCGGGGGTGAGGAGGATGTTCTCGGGCTTGATGTCGCGGTGGACGACGCCGTGCTCGTGCAGGTACGCCAGCGCGCCGCAGACCTGGCGTGCGATGTCGAGCGCCTTCTCGGTGGGCATGGGATGCTTGTCGCTCAGCATGGCGCGGAGGGACTTCCCCTCCACGTACTCCATCGCCATGTACATGCCGCTCTTGGCGCGCGGCTTCAGCACCTTCACCACGTTGGGGTGATGGAGCCGCTGCCCGGCTTGCTCCTCGCGCTCGAAGCGCTGGGAGAAGACGATGTCGCTCTCGTACTGGATGTGAGGGATCTTGAGCGCCACCAGCTGGCCCGACTCCGAGTCGATGGCCTTGAAGATGGAGGCCATTCCACTGCGAGCCAGGAGCTCGACGAGCTCGTACTGATCGAGCTTGTCGCCGGCGACGGGGTCGCGCATCAAGCCACCGGAGCCTGGGATGACATGGCCAGAGGGTAGTGCGCGCGAACTCCGATTACCAACTTCCTGTGCGCTCCTCCGGTCCCGCTATTCGCCAGGCGTGGCCACCCGAGGCACGGCCAGCGATCGCGCACATCGCACCGAGGATGACAGCTGATGGTCGACTACGAGATCGAGATCGCCTCCCTCTCCGACGTGGGGACCGAGCGCGACCACAACGAGGACTGCTGCGGGTCCTTCGTGGAGACCAGCGCCCGCGCGATCATCGCCGTGGCCGACGGCGTGTCGAGCGGCCCGGGCGGCGAGGTAGCGAGCCAGATGGCCATCGAGGTGGTGCTCCGCGCATACCGCGAGGAGCCTCCCAGCACGAGCGCGGGGCAGCGCCTCTACCGCGCCGTCCAGCAGGCCAATATCGAGGTCTACGACCGGGCCTTGGTCGTCCCCGAGCTGCGCGGCATGGCCACGACCTTGACGGCGGTGACCCTGGACCAGGGCGAGCTCACGGCGGTGCACGTGGGCGATTCCCGCCTTTACCTGGTTCGCGACGGCGAGATCACGCAGCTCACGAAGGACCACACCCTCGCGGCGGAGAAGGTCCGCTTCGGGCTCCTCAGCAAGGAGCGGGCGCAGACGCACGCCGACCGCTGCGTATTGACCCGCAGCGTGGGCAGGGAGCTCATCGTGAGCCGGGACCGGACGGCGCGGCGGCTCGTGCAGTGGGACCTCCTGGTCCTCTGCAGCGACGGACTGTACAACGTGCTCGCTGACGCGGAGATCGAGGACCTCGTCGCGGAGCGCGATGCCGCGAGCGCCTGCCGTGCACTCGTCGACAGGGCCAACGAGCGCGGCACACCCGACAACGTGACGGCGGCGGTGGTGCGGGTCGTCGGGCCGACACCCGAACGTCCCGAGCCGGCCGGGATCGCCGGTACGCTGCGCCGCTTACTCGGCAGGTCCTCCTGACGAAAGCGCCCGCTCGGCCGGATCGGCCTCGGCCCCCGATCAGAGCAACCGCATGAGCTCACCGCGGAGCCGCTCGCGCGTCTCGGGATCCCGCGCCGCGTGGACCGCGCGCTCCAGCATCTCGGCCGCCTTCGCCCGGAATCCCTTCTCGAGGTACAGCCCCGCCAGGACGCTCAAGGCGGGAATGAGCTCGGGGCGTAGCTCGACAGCGCGCTCCAGGGCGCTCATGGCGCGGAAGGCCTCGCCCCGCTGGCGTAGCGCCTCGCCGAGGCCGTGGAGGGCGTCGGCCGAGAAGGCGTCCGCGCGCACCGCCTCCTCGAAGGCGGCTATCGCCTCCTCGACCTGGCCGGCCGCGAGGGCAGCGCGCCCGCTGGCGACGAGTGGAGCCGCGGCTCCGGGCGGGCGTGCGCCCGTCGTCTCGAGGACTGCCTCGATGCGGCGAAGGAGGTCGTCCACCCGGAACGGCTTCTCGATGTAGTCCTGCGCGCCGTAGCTCTCGCGCGCGTCCTGCGCGAAGCGCCACCCGCGGTAAACCGCCGTCATGATCACGATGGGCAGCGCGCGGGTGGCCGCATCGGAGCGCAGGCGCCGCGCCACCTCGAAGCCGTGCAGCTTGGGCAGCATCGCGTCGAGGAGCACGAGATCGGGGCGCCATTGCCGGACCTTCTCGAGCGCCTCCAGGCCGTCGGCGGCAGTGTCCACCGCGAAGCCACGGTACTCGAGCGCTCGCTGCACCAGGAGCCTGATGGCGGGCTCGTCGTCCACCACCAGCACGCGGCGGGGGCCGGCACGCACGGCGACCGCGTGCACCACCTCCTCCTCGCCCGGGCCCGATGCAATGCCGCCCACCCGTGGGCCGGGCGCCGCCTCTTCCTCGACGAGGTCGTCGAGCGTGAGCTCGAGGACGTTCTCGCTGGGCGTTCGAGCGGCGATGGTGGGCGGCGCATCGAGCGGCGCTGCCTTGCCGCGCCAGACCGCGGCCCCCTGCGCCCTGGCCTGGTAGCAGGCTGCGATGGCCGATCGGAGCGAGGCGAGCACGACGACGTAGAGCGAGATGTCGAGCCCGGTGACGAAGCGCACCTCGCTCACCACCCGCTCGGCGAGCTCGGGCGATGCCACCGCGAGGTGCAGGCGACCGCCCTCGGTCGAGAGAGGCAGGATGAGATCGGCCTCCGCGACCGGCTGTGGCACGTACTCGAGCGCGGCGAGGTCGACTGCGGAGCAGGACAGGTCCACGCCCGGGATCCCATGGCGCTCCGCGAGCGCGGCCGCCAGGTCCCCCTCCTCGCACGCGCCGGACTCGAGCAACTTCGAGCAGATGCGGCTGTCGCTGGAGAGCGCCGCGAGAGCGGCCTCCTCGACGGCGGCGAGGCTAACCACGCCGCGCTCCACCAAGAGCCGTCCTATCGGCGTCCGCTCCCCCACGCTGCCGACTGTATGTCCGACCCGTGGGGTGGTCAACGCGCAAGAGGCGGCGGGTGACCCGTTGCAGCATCGAGAGGGAGGTCAGGGTTCGCTACGGCGGCTCGCCAGCGCTCCGCGGCACGGGCACGGTCAGAGAAGCACCTAGAGAGCGCCTTCGCCACGCTCTCCGGTGCGGACACGGACCGCCTCCTCGACGGGCGTGGTGCAGATCAGGCCGTCGCCGACGTGTCCGGTATTGGCAGCCCTCTCGATGACCTCGACCGCGCGTCCAGCGAGCTCATCGGGGACGACCACCTCGATCTTCACCTTGGGCTCGAGCCCATCAGCGGACTCGGCGCCCGGGCCAGAGCTGGCTTGTCCCCTCCGCCGGCTGCTTCCCTCGACCTCGGTTGCCGTCAGACCGTTGATGCCGAGCTCGGAGAGCGCATGCTTCAGCTCATCCACCCCGAAGGGTTTGACGATGGCTTCGATCTTCTTCACGACGCCTGACGCGATGCAATCCGCGCACCTGGGTGCGGGCAGGCTCTCTGTCAGGTATTTGGAGGAGCGAGCGTGCCGGCGTGCTCGGATCCGCCGCAGGCCATGCTCAGGAGCCGGGCGGCTTCCTCATGGAAGGAAAAGAACGACCGCGGATTTCCTGAAGCCCGAGGCCTGAAGCCCGAGGCCTGAGGCCCGAAGCCCAGGGCGCTAAGTGAGCAGCATTGAGGCTAGCCCACCGCGTCCGCGTACGTCATGACGAGGTACAGGACCGCCTCGTCGTCGCTCGCGTTCCGGTACGCGTGCGGCGCATCCGCCTCGAAGACGATGGCGTCGCCTTGGGCGAGAAGCTGGCGCGTGCCTTCCACCTCGATCTCGACCGAGCCCTTGGAGACGACGAGGTTCTCCACGGTGCCGGGCGCGTGCGCGTCGGCGTGCTCTTCGCCCCTGGCGGCGAGGCGCAGCTCGTAGAACTCCACCCGGCGCGGCGCGTCGAAGGGGAAGAGGGCCCGCGAGGTGAAGCTCCCGTCGTGGCTGGTGAGCGTCTTCGCGTTCTCGCCGCGCAGCACCACCACCCCTCCTGCCTGGCGCTGGCCGATGAGCCCGGAGAACGGGACGCCGAGCGCGGTGGAGATCTTCCAGAGGACGTTGATGGTGGGCGCGCTCTGCCCGAGCTCGATCTGGCCGAGCATCGCGCGCGAGACGCCGGAGAGCTTGGCGAGCTTCTCCAGCGAGAGCGCGCGCTTGACGCGGAGGTGCCGCAGGTTCGTGCCCACCACGGGCGCGAGGTCGGTGGGCGTGGGCGCGGTCTCGGGCGAACTCTCGGGCGAGCCGGAGGCCTCGCCAAGGAGCGGACGCCGCGCCGCCCGCCCACGTGCCCGCGCCGGCCCGCGCGTTTCCTTGGCGCTCTTCATGCCAAGGGTTATCCGCAATAGCGGACGCATTGTCAACGTCACACGCCTGGCGCGCGTGGGGTACGATGGCCCACGCCGTATGGCTGCAAACTCCGACCTCCGCCCCGGGCCGCGCCGCATCACGTTCGTCACGAACCCGGACGACTGCAATCTCGCCTGCCGCATGTGCCGCGAGCACTCGCCGCTCGCGCCGTGGCGCCCGCGGCCAGGGCCCCCGCGCAGGCTGCCGGTCGATCTCGTCGAGCGCGTCCTCGACGAGCGCGCGGGCTCGGCCCTGGCCGAGGTGATCCCCTCCACGAAGGGAGAGCCCCTGCTGTGGAGCGGCCTCGAGCGGCTGGTGGACCTGTGCGCGGAATTCCGCCTCGCGCTCAACGTGACGACCAACGGAACGTTCCCGATCCAGGGCGCGGCCGGCTGGGCGGAGCGCCTGGTCTCGGTGGCGCGCGACGTGAAGATCTCGTGGAACGGGGCCACGGCCGAGACCGCGGCGCTGCTCATGGGTGGGCTCGAGCTCGAGCGCGCGCTGGACGATCTGCGCGCCTTCGTGCGCGTGCGCGACGGGCGGCGAGCGGCCGGGAGGACCGCCTCCCGCGTCAGCTTCCAGGTCACCGCGCAGGAGGCAAACGTGTCCGAGCTGGCCGGGCTCGTCCGCATGGCGGCAGCGCTCGGGGTCGAGCGGATCAAGGTGAACCAGCTCCAGGTGCACTTCGAGGCGTTGGCGGGGCAGGACCTGCGCCGCGACGGCGCCTCGCGGACGCGCTGGAACGAGGCGGTGCGGGCCATGCGCGCCGCCGCCGAGGAGCGACGGTTGCCGTGGGGCCAGGCCGTTCTGCTCGAGAACGTCGAGCCCTGGCCGTTGACCGGCGAGCCCACCTTCGGCCCCTGCCCGTTCCTGGGCCGGGAGGCATGGGTGACCGCCGAGGGAGCCTTCGCGCCGTGCCCCGCGCCGGCCGGCCAGGACGGGGTGCTCGGCGACTTCGGCTCGCTGCACGAGCGCACGATGGGCGCCATCTGGGAGGGCGAGGAGTACCGCGGGCTCGTGGCCGGGTACGAGCGGCGCGCCGAGTGCCGCCGCTGCCCGCTGCGCCGGGCGGGCGGCGTATGAAGCCGCCGCGGGTTCGGTGACCCGCTGGCGGCTCCTGGCAAAGCATCCGAGACGTGAAGTCGTCAGCTGAGCTTCGCCGCGAGTTGCGGCGCGGTGGCCACGCCGACCGCTTCCGCCGACCTCGGCGAGACGCCGAGGTGCGGGCCGGCGTCGGGAGCGTACCCGAGCACTCCCATCTCGCCCATGTCGGCACCGGTGATCTCGTCTTCGGCGGAGATGCGGTTGCCGACGACCTTCCCGATGACGAAGAAGACGAGGGCTGCCACGGGCGCCACGTACAAGTAGTTCGCGGCGATGCCGATGAGCTCGGCCCCGAACTGTCCGGCATCGCCGTACAAGAGCCCTGTCACTCCAGGCGCAACGCCGTTCAGGCCCTGGCCGTACGTGCCGTTCGCGAGGAGGCCGAGGGCGAGGATGCCCCAAGTGCCATTCACGCCGTGGACCGCGATGGCGCCGACCGGGTCATCGATCTTGAGCTTCGTATCGATGAAGACGGCCGCGATGATGACGAGCACGCCCGCCACGGCGCCGATGAGGGCCGCTGCCCACGCGGACACGAAGGCGCAAGGGGCGGTGATGGCGACCAGGCCAGCCAGCATGCCGTTCGCCATCCAGCTCGGGTCGGCCTTGCCCCACTTTGCCTTCGCGTAGAGGTAGGCGCAGAAGGCGCCCGTCGCGCCCGCGATCATCGTGTTGACCGCGACAACGGCGAGGCGCGAGTCCATGCCGGAGAGCGTCGACCCGGCGTTGAAGCCGAACCAGCCGAAGGCGAGGATGAACGTGCCCGTCATGACCTGCGGGATGTTGTGCGCGGGAATGGGGTTCACGCGGCCATCCTTGCCGTACTTGCCCAGGCGCGGCCCGATCATCTTCGCGAGCACGAGGGCAATCACACCGCCCGTCATGTGCACCACCGAGCTGCCAGCGAAGTCCACGTGGCCGTGGCCCAGGCCGAAATTCGCGCCGAGCTGCGAGAGCCAGCCGCCGCCCCACACCCAGTTCGCGTAGATGGGGTAGATGATCGTCGAGATCGCGAAGCTGAAGATCACGAACGACGTGAACTTCCAGCGCTCGGCACAGGCGCCTGTGGGGATCGTCGCCGTGGTGTCCATGAACACCATCTGAAAGAGGAACGTCGCAGCTATACCTACTGTGAATGTGGGCAGCGGGTGAAGCATGAAGCCCTTCATGCCGAAGAGCCCGAAGGTCTTGCCGAAGAGACTGATCGTGAACTCGTTCGCGAGGATGGAGGGCTCGCCGAAGACCGCGCCCACGCCGCCCATCTGAAGGCCGAAGCCGACGAAGTAGAAGCCGATGATGCCGATGGCGTAGACGAGGAAGTTCATGCCCATCGTGTGCGCGACGTTCTTCGCGCGCGTGAGGCCGGTCTCGACCAGCGCGAAGCCCGCCTGCATGAACATCACGAGGAAGCCCGCCACCATCGTCCATACGATGTTGAGGGCGTTCTGAGTGTCTCCGATCTGCTTCGTCGCGTCAGCGAGCTGCTTCGCCAGTTCTGAAATGGTTGGGTCGGCCATGGTTCTCCCGTCCGGGTTCGAAGTCGTGAGGCGGCAAGGGCGCGTTTTGGCAAACACCCGTTTTGCAGAACGCATGCCATTGCTGATGCAAAATGCACTGCTTTGCAGGCAGCGGTTTCTTGGCTTTCCACCGCTCTCGCCTGGGGGGAAGCGTGCCCGTTCAACAGGCGACCCGTGCCTCGAGACGGTGCATCCTGGCGGCGGGCGAAGGCCCCGACCCAAACGGATCGAGCATCCATTCCGGGCCGCTTTCAGGCGGCCCGGTGCCTGGAAGGCGGGCCGCAACCTGCCCACGGGCGATGCGCACGGCTCCGGTGAAATAGGCGAAGCGCCCTCCCTCCATGATCGTCCGTCAACGGTCTAGCAGTTGCATTGACTGCAAAATGCAGTACGACTCATTTCGTTTCGCAGTGCACCTGAGCAGCGCCGCTCAAGACCTGTCGAAAAATGTGATCGCTCTACAGCGTGGCCGGGGTGGGGCCCCGATGAGCTTTGCCCGGCGGGGCGGGGGCGGCCTGCGCCCCCCGCGACTCAGTGAACGAGGTGGACCGTGAAAATGGTCGTAGCCATCATCAAGCCCTTCAAGCTCGACGAGGTGAAGAAGGCGCTCTCGGAGCTTGGGGTCGTCGGCATGACCACCACCGAGGTGAAGGGCTTCGGGCGGCAGAAGGGGCACAGCGAGCTGTACCGCGGCGCGGAATACGTGGTGGACGTCGTTCCCAAGGTGAAGCTCGAGATCGCGGTCTCCGACGCGATGGCAGGGAGGGTGGTTCAAGCCATCGAGAGCACTGCTCGAACCGGCAGGATCGGCGACGGGAAGATCTTCATTCAGGCGCTGGAGGAGGTCATCCGGGTACGGACCGGTGAGCGGGGAGAGGAGGCCCTGTAGCGTCGCCCACGAACGCGTGTGGCGCACATGACATTCGCCCGATTCGAGCTCCCCGTTGCGATACGCCGCGCGACGGTGCGCGTCCTCGTCGTCGGCGCACACGACACGGGTGGTTCACTCGTGCGCGCGCTCACGAGCCTGGGCTGCGTGGTCCAATGGGTCGCCTCCGGATCCGCCGCCGTCGAAGCGCTCCAGCGCGGACGTTTCGACCTCGCGTTCCATGACGTCCAGGCCGGTGACGCGTGGGGGCTCGACCTTCTGCCGATCCTCCTCTCCCATGCCCCGGACCTGCGCGTGGTCGTGACCACGGACCGGCCGGACTGTCCGGAGGCGGTCGGGGCGCTCCGGCGAGGGGCTGCGGACTATCTTACGGCTCCGCTGACACTGTCCCGCCTTCGCCATCTCGTCGAAGACGAGCTGGAGCGCATGGCTCCGGCCGCGGACGTCCTGCCACTCGAGTGGGCCTTACCGTGCGAGGCGCTCGGCGCCGCGGAGCGCGCTGCCTGCAGCGCGCTGCCCACCCTGCTGCTCGGCGAGGTCGGCACGTGGAGGGGGCACCTGGCTCGGCGCATCCACGAGCGGAGCGTGCGGCGAGAACAGCCCTTCGTCGAAGTCGACGTGCGCGGAGTGCGCGCGCGACGCCTCGCGGATTGGATCGATGACGCATGCGGCGGCACGCTTCTCCTCGACGAGATTGCCGAACTGACGAGCGCGGACCAAGACGAGCTCCTGGAGCTCTTACGGCGCACTGGCGACGACCCTTCCGCGATCGAGGCGGCGCCACGGATCGTCGCCTCGTCATGCCGAGATCTCGCCTCGGAGGTCGAGAAGGGGCGGTTCCGAGGTGCCCTGCTCCAGGTCTTCGCCGACCTGATGATCCGGGTACGTCCGCTGCGGCGCCGGATGGACGAAATCGTACCGTTGTCCCATGCCCTCGCGGAGCACTTCGCCCGGCAGAACAGGATTGCCACGAGACTGCCTCCCGAAGCCAGGATGATCCTCCTCGCGTGGCCGTGGCCTGGGAACGTTCGCGAGATGACCGAGGTCATGCACGCCGTCAAGCCGGCGTCTGTCTTCTCAGCCGAGGCTCTCCTCGAGGTGATCGCTCTGACGGCGATGCGATCCGGGTCCGGCGCGGGCTTCACCGACGAGGAAACGGAGCGGGAGCACGTGGTCAGGGCCCTCGCCTGCACGAGGAGCCTCAAGGAAGCTTCCCGTAGCCTGCAGATGCACCAGGCGACGCTCCGGCGCAAGCTCCGGAGGTGGGGAGCAGGGATGAGCGCTGGAAGGCGACGGCGCCCAGCCGGCCCAAGCGCCGTTAACGTCTCCACTTCTTTCGCTTCCGCCAAAGCGTCGTGATGTCCATGTCGAGAATGCGAGACGCCTCCGCGAGCGTCGGCGTCCGCGCGAGCACGCGCAACACATGCTCGCGCTCGACCTCCTCGGCTGTGAAATCGCCTCCCGGGGCTGCCGCCCCACCTGTCTGCGTCCACATGCGCTCAGGGAACACGTCGCGCTGGAGCACCGGCCCAGGCGCGAGGATGAGCGCGCGCTCGATCACGTTGCGGAGCTCGCGGATGTTGCCCGGCCACGGCCACGCCAGGAGGATCTTCTCGGCCTCGAGAGAGAGTGCTGGCGGTGGCGTGTGCGCCTGCGCGGCGAAGAACGCCGCGAACGCCCGGGCCAGCGGGAGGACGTCCTCGACGCGATCGCGCAGGGGCGGCACGCGTATTTCCATGACATTGAGGCGATAGAGGAGCTCCTGGCGGAACCTACCGGCCTTGACCTCCGCTTCGAGATCGCGATTGGTGGCCACGACCATCCGCGCGTCGGAAGTTCGCGCACGGGTCTCGCCCACGCGTTCGAAGCGCCTCGTCTCGAGCAAGCGCAGGAGCTTCGTCTGCACCGACAAGGTGAGGTCGCCGATCTCGTCCAGGAACAGCGTTCCGCCTCTCGCCCACTCGAGGCGACCTTCCTGCGTCCCGTCAGCGCCGCACCGACCAAAGAGCTCGGCCGCGAGCATCTCCTCGGTCGATGTCGCGCAGCCCAAGATGACGAAGGGATAGTCGGGACGTGCGCTCTGCCGGTGGACGGCGCGCGCCAGCACTCCCTTTCCGGTGCCGTTCTCGCCGACCAGGAGGACCGGGACGTCGCGCGACGCAGCACGCTTGACGATCTCGAGAACGACCCTCATGCGGGGCGAAGCGGTCTCCATGCGTGCTTCGGGCTCCGTCGCCTCGGTCGCAGCCTCGAGGCTCGTGACGTGCAGGTCGAGTTCTCGTCGAGCACGTGTGCGCTCGACGAGCGCACGGATCTGGGCGGGCGTGAACGGCTTCGGCAGGTAGTCCTTGGCCCCCCGCCGCATTGCCTCGACCGCGGAGTCGACGCTCGCGTATGCCGTGATCACGACGACATCCAGCCCCGGCCGCTCCACGAGCAGCCGTGGGAGGAGGTCGAGGCCGCTCTCGTCGCCGAGGCGGAGGTCGAGGAATGCGAGATCGAGGCGCTGCTCGCGACATGCGGCCAGCGCGGCAGGCCCGGATGCCGCGAGCTCGACCCTGCAGCCGAGACCGCGCAGGCAAAGGCCCAGCGTCTCGCGGATGTTGACCTCGTCATCGACGACCAACACCCCGAGCGGTACGGTCGGGCTGGGTGCGGGCTCGGTCTCGCTGGACGCAGTGTGCGGTAGGTGCGCGCCGGAGGGTGACACCTGTCGCTCGTCAGGCATGACGTTCATGTGCTCCGCGATCGACGATACTCGACGAACTTCGACTCCGCACCGACCAATCTCGTCGTCTTTCCCCGTTGGGGTGCCCGTGCTGAGCCCTTGGTGCGCTCATGGGCCACGAGGCCGGGTTATCACCGGCCATCGATGATGGCTCCGTCCGAGGAGGAGAACCAGTCTTGAGCTTCCGGCGCCGCTTGTTCCTCGCCCAGGCTCCACTCGCGACGGCGCTCGTCGTGGTGGGTGCAGCTTCGTTGCGGACCGTCTCCGATCTCGGGGAGGCGTCCGATCAGATCCTCCGAGACAACTACCGGAGCGCACTCGCGGCCGAGAAGATGTTGTCCGAGCTCGACCACATGGAGCGCGACGGAATCCTGCGCGCGATCGGTCGTGGCGGGACGGAATCGGCCTACGTTCGGCGCGATCGGTTCGAGTCCGAGCTGCGAGTCCAGGCGGCGAACATCACCGAGCCGGGAGAAGCGGTGGCGACGGAACGGCTCCGCGCCTCGTGGCTCGTCTACCGGAAGGCGAACGACGAAGCGGCGTCCAGCGCCGCCAAGCTGGAGACCTACCTCGGGCCGGTACAGCGGGCTTGGCTCGAAGTACACGGCGCTGCCGACGAGATCCTCACCCTCAATCACGATGCGATGGCTCGGAAGAGCGGGCATGCTCAGCGCACCGCGCGCCGGCTCCTGCAGTTCATGGGGGTCGCGACACTCGTTGCGCTCGCGTTCGGTGTCCTCGTCTCCACCACGCTGACCGCGCGCACGGTTCGGCCGCTCGCTGCGCTTGCACAGGCAGTGCGGCGGTTCGGAGAAGGAAACCTCGATATTCGCGCGAAGCCACAGGGCGACGACGAGATCGCGTCCCTGGGCCGCGAATTCGACACCATGGCGGCTCGGTTGCAGGAGTACAGGAACAGCTCGCTCGGCCAGCTCC
Source organism: Anaeromyxobacteraceae bacterium (assembly GCA_041500205.1). Taxonomy (GTDB): domain Bacteria; phylum Myxococcota; class Myxococcia; order Myxococcales; family Anaeromyxobacteraceae; genus Anaeromyxobacter_A. The sequence continues at coordinate 2,824 of JBGQLS010000061.1, read as the reverse complement.
TCCGGGCGCAGCAGTCGGCGCAGGCCGCGATCGACAGCCTCCCCGATCCCGTCTTTGTCATCGACCCGGCAGGTATCGTGCTGACCCGCAACCGGGCCGCCGTCGAGTTGCTGCGGTTGCCGCCCGGCGCGGCCGGCAGCCGAGCTCTCGATGCGCTCAAAGTCGAGCCGCGCCTCCGTGACCGGCTCAAGGCGGTATGCGCGCACGTGCTCGCCGGGAAGGGGCCATTCGCGCCACGGGGCCTCGACGAGGCCATCCGGATCGAGGGCAAGGACGGGCCGCGTCGGCTACTCCCCCGCGCGGCGGCGCTCGATTCCCTCGGAGGCGGGGTCACCGGCGTCACGGTCGTTCTGCAGGATGTGACGCGTCTGACGCGCTTCGACGAGCTCAGGAGCGATCTGGTGGCGACGGTCGCCCACGAGTTCCGTACGCCGCTGACATCCTTGCAGATGGCGGTGCACATGTGCGCAGAGGGGGCGGCAGGGTCGCTCGGCGAGGAGCAGGCGGCGCTCATGGCGGGCGCGCGCAGGGACTGCGATCGGCTGCAGACGATCGTGGACGAGATCCTCGACCTCTCGCGCATCGAATCGGGCGACGTCCTCCTCGACGCGCGCCCGGTCGACGCGCGCGCGCTCGTCGAGCAGGTCTTGTCGGCCGCGGAGACGCTTCCGCGCGCGGCTGGTATCGAGGTCGGTGTCGACGCGCCTGGCACCCCGCTACCGGTCCTCGCCGATCCCGAGCGCGTGAAGATCGTGCTCTCGAACCTCCTCGGGAACGCCATGCGCCACGCAACCGCACCGGGTCGCGTCCGAGTTCGCGTCGCGCACTCGGGCGGCTTCGTCCGCTTCGAGGTGCGCGACGAGGGGCCGGGGATCCCGCCCCAGTACCGCGACAAGGTCTTCGAGCGGTTCTTCCGCGTCCCCGGTACGAAGCGCGGCGGCGTCGGTCTCGGGCTCTACATCTCGCGGGAGATCGTCCGCGCCCACGGCGGTGCCATGGGCGTCGAGAGTGAGCTCGGCCATGGCAGCACGTTCTGGTTCACGCTGCCAAGCACTGCCTCGACATGAGCGCCGCGCGGGCGCTGGGGCTTGGAGCCCAGGCCACGTTGCATGCAGATGACGGCTGCGACGCCCACAGGCCGTCGCTTCGGCTATCGCGCCTGCCACGAGAGATCGCCTTCACCTGACGCGCTCTTCGCCGAGCGCCCATCTTGCAACATGCAGCAACGGGGCGTGGACGAATTGCGAGTTGCATCCTGCGCCCTGCCAGATCCTGGACCGCGATCCGGCTCTCGTGAGCGAAATCCTGGGGCGGGGTAGATGAGCGCCGAGTGGAGCGTTCACCCTGCCCTACGAAGGACGGTCAGGACAGTCCCGCCAGCGGCTGACCAAAAGTGAACTCGACGAGATGACCGTCCGGGTCGCGGAGCATCGTCAGGTACCCGAGGACCCCGCCGGCGTCGAGGGGCGGCTGCGCCAGGATCCCGAGCCGCCGGCCCTCGGCGGCGATGCCGTCCACCTCGTCGCGCGAGTCGCACTCGAAGCCGAGGTGGTCGACGCGGCAGTCGATGTCGGTGAGGTAGAGCACGAGCACGAACGGCGGGTGACCCGTTCCGCGGCTCGGCGGCCCGAGCCACACGGTGTGCCCTCGCGGGCGGCCGTCGCGGACGATCTCCAGCCCGCAGAGCCTGCGATAGAACGCGACCGAGCGGTCGAGGTCCGAGACCTTGATCACGACGTGCGTCCACCGAGCGGGCATGGCGCACAGTATCGCCGCCGCCCCGCGCCTGATCCAGGCCCAACAAGCATCGAAATCGCGCGCGCGCGTCGCCGCCACCGGTTCTAGACTTGCGATGCTCACCACTAGCGCGAACATGGAGAGCGGAGGTCTCGAAGATGCTGAAGGGCTACTCGCTGCCTCGCACGCCGCTCGGGCGTTCCAGCCTCGCGCCGGCGCCGCCGTGGCACTACGTGGGTGACTGCCTCGCCGTCGAGTACCTCGCGGATCCGGGGGCCGTGGACGCGTTCCTTCCGGAACGGCTGGAGCCGCCTGGCGGGGACGCCGCGGGGAGGTGCTGCGCGTTCTTCGTGGAGTGGCAATTCGCGACGGACGAGGGCGAGGAGTACCTGGATCCGGTGCGCAGCCAGTATCGGGAGACGATCTTCCTCGCCTCGGCCCGCCACCGGGGAGCGCCCGTCGCCTACTGTCCGTTCATCTTCGTCGACCAGGACGTGTCCTTGCTCCGCGGCTGGATCCAGGGCTGGCCCAAGATGATCGGCAGCACCTGGGTCACGCGGTCGAGCGCGCTCGCCTCGCGGGCCGCGCCGGCGCTGGCGCCGGGGGGCCGCTTCGGCGCCTCCCTGGCCCACCAGGATCGGCGGCTCGCCGACGCGCGCGTCACGCTGCGGGAGACGTCGCAGGCCTTGCCCGAGCCGAGCTTCGCCCGGGCGGTCAACGTCCGGCACTTCCCGAACCTCACGGCGGGCGAGCACGACCGACCGGCGCTGCACCAGCTCGTCCAGCTCAGGTCGCGAAACGTGTCGATCTCGACCATCTGGAAGGGAGAGGGCCAGCTCACGCTACACGATCACCCCTTCCTGGAGCTCGCGGCGCTGCGGCCCCGGAGCGTCCTCGCCGGTTATCGCTTCTCGTTCGCCTTCACCGTGGACGACCTCGCGGTCCTCGAGGACCTGCGCCATCCCTGAATCGCGACCCCTGCGACCGGGCGGGGGACAAGCCCCCGCGCTACGGCATGTTCTCACTGTCAGGTCTTGCTGGACCGCAGCGCGTCCTGCGGCCGCTCTCATTGTCAGGTCTTGCTGGT
>JBGQLS010000060.1:0-20138 GCA_041500205.1 Anaeromyxobacteraceae bacterium | reverse complement strand
GCGCGGGGGGGGGGGCGCGGGCCCCCCCCCCGCTATTCGTGCCCCCTTTGGCATACTTTTTTCCCCCCCTCCCCCCCCCCCCCGGGGGGTGGGGGGGGGGGGTGGGGGGCCCGCTGCAGGCTGCGGGCTACGGTTCGCGGTATTGCGGCGTTCTCGGCTCATGCGGCGGCCCGCAGCCCGAAGTCCGTGGCCTGTCGCCGTTTCATCAATGCTTGCCCGTCATGGGCCCCTTCGCGGCGGCTTCCTTCTTCATGATCCACGCCTTGGCCTGGGCCTGGATGGTCTGTGGCACGTTGCGGTCCCGCGCGATCTCCTTGATGTCCTTCTCCTGCAGCGTGAGGAGGAACTTGAGCGCGGTAGGGAGCGGGACCTTGGGATTCTTCACCAGCGCCATCTTGAGCGAGTAGATCTTGAGGTACTCGCGGTCGCCGTAGATGTGGCGGAGCACTTCCGCGTTCACGGTCCGCGAGTTGGCGAGCGTCATGACCTCGCCGTCGGTGATGCGCGGGCTGGTCACGGCCGCCATGCAGACGAGCTTGTTGTTGTCGCGCAGGAGCAGCGTTCGCGCCTCCTTGTTGCCGAGCGTGGCGAGCTTGATCTTCTCGCTCACCGACATCTTGCCGATGCGCTGGCTGATGGTGAGCCGCTTCTGCTCTTCCTCGGGGGTCTCGGCGTGCAGGACCTGCTGGACCTCCTCCGCCGCGAGCTCGGCCGCATACTCCGCCATGATCTTCTCGGCGGTGTCCTCGTCGGGTTTGGCCGAGGGATCGACGCCGTGCACGCGCCGGTGAGCCGCGACGAGCTGCGGCACGTCGAGGAGCGTGAGGCCGTTGCGGACGCAGAACTCGCAGGCCGCGTCGGCGGTGGACGCGAGCACGTTCGGGTTGAGGCAGAGCTGCCGGATGATCTCGTCGTGGCGCAGCAGCCGGAGCTCGTTCTGCCGGACGATCTCCGCCAGCGGCTGCGAGACCACCGACGCGATCCGGGCCACGGTGACGTCGAGCGTGGAGGCGTTGAGCAGGATGAGCTCGAGAGCAGGCTCCTTGCCCGCGAACCGATCGGCGAGCCAGTCGATGACCTCTCCCTTGAGCGCGTCCGAGCGGAGCGCCACGCCCGAGATCTTGTCGGGTAGACCCTCCGCCGTCCGCGTGGCCGTGGCGCGCACCTGCTCGTCGGCGTCGAACGCGAGCATGAACAGGAGCGTGACCAGGTCCATCGGAGCGGTGGCGGGCACGAGCCCCTTGGCTCCCATCATGCGAAGAGGGGGCGGCGCGGCTGGGTCCGCGTGCTTCTGCAGCGGCTTCGGCAGCGCTTCGAGCGTGAGCGGACAGTCGGCCATCAGCTCTTGGACTCGCCGTCGTCGGTCTTCGGCTCGCCGTCGTCCAGGAGGAGGCCGAGGGTCATCGGGGTCACCGGGGGGATGGGATGCATGTGCCGCGACCAGCGGTGGCGTAGCCTCCCGAGCCAGCGGTTGAGCGGATTCGACCGGCCGAAGCAGGGGAAGACGGGCCGGCGCCGCCAGCCCATGCACGCCTGCGCGGCCTTGAGCGCCGGGTCGAGCGGAGCCGCCGAGAGACCGCGCACGACGGCCTTCACGGCGCGCTCGCGCTGTCCGAGCGCGAGGTGCGCGCGCGCCTGGTTGAGGAAGAGCTCCGGCTCCGGGCCGGCGAGCCGCAGCGCCTGGTCACAGTAGATGATGCCCAGGTTGGAGTTCCTCTCGACGAGCACCAGCGTGAGCCCGTACCAGGACATGATGCGCGCGTCGGCGGGAGCGCGCCGATGCGCGCGCTCGAAGAGGCCGTGCGCCTCGACGGCGTCCCCCCGGCGATACCGCGCCAGACCCTCCTCGAAGGACGCCGTCGCCTCCGTGGTGCCGGGCCTCGCACCGCTGCTGGGCGCGTCGGTCATCGGTTGCGCTCGTGGATGAGCCGGAGGCCGTTGAGCGTGAGCAGCTCGTCCACCTCCGAGATGGAGCTCGACACGGCGGCGATGAGGGGAGCCAGGCCCCCGGTGGCGATCACCTTGGGCGGGAACCCGAGCTCGCGCGCCATGCGCTCGCAGATCCCATCGACGAGCCCCACGTACCCGTAGACGAGGCCGCTCTGCATGGACGCAACCGTGTTGCGGCCGATGACGTGCGGGGGGCAGACGAACTCCACCTCCGGCAGCTTGGACGCGTGGCTGAAGAGCGCCTCCATCGAGATGGCGATCCCGGGGCAGATGGAACCGCCCAGGTATTCACCTCTCTGCGACACCGCGTCGAAGGTGGTGGCGGTGCCGAAGTCGACCACCACCAGCCCGCACCCCCAGCGATCCCACGCCGCCACCGCGTTCACGATCCGGTCCGCGCCGACCTCGCGCGGGTCCTCGTAGAGGATGGGCATCCCGGTCTTCACGCCCGGCCCGATGAAGAGCGGCGCCACGCCGAAGTAGCGCTCGCTCATCCGCTGGAGCGTGAGCGTGAGCGGCGGCACCACGGTCGCGACCACGAGCGCGTCCACCGCGCGCGGGTCGAGACCGCCCACCGCGAAGAGCTGACGCAGCTGGATTCCGTACTCGTCGGCGGTCCGGCTGTGGCTCGTCTCGATGCGCCAGTGCTGGCGCAGGGCCTTCCCCTCGAAGGCCCCGAGCACGGTATTCGTGTTCCCGACGTCGACGGCGAGTAGCACGGTGCGAGAGGGTATCCGCCGCTCCCGTCACGGTCAACGCGGCCGTAGCATCTCCACGTCTCCGGCCAGGACGCGCTCGAGGCCCGCAGCCGTCCGTATCAGGAGGGCCCCGCCGTCGTCCACGTCCTCCGCCACGCCTTCCAGGTTCCTGTCGCTCGACCGGACCCGGACCTCACGGCCGAGGGTGTCGGACATCGCCTTCCACGCCTCGCGCACGGGAGGGAAACCTTCTTCTGCGTGGCGATCGAGCCACTCCTCGAGCGCGCTCAGCACCGCGGCGGCAAAGAGCGTCCGCGGCACGGACTCGCCGCGCTCGATGGCGAGGCTGGTCGCGATGGCGCGCAACTCGCCGGGGAGCTCGTCCTTGCGGATGTTCACGTTGACGCCGATGCCCAGGACCAGCCACTGCACGCGGTCAGGGTCGGTCGCGAGCTCGGTGAGGATACCCGCCAGCTTCCGGCCGCCGGCCAGGAGGTCATTTGGCCACTTGATCCCGGCGGGCACGCCCGCCTGGCGCACCGCCTGGCACAGGGCCACCGAGGCGAGCAGCGTCAGCTCGGCGGCGCGCGAGGGCGGCAGGTCGGGACGCAGCACCACGGACAGGTAGACGTTCCGGCCCGCCGGCGACGCCCAGACGCGCCCTCGCCGGCCACGGCCGGCGGTCTGGGCCTCCGCCACCACGACCTCACCGTGCGCCGCTCCTTCGTCGGCGAGCCGCTTGGCGACGTCGTTCGTCGAGCCCACCTCCGCGAACCAGTGCAGCGCCTGGCCCAGATCGTGGGTGTTGAGCAGCGGCCGGAGCTCGAGCTCGCCCAGGCGATCAGGGATCTCGACGAGCCGGTATCCTCGGGCAGGGATGGCGTCGATCCGGTACCCCTGGGCGCGCAGCGCGTTCACGTGCTTCCACACCGCGGCGCGCGACAGGCCGAGCTTGTCGCTGATGGCCTCGCCCGAGAGGAATTCGTCGCCGGCCTCGGCCAGGAAGGCGAGCACGATCTCCTCGCTGCGGGCTGGGTCGGACATGGGTGGAAGGCGATTGTGGGGAGGTGGGATGGAGGTGTCAACGCGCCGCGCAGCTAACCCGATACCTCGAAGGAGATATCGACCGCCCTCGCGCTGTGCGTGAGCGCTCCCATCGAGATGAAGTCCACCCCGGTCGCCGCGACCCTGGGCAGGCGTTCCAGCGTCATGTTCCCACTCGCCTCGAGCAGCGCGCGGCCCGAGGTCTGGCGCACCGCCTCGGCCATGGTGGCCTCGTCCATGTTGTCGAGCAGAACGATGTCGGCGCCAGCGGAGATCGCCTCCTCGAGGCCCGCCAGGTCCGCGACCTCGACCTCGATCTTGAGCATGGCGCTCGCGCGAGCGCGGGCGCGGCGCACCGCCTCCCCGACGCCGCCGCACGCCGCGACGTGGTTGTCCTTGACCAGGACGCCGTCGCCCAGCGCGAAGCGGTGGTTCGTCCCGCCGCCAGCGCGCACTGCCTCCTTCTCCAGCCGACGCCAGCCGGGCGTCGTCTTGCGCGTGTCGAGTAGCCGCGCCCTGCCTCCGCCCGACGCGAGCGCCTCCGCACACTGGCGGGTGAGGCTGGCCACGCCGGAGAGCCGCTGCAGGAAATTGAGCGCAGTGCGCTCCGCCGCCAGCAGCGCGCGGACGGAGCCCCGCGCCTGGCCCATCCAGGTACCACTGGCCACGCGGTCGCCATCACGAGCGTCGAAGCTGCACGCGGCCCCCAGTCTTTCGAAGACGCGCGCCGCGACCTCGGTGCCGGCGAGCACGAGGTCGTCCTTGGCCAGGAAGCGCCCCTCCCCTTGCGCTCCCGGGTCGAGAGTGGCCTCGCTGGTGACGTCGCCGAGGAAGAGGTCCTCCTCCAGCGCGAGGTCGATGAGGCGCTCCACCTGGAGAGGAAGCATGGGCATTCCTATCCCTTCGAGCGGCCCTTCGGGGCGCGTTTCTTCGCTGCGGGCTTCTTCAGCGCGGTCTTCCGCGGCGAGGACTTCCTCGACGAAGTCCGCTTCGGCGGGATCCTCGTCAGCGACTTCCTGGCTACGGCCTTCTTCGCAGGTTTCGTCTTGGTGGCCTTGTTCGCCGCCTGCGCCGTGATCTTCTGGCGACCCCGAGGCGGGGGACGAGCCCCCGCGCTACGAGATTGTTTCTTCTTGGCCGGGTCACGCCCCGCGCCACGGGATTGCTTCCTCTTGGCGGCGGGCTTCGCCTGGACCTTCACGTTCGTGGCCGGATCCGTAGCGCGGGGGCTTGTCCCCCGCTGGCCGCCCTTGGCCGAAGAGGTCGGGGGCTCGGTCGCAGTCGGGGTGGCGGTCGGCGGCGACGGTGCGCTCGAGCTCGAAGCCACACCATCCGCGCTGGCTGCCTCGACGAGCATGTCCCGGTGGGCCAGGAGGCGCACCCGCTTCTCGCGGAGCTCCTCGGCGCGCGCCCGATCCTTCTCGACGACCTCTTTCGGGGCGCGCTCGACGAAGCTCGGGTTCGAGAGCTTCTTCGACAGGCCAGCCAGGTCACCGTCGAGCCTGGCCAGCTCCTTCTCGATGCGGGCGTTCTCGGCCGCCATGTCCACGACCCCGGTGAGCGGGACGCGCACCTCGAACCCGCTCCCCACAGCGACGGCGCTGCCGGGGACCTTGCGGGTAGGCGTGCCACTCAAGGTGAAGCCCTCGACGTTGGCGAGCCGCACCACCCGGGCCGTCTCGGAGCGCAACGTGGCGAGAGCCTCCTCCGAGAGCCCACCCACCTGCACGTCCCTGAGCACGACCTTGAACGGGATGTTCATCTCGCCCCGGATGTTCCGCAGCGCGTCCACGATGCCGATGACCGGACCGAAGCTCCGCTCGGCCACCTCGTCGGGCGTGCCGGGCTTCGGGTACCCGGCCAGCATGATCGACTCACCCCAGCGCGCTCCGACCTGCGCCTGGAGTGTCTGCCACAGCTCCTCGGTGATGAACGGCATGAACGGGTGGAGCAGCCGGAGGGACGTCTCGAGGCAATGGGTGAGGACCGCCTGCGCCTCCCGCTTGCTGGCGGGCTCGTCGCCGTAGAGCGCCTCCTTGGAGAGCTCGATGTACCAGTCGCACAGCTCGTGCCACACGAACTGGTAGACCGTGCTGGCGGCGTCGTTGAAGCGGTAGCCCTCGAGCGCCTCGACGGTGGAGCGCACCGCACGCTGGAGGCGCGCCAGGATCCACCTGTCGGCGGGCGAACGCGCCAGCGCGCCCGGGTCTTCCTGGCCGTACGTGACGTCAACCAGGTTCATGAGCGCGAAGCGCGTGGCGTTCCAGAGCTTGTTGGCGAAGGCGCGGTAGCCCTCGATGCGCTCCTTGGCGAGCTTGATGTCGCGGCCCTGCGCTGTGAGCGCGGCGAGCGTGAAGCGGAGCGCGTCGGCGCCGTACTGCTCGGTGATGACGAGAGGGTCGATGACATTCCCCTTCGTCTTCGACATCTTCTGGCCCTTCTCGTCGCGCACCATCGGATGCAGGTAGACGACGCGGAACGGCACCTCGCCCATGAAGTGGATGCCCATCATCATCATCCGGGCGACCCAGAAGAAGATGATGTCGTGGCCCGTCTCCATGACGGACGTCGGGTAGAAGGTCCGGAGCGTCTCGGTGTCTTCGGGCCAGCCCATGGTCGAGAACGGCCACAGGGCGGAGCTGAACCACGTGTCCAGGACGTCCTCGTCTTGCCGCAGGTCCCCCTTGCCGCACGTGCCGCAAGTGGGAGGAGCCGTTCGCGCCACCGTGACGTGGCCGTCGGGGCAGTACCAGGCCGGGATCTGGTGCCCCCACCACAGCTGGCGGCTGATGCACCAGTCGTGGATGTTCCGCATCCACGCCATGTACGTGTTGGTCCACTGCTCCGGGATGAAGCGGGTCTTGCCCTGCTCCACCGCCTCCACGGCCGGCCGCGCCAGCGGCTCGATCCGGACGAACCACTGCCGGGAGAGGAGCGGTTCGAGGACGGTCTCGCAGCGCTGGCACTTGCCGAGCGGCAGGAGGTGCGGCTGCGAGCCGCGGTCGAGGCCCTTGGCCGCCAGGAGCTCCTTCACCTTCTTGCGCGCCTCGAAGCGGTCGAGGCCGGCGACCGGCCCGGCGCTCGCGTTCATCTTCCCGTCGGGGTCGATGACGGTGAGCATCTCGAGCCCGTGGCGCTTGCCCACCTCGAAGTCGTTGAAGTCGTGCGCCGGGGTCACCTTCACGGCGCCCGTGCCGAACTTGGGATCGACCAGGATGGCATCGGCGATGACGGGCAGCTCCCGATCGGCGAGCGGGTGGACGACCTTCTTCCCGACGAGCGCCCGGTACCGCTCGTCGTCGGGGTGCACCGCCACCGCGGTGTCGCCCAGCATCGTCTCGGGCCGCGTCGTGGCGACCACGATCTCGCGCGGTCCGCCGTCGATGGCGCCGGCCAAGGGGTAGGCGAAGCTCCACAGCTCGCCGCGGTGGCCCTCCTCGTAGGTCACCTCGAGGTCGGAGAGCGCCGTGTGGCAGCGCGGACACCAGTTGATGAGCCGCTCGGCGCGGTAGACGAGCCCCTCCTCGTGCAGGCGCACGAAGACCTCTCGAACGGCGCGCGAGAGCCCCTCGTCCATGGTGAAGCGCTCGCGCTCCCAGTCGAGAGACGCCCCCAGCGCCTCGTGCTGCTCGCCGATGCGCGAGCCGTACTTCTCCTTCCAGCTCCAGACGCGTTTCAGGAACTCGGCGCGGCCCAGGTCGTGCCGGCTCTTCTTCTCGGTCTTCAGCAGCTCCTTCTCGACGATCATCTGGGTGGCGATGCCAGCGTGATCGGTGCCTGGGAGCCACAGCGCCTCGAAGCCGCTCATGCGCTTCCAGCGCGTGAGGACGTCCTGAAGCGTGGCGGTGAGCGCGTGGCCCAGGTGCAGCGAGCCCGTCACGTTGGGCGGCGGCAGGACGATCGAGAAGGGCGGGCGGGCGTGGTCGCGCTCGTCGGCGTGGAAGTAGCCGCGCTCCTTCCACGTGCGGTACCAGCGGGCCTCCACGTCGCGGTGGTCATAGGCCGGCGGCAGGGCGCCTCCTCCACCGTCAGTCCCGGCGGTGCCCTTCCTCTGCGGCTCGGTGCGGTTCTCGGTGGGGGCTTCGTTGCTCACTGGATCTCCGGTCGTGAAGTCAGGAACCGCTTCGCCCGGGTGGAAGCGGGGGCGGGGTCGACAGCGTGGGTGGTCGCGGGCCGGCGCGCCGGTTCAGCGCTGGCGTTCCTTGACCAGGCGATCGATCTGCTCGCGAATGATGGTCTCGGCGAGCTGGGGTACGACCTCCCAGGCGATGCGCTCGATGACCTCTCGCGACGCGCGCGAAAGGGCGTCTCGCAGCTGCGCCTCTCCGCCGTCGGAGGGAACCGGAGCAGGCGCACCCGCCGGCGCGCGTGCGATGGCGGCCGGGGTCAGGTCGGGCACGCCGCGCGCGACCAGCCATTCGGAGGCGGCGGAAGCGCCTCGGGCAGGCCAGCCAGCGGCGGGCGAGATCTCGGCGCCAGCCTGAGCGGGCAGAGGCGCCGCGTCCGGCTCGCCGATCTCGGCTCGCGTCTCGGCTACGGAGGGCGTCGGCTCGCTGACCGGCGTGAGCTCGATCTCCTCCTCCGCCTCCAGCATCGGCAGCTCGACAGGCTCCGCCTCCGGGGCAGGCTGAACGGCGGGGCGCGGCGGGGCGGCGAAAGCCGACTCGCCGAAGTCGAGCTCATCGAGAGGGACCACGTCCGCGGATGGGATCGGCGCGGGTGCTCCAGGCGTGGCGCGCGTCGCCTGCGCGGGCGTGGGGCTCGTGAGCTCCGAGAACGCGGGGCCGGACGGCGCTCGCGGAGGGGCGGCGGCTCTGGCGGGGATGGCCGTCTTTCCCAGGTCGGGAAGGACAGTCCCCTTCATCGACTCGGGCAATTCCTCGCTAACGTCGACGTCGCTCCAGTCGAGCTCGAACGACGAGTTCGAGGGCGACGAGTGCGCAGGCGCGTCGAGCTTGAGCGAATCCCGGCGCTGCATGGTCTCAGCGGGCGCCGGAGCGGGCCGAGGCGAGGGGGGAGTCGCCGCCATCGGGCTTTGCGCCGGACGCGCAAAGGGAAGAGGAGCGGGGGAAGGTGGCGGGACCGCGAAAGGTCGAACGCCTGGCGCCACACCCGGAGGGCGAGGAGAAGACATCACGGGTGGTGCTGGGATCGGCGGGCGCCCTGCGGGAGTCGGGACCCCAGGAAGCGGCGGCTTGGAGCCTGGCGGCGGAACCGACGGGCGTGCTCCAAGAGGCATTCCCGGCATGGGCGGACGCGCGCTTGGCGGCATGCCCGGGCGTGCACTCGCCGGGGGAGGTTGCAATCCCGGCCGGGCGATCGGCGCCGCGGGCATGGGGGGGCGGGCGCCAGGCGGGGCGATCCCGGGCGAAGGGCGGCCCACCGCTTGTCCGCCGGGCGCAGGCGACGCCGGTGGGCGCACTGCTCCGGGAGACGGAACCGGGGTGGCGGCGAAGCTCGGCGCAGGCCGCTGCGGCGCACGCGCACTCGCGGCGATCTGCGCTCCAGGCCCAGGTTGCGCCAGGGGGATGCCGAGCAGCTCCTTCACCTTGTTGATGAGGGCCTGGCTCTCGAAGGGCTTCGCGATGTGACCGTCCGCGCGCGCGGCACGGGCGCGCGATTCGTCGAAAGCCTCGAACGTGCCCGCGAGGAGCAGGACGGGGATGTGCTGCAGCGCGGGATCGGCCTTGATCGCCTCGCAAACCTCGTAGCCGTTCCTCCTCGGCATCACCACGTCGGCGAGGATGACGTCCGGCCGGAGCTCCCTCGCCCGTGAGATGGCGTCCTCTCCGTTGTCGACCGCGGTTATCTTGAAGTCCTCGCCCGCGAACGTGATGCCCACGACCTTCTGGATCGTGATGGAGTCATCCGCGAGGAGAAGGTTCTTGGGCATGGTCTTCCCAGAGAGATAGGCGGGGGCTCGTCCCCCAACGTTCGAGCAGTAACGCCTGGGTTCCCTGAATGTCAAGGTTTGGCGCGACCTTCGGCGTGATCACGCGCCCGCGAAGATGAGGTCCCAGCTCGGTCTCGTAACTTCCCGTCCCGGCGCGTCGCCCGCTGGCAAGATGCGGTCGGCGAGCACGGCGATGGCGTGGCCTCCCGCCTCGATGAGGAGCGCGATGGAGGCGCCCTCGGGCGCCGGCTCGCGGTAGAGGATCGGCACGTCGAAGACGGGGTGGATGGCGCGCCCGTGGTAGAGCAGTCCTCGGTGCGCCGACGGCGTGAGCGGCACGGGGAACACCGCTGGTCCTTCGAGCACTTGCGCGAGCAGCTGGATGGGCGCCGCGTAGGTGCGCGCGCCTCGCGTGAAGAGCAGCTCGCGTCCGACCGGGAAGTCGAGTTCGGGAGGTGGGCCAGGCAGCTCCCCGGCAGGTTCCATGGGAGCCCACCCGAGCGCAGGGACGACCAGCTCCAGCGCGATCGTCCCACCGCTCACCACAGCTCCCTGGAAGGGAGCAGGCTGCGGCAGGAGCGTGCGGGTGGGGAGCTGGAACACCTCGGCAGCCGAGAGGTCGATGATGCCATGGACGGCTTCGACGCGCAGGGCAAGCGCCGGGACCGCCTCCGTCACGAGCGCAAACCGGGTCGGGCCAGCGGGAAGACCGAGGGCCACCGCCACGGGAAGCGCCGGGATCACTGCACCGCGGAAGGTCACCTCGGTCGCGTCACCCGGCAGTGCGACGATCTCGCGCACTTGCGACAGCCGCAGGGCGAGGGGGACATGGCCCGCCATGAAGAGGAGCACCTTACGCTCGGCAGGGAGCGACCCCATCGCGCATGATATACAACGGGCATGGCCGCTGCGGTGCTTCTCGTCGACGACGAGCGCTTCGCGCGCACCGTGTACTCCGACTACCTTCGGCTGGCGGGCTACGAGGTGCAGGTGGCGGATACTGCCGACACCGCGCTCGAGGCCCTGCGCCGGCGGCGGTTCGACCTGCTCATCACCGACGTCATCCTGCCGGGCGCGGACGGCCTCGAACTCCTCAGCGAGGCCAAGCGGCTCGACCCGAACATCGAGGCGCTCGTCATCACGGCCCTCGATCGCGTGGACCCGGCCGTGCGCGCCATGAAGTCGGGAGCGAGCGACTATCTCGTGAAGCCGGTCACACCCGAGGCGTTGCAGATCGCGGTGCAGAAATGCCTCTCGGCGCGCGCGCTGCTGGCCGAGAACAAGGCGCTGCGCTCGCACCTGCGGCTCTTCGAGACCTGCCAGCGTATCACCGCCTCGCTCGACCACGACCGGGCCGTGACGCTGGCGCTGGAAGCGCTCACCGGAGAGGTGGGAGCGAGCGGCGCGGTGTACCTGGAGCACGACGCCAGCGGAGCGCTCCGGGTGGGCGGCCAGACCGGGGTCGATGCGGCGCAGGCCCGCTCGATCGCCGACGTGGCGTGCGAGCGGCTGGGTTCGCTGTCGGCGGGCACCGCGGTCGCGCTGCCAGGCGGGCCGGAAGCGCTGCGAACGCTGGCCTTGCCCGTGGCGGAGGGAGAGGTGACGCTCGGGCTGGTGCTGGCGCTCGTCGCGAGCGACCCGGACCCGAACCAGGTGAGGAGCGCCGAGTTCGTGTGCAGCCACCTCGCGCTGGCGCTGCGCACGTTCGGCCACCTGAAGAAGGTCGAGCACCTCGCGTACCTCGACGACCTCACCCATCTCTACAACACGCGCTTCCTCGACCTCGTGCTCGACCGGGAGATGCAGGGCGGGCGCCCGTTCACGGTGCTCTTCCTCGATCTCGACCGGTTCAAGGCGGTGAACGACCAGTTCGGCCACCTCGTCGGTTCCAAGCTGCTCGTGGAGGTCGGACGCGTGCTGAAGGCGTGCGTGCGCGACGAGGACGTCGTCGCGCGCTACGGGGGAGACGAGTACGTGGCGGTCTTGCTCGGGATCGACTCGGGCGGCGCTCTCAAGGTCGCGGAACGGATCCGGCGCTCCATCGAGGATCACGTGTTCCTGTCCCGCGAGGGGGCGCGGGTGCGGGTGACGGCGTCGATCGGGCTCGCCAGCTGCCCGGAGCACACGGCTCAGAAGGCCGAGGTGCTCGACCTGGCGGACCGCGCCATGTACCGCGGCAAGCGGTCCAACCGGAACGTGGTCTACATCGCCTCGCGGGATTTGCCGCCAGTGCCGACGAGGTGAGTCCTTGTGGGAGGCGCGGGAATCTGAGTACCCGGGGGCGAAGGCCGCCCCCGCCCCGCCGGCAGAGCCGTCGGGGCCCTACCCGGGCCCCTGCGACCGCGGCTGATTCTTCGACAGGTCTTGAGCTCGCCCCTCTTGGACCTGGACCTCGACGTGACCTGGCTGGTCATCTCATCCCGCGCGTCTCGGAGATCGGGCTACGGATGTCACGGAAAAAAAACGGGGCCCCAGGATTGCCCCTGGGGCCCCGCCGGCGACGACACCCGGGTTCCGCCCGGACCAGCACGTAGTGGCGGTTGCCCTCGCCGAAGCTCCTGACGGCCCCTGTAGAGCAGCCGACTTGCTATTGATCATTTTGCGCCGCCGGGAGCCATCCGTCAAATGATTCGGGTCGCACGGTGACGCATCGCGTTAGTAGTCCATGTCATCCATATCCCCGCCTCCGCCCATTCCTCCAGGAGCTGCGCCACCTTTCTTCTTCTTCTTGGGCGGCTTCTCGGCGACGAGCGCTTCCGTGGTGAGGAGCAGGCTGGCGACCGAGGCCGCGTTCTGGAGGGCGGTGCGCTCGACCTTCGTCGGGTCGATGACACCAGCCTTCACGAGGTCCTCGAACACCTCCGTCGCGGCGTTGAAGCCAAACGCGCCCTCCCCTTCCTTGATCCTGGCGAGGACGACCGGGCCGTCCCAACCAGCGTTCTCCGCGATGCGCCGCGCCGGATACTCGAGGGCCTTCCGGACGATCTCGAGGCCGAACCGCTCGTCGGAGTTCTTCTCGACCTTCACGTTCTTGAGGGCGCCGAGGCACCGCAGATAGGCGACGCCGCCGCCGGGCACGATGCCCTCTTCCACCGCTGCTCGCGTGGCGTGCAACGCGTCCTCGACGCGCGCCTTCTTCTCCTTCATCTCCGTCTCGGTGAACGCGCCCACGTTGATGACCGCCACGCCGCCGACGAGCTTCGCGAGCCGCTCCTGCAGCTTCTCGCGGTCGTAATCGCTCGTCGTCTCCTCGATCTGCGCCCGGATGACCTTGATGCGCGCCTCGATGTCGGACTTCTTGCCGGCGCCGTCCACGAGCGTGGTGTTGTCCTTGTCCACCGTGACGCGCTTCGCTCGGCCGAGTTCCTTCAGCGTGAGCTGATCGAGCTTGGTGCCGAGCTCCTCCGAGATGACCTGGGCGCCCGTCAGGGTCGCGATGTCCTTCAGCATCTCCTTGCGCCGGTCCCCGAACCCGGGAGCCTTCACCGCGCAGATCTGGAGGGTGCCGCGGAGCTTGTTCACGACGAGCGTGGCGAGCGCCTCACCCTCGACCTCCTCGGCGATGACGAGGAGCGGCTTTCCGGCCTTCGCCACCAGTTCCAGGATGGGGACGATGTCGGCCATCGCCGAGATCTTTCGCTCCGTGATGAGGAAAAAGGCGTCCTCGAACACCGCTTCCATGCGCTCGGGGTTCGTCACGAAGTAGGGCGAGACGTAGCCGCGGTCGAACTGCATGCCCTCGACCGTCTCCATCGTCGTCTCGAGGCCCTTCGCCTCCTCGACGGTGATCACGCCCTCCTTGCCCACCTTGTTCATCGCCTCCGCGATGATGTCGCCGATGCCGATATCGCCGTTGGCGCTGATGGCCCCGACCTGCGCGATGTCCTTCTTGCCTGCGGTAGGGTTGGACATCTTCTTCAGCTCGGCCACGACCGCCTCGACTGCTTTGTCGATGCCGCGCTTGAGGTCCATCGGGTTGTGCCCGGACGACACGAGGCGCAGGCCCTCCTCGTAGATGGCGCGCGCGAGAATGGTGGCAGTGGTCGTCCCGTCGCCCGCCTTGTCGGAGGTCTTCGAAGCCACCTCGCGCACCATCTGGGCGCCCATGTTCTCGAACCTGGGCTCGATCTCGATCTCCTTCGCGACGGTGACACCGTCCTTCGTGATGGTCGGCGCGCCGTAGGACTTCTCGATGACGACGTTCCGCCCCCGCGGGCCGAGCGTTACGGCGACGGCTTCCGTGAGGACCTGCACCCCGCGGAGGATCGCGTCCCGCGCTCCCTGATGGAAGGCAATATCTTTGGCTGGCATTGTTATGCTCCTGATAAAACCTAGTTATTTCATTGCCTTGATAACGTGGAGCCGCTGGCAGTCGGCAATGGCGGCTGCTAAGATAACCGGGGGCCTGGCCTGGTCAAGCGCTCGTCCTGCGGCATGTCCTGCCCTGCTCGTTGACAAGCTGCCACCCCGCCGCTACCTGGATCGGCCAGTGCGTCGACCAGTCGAGAGCGTCCCGGAACTCGAACTCCTCGTCGACGAGGCGGCTGACTGCTTCGATCGCGGGGATCTCAGCGGTGCCCTCGAACGCGCTGAAGCCGTGCGCGCGCGGTCGCCGCGATTCGCCCCCGCGCTCCACTTCCGGGCGGCCGCGCTTGCCGAGCTGGGTCGCATCGAGGAGGCGCGCCTGGCCTACGAGGAGGCGCTCTCGGCGGACGAGAGCGACCTCGACCTCCTTGCCAGCGCCGCGGAGTTCTTCGTGAATCGACTGCAGGAGGCGAGCACGGATCGCGAATGGTTGGAGCGCGGGCTCGAGCTGGCCCGCCGCGGCTCCAAGCTGGCGCGGAAGGCGCGGGGCTCGGAGATCGCCACCGAGTTCGCCGTGCTGGAGGGTATGGCGCTCTCACAGCTGGGCGAACCGCGGGAGGCGCTCGCCCGGCTCGAAGGCGCGCTGGCGGCTCATCCCGACCATCTCGAGGCCATGCTCGAGCGCGGGTTCGCGCTCTACGAGCTATGCCGGTTCGACGACGCGCGAGAGCAGCTTTTGCAGGTGATTCGCCGCTCGCCGGATGAAGCCTGGGCGCACCACACGCTCGGGCTCATCGCAGAGCGCCTGGGCGATCCCAAGGAGGCCGAGCGCTGCTTCGCGCGGGCGCGACGCCTCGAGCCGGACGAGTTCCCGGAGCCTGTCGAGCTCTCGCACGAGGCGTTCGACAGCGCGGTGGAGAACTCGCTGGCGGCGCTCCCCGAGCAGGTCCGCACCTATCTCTCGAACGTCGCCATCGCCGTCGAGGATCTCCCAGCCGAGGAGGACCTGCTCGGCTCCGAGCCTCCACTCTCGCCGTCGATCCTCGGCGTCTTCCGCGGCGCGCCGCTGGGCCAGAAGGGTTCCATGGATCCCTGGAGCCACTTCCCTTCGAGCATCGTGCTCTACCAGCGCAACCTCGCGCGCTTCGCACGCGACCGGCGCGAGCTCATCGAGCAGATCGGCATCACGCTCATCCACGAGGTCGGGCACTTCCTCGGTCTCGACGAGGAGGACCTCTGGGAGCTCGGGCTCGAGTGAGCGTTCCCGCCTCGAATTCGGTCAAAAAATTGACCGTTTACGGCCGATATCGCATCGTCGTCCCGACATGCCAGTCGTCATCGAATCCTCGGATCTCGTCCAGGTCCTCGCCGAGGCTGAGGACATCGCGCGCAGCGTGAACCAGAAGCTCACCAGCGCGCACCAGCTCCTGGCCTTCTTCACCATCCCGAACCGCGCCGAGCTGCTCTTGCGCGATCGCGGCATCGACGAGGACAAGATCCTCCAGGCGATGACCGACAAGCCGAGCGAGCCGGAAGGGATCGAACGCGATCTCCGCGAGCGGGCGCGGGAGGTCGCCTCCGGCGTCGGAGCGGAAGAGGTCGACTGCCTCCACCTCCTCATCGCGATGAGTCGCGTGCGATCCGCGGCGGCCCACCAGCTCCTCGCCGCCTGCGGCCTGCCGCTCGCGACACTGCGCAACGTGGCGCTCTCCTACTTCACGAGTCGCATGCCGCGGCGGCTCAGGGAGCTCGCCCAGCAGCCCGTCCGATCGGGACTGACGCCGCGGAGCACGGCCTCGTCCCTTCGGCCCGCGAGCTCACCCACACCGACCCGGACGCCAATCTCAAGCCAATCCCTCTCCCCAACCCTTTCCAGCAGCGGGGGACAAGCCCCCGCGCTACGGCCTGATTCCACGAGTGGCGAACAAGCCCCTCCGCGACGGCCTGATTCCACCAGCGGCGAACAAGCCCCCCCGCGCCGCTCTGATTCCACGAGCGGCGAACAAGCCTCCCGACGCCGCGCGTCCAACGGCGCCGGACAAGCCACCGCGCTGCATGCGAGAGCACCAGGTGACGCGGCGCCGCAGGCCGCCTCCGCCTTCGCGCTCGATCCCACGTCCTTTCCGTGGCTCTCCTCGCTCGGCCGCAACCTCACCGAGCTCGCCGCCTCGAACAAGCTCGACCCCCTCATCGGCCGCGAGCGCGAGGTGGAAGAGGCGATCGACATCCTCGGGAAGCGCCGCACCAACAACCCGTTGCTGGTGGGCGAGCCCGGCGTCGGGAAGACCGCCATCGTCGAAGGAATCGCGCAGCGGCTCCTCGCCGAGTGCGGTCCCGAGCGCCTGCTCGTCGAGATCGACATGCCGAGCGTGCTGGCCGGAACGCAGCTGCGAGGCTCGTTCTCGGAGAAGCTGAACGGCATCAAGGACGAGGTGCGGCGCGCGCAAGGGCGCGTCGTCGTCTTCATCGACGAGGTGCACACCATCGTGGGCGCCGGCTCGACCGGCGAGGGCCTGCAGGACGCCGCGAACGAGCTCAAGGCAGCCCTGGCCCGGGGCGAGTTTCCCTGCATCGGCGCGACCACGCACGACGAGTATCGCCAGCACATCGAGAAGGACCCGGCCCTGGAGCGGCGATTCTCACCGGTGCTCGTGCGCGAGCCGTCGGTGCCGGACACGGTGCGGATCCTGGAGGGACTCGTCGCGCGCTACGCGCAACACCATCGCGTGAGGTACGCGGCCGGAGCGCTCGAAGCGGCGGCATCACTCTCGGCGCGCTACCTGACCGACCGCTTCCTGCCCGACAAGGCCATCGCCGTGATCGACCTGGCCGGCTCGCGCGCCCGGCGCGAAGGAGCCGCCGAGGTGGACGCGACGCTGGTCGCCCGCATCGTCGCCAAGATGGCGGGGATCCCCGAATCGCGCCTCGTCGCCTCCGACCAGGGCCGCGTCCTTGGCATCGCCCGCGTGCTCTCGGAGCGCGTGCTGGGGCACGCCGAGGCCATCGAGCGGGTCACGGCCGTGCTGCGCCGCAACTACGCCGGGTTCGCCTCGCGGAGGCCCATGGGGAGCTTCCTCTTCCTCGGGCCGACCGGCGTCGGCAAGACCGAGCTCGCGCGCGCCCTGGCCGACGCCCTCTACGGCAGCACGGACGCCCTCGTTCGAGTCGACATGAGCGAATGCGCCGAGGCGACCGGCGTCGCACGGCTGGTGGGCGCCGCCCCGGGATACGTCGGATACGGCGAAGGTGGGCAGCTCACCGAGGCGGTGCGCCGCCGGCCCGCGAGCGTGGTGGTCCTGGACGAGATCGAGAAGGGCCACCGCGACGTCCTCATGCTGCTCCTCCAGATCTTGGAGGAGGGACGGCTCACGGACGGCCGCGGCAGGCAGGTGGACTTCTGCAACACCGTCGTCGTCCTCACGTCGAACCTGGGCGGCGCGGAGGCGACCCGGGCCTCGTCCGGCACGATCGGCTTCGGCGCCGGCGCCCCCTCCACGACGCGCGAGGAGCAGGCCCTCGCCGCCGCCCGCGCCGCGCTCCCACCCGAGCTGTGGAACCGTCTCGACGAGCGGATCCTCTTCCCACCGCTTGGCCGCGGCGACGTGAAGCGGATCGCGGCGCTCCTCCTCGCGCAGTCCTCTGCGCGCCTGTTCGCGGAGCGCAAGATCCGCTTCATCGCGGGCGGCGAGGTGGCGGAGCACCTCCTCGACAACGGCGGGTACGACCCGGCGCTGGGCGCGCGGCCCATGCGAGGGGCGGTCCAGCGGCTGGTGGAGGCGCCGCTCGCGGAGCGGATCCTCGCCGGTGAGTACGCCCCGGGCGACGTCATCCGCGTCTCGGCGAGCGCCGGGCTCCACTTCGCGCGCGCGTGAGCGCGGGACCCACGGTCATCAACGATACAGCCCGCGCTCCTCGATGTACCGGAGCACGGGCGCCGGCACGAGCGCCGCGACACTCTCACCGCGCGCGATGCGCGAGCGTACCTCGGTGCTGGAGATCCCGGGCAACGGCGGGAGGGCCCCGGCGGCGTCGGGATGGCCCTGTCGGCCCACGACGATGACGCGGGCGAGTTGCACGATCCGATCCCACCGGTACCATCTGTCCGTCTCGGCCACGATGTCCGCGCCGATCACGAGCGCGAACCGAAGCGCCGGATACCTCTCGACGAGGTGCTCGAGCGTCCGCGCTGTCTTCCCCACCAGCGGATCGCCGGCGAGATCGGCCTCGGCCGTGCAAACCTGGACGCCCTGAACGGCCTCCGCCGCCAGCTCGCACATCCTCACGCGATCCTCGAAGGGCGCGAGCGCCTTCCCGAACGGATGCCGGTAGGCGGGCAGCAGCCAGACCTCGGAGATTCCCTGCGTGGCGAGCGTCCAGTATGCCGCCATCATGTGGGCGACGTGGGGCGGGTTGAAGGAGCCGCCGAGGAGCGCCATCTCGCGTACGGTCGCCGGCGACGCACCCGCATCAGGAAGTTGAGAGAGACTCATTCAGGGTAGCGAAGATAGCGCATCCGCCGGCGCGCGAAAGCGCGTTCCTCGGGCGCCCAGCCCCGCGCCAGCTCCCGGGCGCGCGCGCCCTGCTCGATCCGCTCCCGCTCGCGGGAGGACCCGCACAAGAGGTCGAAGGCCGGTACGTCCTCCACGAACTCGTAGCTCTCCGTCCGCCAGTGGAATTCACCCGGCGCGAGGGCGCGGGCGGCGGCCACGCACGCGGTGCCGGTGAGGAACGGGCGGAACGCGCCCCGATCCACGACGAACAGCTCCACCCCGTGGCACCGCTCGCCGCGATGCTTGTCGAAGGTCGGGACGAAGCTCACGGGCCGCAACCGCAATCCGGGGAGCCTCTCCGCGGAGAGCGCCTCCAGCAGCTGGTCCGAGTCGAGCCAGGGCGCGCCGAAGACCTCGAACGGCCGCGTCGTCCCACGCCCCTCGGAGAGGTTCGTCCCCTCGAGCAGGCACATGCCCGGGTAGACGAGCGCGGTCTCCGGCGTGGGCATGTTGGGCGAGGGAAAGACCCAGGGCAGCCCCGTCTCGCGCTGGTGCATCGCCCGCCGCCAGCCCCGGCACTCCACCACGGTGAGCTCGAGGTCCGTGAGCCCGCGTTCCAGCCGGAAGGCCTCCGCCAGCTCACCCACCGTCATCCCGTGCCGCGGCGCGAGGTCGTGCAGGCCGCAGAAGCTCTCGAAGCCGGGCAGGAGCCGCGGCCCCTCGACGGAGATCCCACCGATGGGATTGGGGCGGTCGAGCACGAAGAAGCGGAGCCGGGCCCGGGCCGCCGCTTCCATGCAGAGCATCATGGTGGCCTGGTACGTGTAGTAGCGGGCGCCGACGTCCTGGATGTCGAAGACGAGCGCGTCGAGTCCGGCGAGCTGCGGGGGCGTGGGCGCGAGGGAGGCGCGCGTATTGCCGTACAGAGAGTGGACTGGCAGGCCGGTACGCCGATCGCGCTCGTCACCCACCGCCGCCATGTACTGCGCGTCGCCGCGGACGCCGTGCTCGGGGCCGAAGAGCGCCGTCAGCTTCACCCCCGGCGCGGCGGCCAGGAGGTCCGCCGCGTGCCGGAGCGAGCGATCCACGGAGGTGGGATTGCACACGAGCCCGACCCGCAGGCCGCGCAGCGCCCGGAAGCGCTCCTTGACCAGGACATCGAGGCCGGTCGAGACCTGCCCCTCACCCCGACCTTTCCTCGACCCCGCCGGCGGAGCCGTCGCGGTCTCGCGACCCCGCCCTTGACCGCGACGAGCGCGGTCAAGAGTCCCCGGCGGAGCCGCCGCGGTCTCGTCACCCATCTTCGATCGCGCCGGCCAAGCCGTCGCGATCTTGCGCCCCTGCTCCTGGCCGCGACGGGACCCGGCCAGGAGTTCGCCGCGACAAGCGCGACCAGGGGTCCCTGCGCGGGGCAAGGGAGGTGAAGGGCGCACCGTGCTGGATGAGCGGGGCGCTCTACCTCCCCGCGAAGCGGGCCTGGTCAGATGCTGGGCTCCTGCTGGTCAGGTGTTGGAATCCTGCTGGCCCAGATGCTGGGCTCCTGCCGGCCAGGTGTCTGGCTCCTGAAGGAGTGGATCCAGGCCCCCTCTCCCCTCGCAAGGGGAGAGGGTCGGGGTGAGGGGTTCGAGAACATTGGGGAGGGGTGATGATGCTCGCTCAGAACCGGAACTCCGGACCGATGAGGAACTGGGCCTGCGAGATGGTGATCCCGCCGATCTGCCCGATCTCGAGCGCGAGGTCGATCGCGAGGCCGATGGG
>JBGQLS010000059.1:0-20141 GCA_041500205.1 Anaeromyxobacteraceae bacterium | reverse complement strand
TCCGGCCCCATCAAGGTCCTCAACTACTCGTACTTCGAGAAGGACTTCCCGGAGACCTTCCGCACGGCCTATCAGCTCCGCGAGGAGATGCAGAAGCTCGGCTGGAACAAGATCGTCGCCTTCCAGACCCGCAACCCCATGCACCGGGCCCATGAAGAGCTCTGCCGCATGGCGCACAAGGATCTCAAGGCGGACGGAATCCTCATCCACATGCTGCTGGGCAAGCTCAAGCCCGGCGACATCCCCGCCGACGTGCGCGACGCGTCCATCCGCAAGATGGTCGAGCTGTACTTCCCGAAGAACACCGTCCTCATCAGCGGTTACGGCTACGACATGCTGTACGCCGGTCCCCGCGAGGCGGTGCTGCACGCCGTCTTCCGCCAGAACACGGGCTGCACGCACCTCATCGTCGGCCGCGACCACGCTGGCGTCGGCAGCTACTACGGGCCGTTTGACGCGCAGACGATCTTCGACCAGGAGGTTCCGAAGGGCGCCCTGGGCATCGAGATCTACAAGGCCGACAACACCGCGTGGAGCAAGAAGCTCGGCCGCGTCGTCATGATGCGCGACGCTCCCGACCACAAGCCCGAGGACTTCGTCAACCTGTCCGGCACGAAGGTCCGCGAGATGCTGGGCAAGGGCATGGACCTCCCGCCCGAGTTCAGCCGTCCCGAGGTGGCTCGCATTCTCATGGGCTACTACCAGGCGATCGACGCCAAGAAGTAGGTCGAGAGGCAGATCTTCCGAGGCCAGGCCAGTGCGACAGTTTGTCGCATTCACGGCCTGGCCTCTTTCATTGTAAACTAGCTCCGCGGCGAGCATGAGCTCGTAGCTACTTCCAGATAGCTCGATCGTACAAGCACCAGTAGCCCGACCATCCGAGATGTCAGCCTGACGAGGTGACCATGCGGCGATTCGTTGTGTCGATGGCCGGGCTCTGGCTCGTGCCGTTGTGTGTCCTGGCTTCCGGTGGAGAGCCGGCGACGGCGCTCGATTACCACGTCAATACGGCGGGGCTCTCGGGTACCAATCTCATCCTCGGGAACCTCTACAATGACCACCGCGTGCTCTACGCCGCGGTGACCACCGTTGCGATGGCCTCCTTCGGCATCGCCATCGCGTTCGTCGTCGACGCCGTGCTCGGACGCTTGGGACTCAAGGTCACGAAGGTCGAACACCGCGAGTAAGGGAGACTCCATGGACGCTTTGACTGTATATCTCCCGATCGCGCAGATGAGCTTCAGCATCCCGCTCCTGCTCGGGCTCGGGTTCTGCGTCGGTGTGCTGGGCGGGTTCTTCGGCGTGGGCGGTGCGTGGATCGTGACGCCGGCCCTCAACATCTTCGGCTTCAACATGTCGTTCGCCATCGGCACCGACCTGGCGCACATCTTCGGCAAGTCGATCATCGCCACCAAGAAGCACAGCAAGATGGGGAACGTCGACTTCAGGCTCGGCCTCATCTCCATCGTCGGCTCGGTGATCGGCGTCGAGCTCGGCGCCCAGATGGTGATGAAGCTCGAGCAAGTCGGCAACGTCGGGCTCGTCGTGCGCTGGGTGTACATGGCGCTCCTGTACGGGCTCGGCATCTACATGACGTATGACTACATGCGCGCCACCCGCCAGACCAAGGCGGTGGGCACCTCCAAGACCGCGCCTGTCGCCCCCAAGGCCGGCATCTCGCACAAGCTGCACTCGCTGCGAATCCCGCCCATGGTCTCGCTGCCTGCCTCGGGCATCGACCAGGTCTCGTTCTTCGTCATCCTGGCGATCTTCACGCTGACCGGCTTCCTCTCCGGCTTCATGGGCGTCGGAGGCGGCTTCATCCTCCTGCCGTGCCTCATCTACCTCATCGGCTGCCCGACGGCGGTCGCGGTGGGCACGAGCCTCCTGTGCGTCCTCCTCATGGCCGGCTACGGCTGCTTCTCGTACTCCTTGAAGGGCCGGACGGAGATCGTCGCCGCCTTCGTGATGCTCCTCGGCGCCGCCGTCGGCGCGCAGATCGGTGTCCTCGCGACCCGCTACGTGCGCGGCTACGGGATCCGCTTGCTCTTTGCCATCATGATCCTCCTGGCCGGCACGTCGGTGACGCTGAAGCAGGCGCAAGGGATCCTGAACGTCCCGTGGCTGGGGAACGCCGCGGGATTCGTGGTGCTGGCGGCGGCGGGCGGCATGTCTCTCCTCGTCACCGTCAAGCTCATTCAAGGGGCGGTCGCGGAGAAGAAGCGGACCGAGCTCGTTTGACAGCGTCGCTGGATTGGGCCAGAGCCCGTGTCCGAGCCCGAGAACACGGGCGCGGGCCCGGGCTCGCTCACGTGGTCGTCGCAATCGCTTAGCGGTGCGTCATGACGTGGAAGCTATTCGCGCGCTTCCGTAAGACGCTCGCGGCTGGCTCGGGGACCACCCCCGAGCAGCTCGCCGCCGCCCAGTATCTGGAATTCCAACGGCTGCTCGAGGCCAACGAAGCGGCGCTCGAGCGGATGGGCTCCCTGACCGAGCTGCTGGCGCGGGAGCAGCCCTTCGCGTATGCCAGCGCCGAGCGGCTGCTGGGCGACATCCTCGAGAGCACGCTGGAGATGGTCGCGAGCCTGTCCCGGCTGTCGGGCGGGCGTTACTCCGCGCTGCGCCATCGACTCGAGGCCATCGCCGGCGAGGTCCGGAAGGCGCTCATCGGTGTCATGGCCGAGCGTTTTGCGAAACCGCGCCCACGTGGTCCGGACGAGGCGGACCACGCGGAGCGCGCCTCCGGGGAATCCCGGGAGAGCTTCACGGCGGGACCGGTCTATCGCGCGGTGAGCGCCGCGGCCGCCCGCGTCACGCCGCTCGAGCTGACGGACTCGCACGCCGCTTCCTTCTCGCCGCGTGGCTGCCGTACCGCGCACGACGTCGCCCGCTACTGCCACGAGATGGCAATCCGCGAGATGTTCGAGGCCAACAGGAGCGCCCAGCGCCACCGGAACCGCGCCCGCCGCCTAGACTTCCCTGTGCCGCTCGAGACCTTCGTCGTCGACCTGGGCGGCGGGATCCTCGCGACCGCTGGCGAGCACTCGGTGCGGCCCGAGGACATCGCCTCCCCTCCCTTCAGAGCCCTGATCGAGGGGATGTGCACGCCGGGCCTGCCGTGGTCGCGCGCGGTCCCCATCGAGCTGCGTGGCTTCGCAAGCCTCGTCCTCAACAGCATGATCGACCACGAGCGCGCCACCGCCGAGCTGGGGAGCGATTCCTGCGTGCTGGTCTCCGAGCACTACGTGAACTACTCCGCTCGCATGGGCTACCATTTCGCCAGCCTCGACGCGTACGCGAGCCCGTCGCCGCACCGCAATTACGTGAGCTATCGCTTCAAGGGAGGGGCCGCCTCCCCGGTCCGGCGCGTCCGCCGCGCCAGCTTCATCGCGCACGTGCTGCGCCGCTGGGGCTTCGTCGTCGTGCAGCGGGCGGATCACGTCGACGCCAGCCGGCGCAAGCTCCCGGAGGCCGATGCCCTTGCGCTCCTGCGTGAGCTCGGGCGGCTCATGGGCGCGGTGCGGAATGCCGACGTGTCGATGTACAGCGACGCGCAGATCGAGCTCTACGCCGAGGCCTTCCTGGCGGGAGCCCTGTCGCCCGTGGACGCCACGCGAGAAGGGCTGAATGCCCCGGCCCAGGGAAAAGAGTAGCATGCCCGAAGGAGCGCATCGGGCGAGGCAGGGCAACGCATAGGCCGAGGTCGAGACCTGGACGAGGAGTGAGCACGATGGCAATGGTCACGATCGCCCGTGGAACCCTGGAGTCTGCGGTCCAGCTCGGTGAGCGCCTGGCTGGGGTCCTCGGGTGCCGCGTGGTCTCTCGCGAAGAGGTGTACGAAGCGGCCAAGTCCTACGGCATCGAGGAGACGGGGCTCGGCGACATGAGCTTCATCGACCAGCGGCCGCCGTCGTTCTGGCATCCCTTCTCCAACAAGCGGAGCCATTACCTCGCCTGTTTCCAGACGGCCCTCATCGATCTCGTGCTCGCCGGCGACCTCGTCTATGTCGGGCACCTCGCGCACCTGCTCCTCGCCGGCTACCGCCGCGTGTTGCGGGTGCGGCTCGCGGCGCCCGACGGCTACCGCGTCGAGATGCTCGTCCGCACGCGCGGGATGACGGAGGCGCAAGCCAGGACCTACATCCGGGAGGTGGACGAGCGCCGGCTGCGCTGGAGCCAGTTCCTGTACGGCGTGGACTGGAGGAACCCGGACCTCTACGACATGGTGCTCAACCCCGACAAGCTGCGGCTCGACACCATGACCCGTGCGGTCGCGTCCATCGCCCAGAGCATCGAGATGCAGCCTACCGCGTACGACCGAGAACAGCTGCGCAGCCTCCGGCTCAAGGCGGTCTGCCAGGCGGGACTGCTTCGCTCACCCCGCACGCGCGGGCTGGACGTGACCATCGAGGCCGACGTGACGAGCGCACACGTTCGCGTCTACGGGATCGCGCCCAGCATCGGGTTCGAGACGTGGGAGCGAGACCTGCGGACGACCCTGGCCGAGGTGCCGGGCGTCCGGACGATCGAGATCGTGCCCGGGGAGGCTCCCGCCGGCCTCGGCGACGACGTTGGAGCGTGACGGAGAAGGATCTGGCCCGGGCTCCGGCTCGCCACCATCCCCCTTCCCCGGTGGGGGAGAGGGGCAGGTCGCGGAGAAGGTCGCAGCCAGCGACCAGCTCGCTCTACATACCCTCTCCCCCAGCGGGGGAGAGGGCTAGGGTGAGGGGGGCAAGGGGACTCCGGAACCCCTCACCCAGACCCTCTCGGCTTGTCGGCGGAGAGGGAGCCAACATCGTGGTCCGCCGAGCTCACGCGGCTCCCACCGGCCTCGGACTCGCCATCTCGGCGATGCCTGACCGAAGCTTCTCGCGGCAGGCGGCGCTGCTGGCCTCGTTGGCCATCACCATGTCGAGCTGGCGGGTGTGGACGATGAGGAAGCCGAGGATCTTGAGCTTCTCGCGCATGGCGCGCTCCTCCAACCCCTCCAGGCGGGCCCGCAGGCTGTCCTCGATCGTCTCGACCGTGAACGCGTTCTCGCGCAGGATGTCGGCGACCAGCGCGACGCGCTGCAGTCGCCTCGTGAGATTCGCGGCGCCCCCCTTGAACTGGAAGCTGGCGTAGTTCTCCGCCGCACGGTCGCCCACCATCGCCTCGACGGTGGAGAAGTGGAACCCGAAGCGCGACTGCAGGCTGCAGAAGCTGCGCGACACCATGAAGTAGTTCCGGTCGACGTAGTCGCTCTGCATGGCGGGATCCAGGCTCGGGTTGGCGGTGGCCTGGAACATGACCGACATGAACCCCTTGGCGTCGACCGGCGGCGGACCCTCCCAGGGAAGGGCGTGCATGCCTTCCCACAGCGCCAGCATGGGTACCGAGACGATGTCCTCGATATGGACGTACTTCCCGGGGACGGGCGCGCGCAGGCCGTCGTCGAGGTCGAGGAGCCAGAGCTGCATCGGGACGTCGACCACGAGCTGCTTGCTCGAGCGCTCGGTCGGTGTCTGGTCGCGCGCGAACGAGAACATCTCGCGCACCGAGGTCTCGTGTGCAAAGCGCGTGATGTCGTGCAAGGTCCGGCACTGGCTCGGGCGGAAGTCAGGCGAGTCGGGGTCGAGCAGGTGGAGCGGCGACACGTGGCCGAGCACGTTCTCCAGCACGCGGTGCACCGGCGTGTCCGCGAGCGGGGGCGGGGCCGGCAGGTTCGCCATGAGCAGGGCTTCCAGCCTGCCGTCGTAGACGCCGTGCCCGGACGCGTCCACCGTGACGACCGTTTCCGGCGCGAGGCGTGTCGTCGCGTGGGCCACGCCGAACAGGGCTGGCACGCCGAACTCGCGCGCGACGCTCGCGAGATGGCTCGTCACGGATCCCTGCTCGGTCACCACGGCGGCGGCCCGGCCCACGAGAGCACCCCACATCGGGAGGGCCTGGGCTGTCACCAGGATCGCGCCCGAGGGGAAGCGCAACAGATCGGCGTTGCGCTCCGCCACGAAGACCGGCCCGGCGGCGCCACCGGGGCACGCCGTTACGCCCCCGGCGACGATCGGTACCTCCGCCACCGCCGGCGGCGGTCCGGGCTGCGGAGCGCGATGGAGCGGGCGACACTGCAGGACGTGCAGGCGGCCGCGTTCGTCGATGGCCCACTCGATGTCCTGTGGGCCGCCGTAGTGCTGCTCGAGCTGCATGGCGAGGCGGGCGACGGCGAGCGCTTCGGTCTCGGAGAGCGACGGCTGGCTGGCGAGCTCGGCGGGCACCGGCACCCGCTGGATGCCCTCCTCGGGGAAGCAGGCGAGCCGTTCGCGCTTCACCGCGACCTGCGTCTCGAGCAGCCGAGGCGGCCCGCTGCGGCTGAGGCGATACACGTCGCACGGGGCGCTGCCGTCCACGACCGCTTGAGGCAGGCCGAAGACCGAGGCCACGACTACCGCCTCGTCGTCGCCGGCCGGCCCGTGCGAGTAGGCGACGCCGCCGGCGCGCGCCTCGACCATCACGCAACAACCGACGCACATGGCGACGTCTTCGTCGCGGATGCCGTGCGCCAGGCGGTACAGCATGGCGTGGAGGTTGTACTTGCTCGCGACCACTTCCTTGTAGACCGGCAGGAGGTTCTCGGCGCTGACGTTCAAGGTGGAACGATACTGTCCGGCGAAGGAGACGCCCTCGAGGTCCTCGCCGAGGGCGCTGCTGCGCAGCGACACGCGCACGCCCGGGCCGTGCAGGCGCTCGAGCTCACCGTGGGCGCCGGCGATGGCGGCCGCGACCTCGGAGGGCACCTCGGCTCGCACGATGCGCTGCTGGATGCGAGTGCTGACCTCGAGCGCATGCTGATCGTCGCCGCTGCCGGCTTGCAGGAGCCGATCGATCTCGGCCTGCAGGTCGCTGTGCGCCATGAAGCGCTCGTACCCCTGTGCCGTCACCACGAAGCCAGCCGGGATCGAGAGGCCGAGACCGCTCGCGAGGTCGCCGAGGTTGGCCATCTTGCCGCCCACCTGACCGGCGAGCCCGCGGTGGACCGAGGCGAGCGGCAGGACCAGCGCGTGGGTCTCGGGCAGGCTGGGTGCGGCGAGGGCTGTCTCGAGGTGTCGCTGGACCTCGCGGAAGCGATCCCACAGGCCCGTGTACTTGCCGGGGGCGAGGGCGTCCAGGGCCCGGATGATCTGGGCCACGTTCACGGAGACCGCGGTGGCGTTGGCGCGGAGGAACGGCATCCCGAAGGGCTCCGTCGCGCGGCGCGCCTGCTCGAGGCGGGCCATCGCCTCGAGCGCCTTGTTGTTCGCGTTGAGGAGCAGCTTGAACTGGTGATAGCGCGCCTGGAAAGCAGCGCGCAGCCGAGCCGCCTCCTCCGGCGGAAGAGGCGACTCGGCTCGCGACAGACGTCGTCGCACGGCTCTGAAGAGCGAGCGCCACACGTTTGGCATCCTCGTACGGGGGGCCCGGGTGGGGCCCCGACGGCTTTGCCGGTGGGGCGGGGGCGGCCTGCGCCCCCGGCTACTCAGTGCTCCCGCTTGTGCGCAGACTTCATCTGCAGGCCGATGCCCTCGCACAGCCACAGGATCGAGTAGCCCCACCACATCGTATAGATGAGGTAGAAGATGAGCGCCGCCGTGAGGATGAGGACGTTCGCGGCGACCGGCCTCGGCGTGATGCCGTAGAAGTTGTAGCTGACCTCCACCCCCTTGCTGATCACCTCCTCGACGGCCGACGCCTGGTCGAACCGGCTCGTCAGCCTGAGCTCCTTGTAGACTTGCTTGAGCGTGTTCCACCACGCGAACATCGTCACCCTGGCGCCGAGGCCGCGAGCCTCCTTGCTGTTCTTGAAGGCGACGTCGGCGTCGTCGAGGGCCGCGCCGAGCAACTGACCGAGGCCGCCCTTCACCGCCACCACGGCGCCGGTTGCGGTCGCCTGGGCGCCGCTGGCCGTGAGCACGGCGGCCGCCTGGGACGCCGCCTCGGCGTCGGGCATGGTGAGGCGCATGTCGAGCTGGTCGTTGCGACGGGCCTCGGCGTGCTCGCGCAGCGACGGGATGTAGTAGCTCGAGTCCTTGGAGACGGAGTTGAAGAGGTCGTCGGCCGACTGGAGCGGGGTACGGCCATCGAGGACCGGCATGAAGAAGAGCACGAGGACGGCGGCAAACCCGAACGCCATGACGAGACCGGTGTAGAAAGGTCGCTTGTTGACGATGAGCATGACCTAGACCCCCGCCGCCGACTTGGTTCGCTTCGTGGATTCTGCAGCCGGGGCGACGTCGCCGCGGAGGACGCCGATCTTCCCGAAGAACTCCCACATGACCCAGACCGCGAATACGCCGACCACGATGAAGAAGACGTAGAATCCGAGGAAGTCGAAGACCTTGATGAGCCCCTTCGGCAGCGAGATGAGCTTCATCTCGACGAGCTTTCCGGGCAGCGCGAAGAGCCGGTTGATGAAGCCGGCCAGGATGGTGATGGCGTAGAAGCCGCGGATGTGGATGCCCTTCACGACCTTCGTCGTGAGCGCGCCGACCTGGATGCCGAGGAGCGAGCCGACCAGCATGCCCATGGCGAGCGTGTAGAAGATGAAGCCGTAGATGGCGTACTGCGTGACGCAGGCCCAGCCGGCCGTGAAGATGATCTGCAGGATGTCCGTGCCCACCGTGGTGAAGGAGGAGACGCCGAGCACGTAGACGAAGATGGGGAAGGTCAGGAAGCCGCCGCCGACGCCCATGATCGCCGCGGCGAGGCCCACGATGGCGCCCGCGATGGCGACGAACAGCGCCGGGATCTTCTTGCCGCCCGGGACGAGGTCCTCGTCGAAGGTGATGAGCGGCGGGATCTTCATGCCCTGCAGCGTCGCGACGACCCCGCCCTTCTTGGTGGCTGCCGCCCGGCCGTGGGCGCTGTCGCCCACGTGCGCGCCGACGGCGGATGCCTTCCGCAAGCTCAGGTAG
This sequence comes from Anaeromyxobacteraceae bacterium, assembly GCA_041500205.1. Classification (GTDB taxonomy): domain Bacteria; phylum Myxococcota; class Myxococcia; order Myxococcales; family Anaeromyxobacteraceae; genus Anaeromyxobacter_A. The sequence goes on along the minus strand of JBGQLS010000059.1, from coordinate 11,214 downwards.
TCGTACGTCGCGTAGATGCCGAGGAAGCCCAGCAGCACCACGTAGACGACGTTGATGAAGGTGTCGCTCAGGACCGGGTCCATCTTGTAGAGCGCCCGGTTGAGCGTGCCGCCCAGGGTCGCGCCGAAGCCCGAGCCGACCAGGAACGCGACGGCGAGCTTCACCGAAACGTTGCCGAGCTTCTTGTGCACGGCCGTCCCCATGATCGCCTTGGCGAAGATGTGGAACAGGTCGGTGCCGACCGCGAGGATGCCCTTCACGCCTACGCTCATGAGCGCAGGCGTGATGACGAAGCCGCCGCCCGCGCCGATGCAGCCCGTGATGAGGCCCGCGCACAGGCCGACCAGGATGGAGGCGACGAAGATGGTGGGCGTGAAGAAGACGGGCGCGTAGGTCTCCTTGCCCCCGATGACGGAAGGCAGGGGCGCGGCGTAGCAGACGCTCACGACCGCGATCGGGACGAGGAGCAGCGCCAGGACGAACAACCGCCGCTTGCTCCGGAGGATATTGGTCGCCATCTCGCGCTCCCAGAGGGCGTGCGAGACGGCTGCGGCCTGCAGGGCTTCGAACAAGGCTCTCATCACGTCTCCTGTAGAAGAGGCACTGTCGGCTCATGTCGCGAGGGGCAGCTCACGACAATGTCTACGGTGCCTGAAGGACCTGCCGGCCGCGTCGCGAGGGGCAGCTCACGACCCGGCCGAACCACCTGCCTCTCGTAGATGCTTCCTGCGGTAAGCGTCCTGCAGCCGGTAGAGCAGGGCGTCCAGATCCACCGGCTTGAGAAGGTAGTCGAAGGCGCCCAGCTCCATGCCTGCCAGGGCCACGTCGAGCTGCGCGTGTCCGGTCAGCATGATGACCTCGACGTTCGGCAGGCGGGCCTTGATTTCCCGGAGCGCGTCCGTGCCGCTCATGCCTGGCATGCGGACGTCGAGGACCACGACGTCGACGGGCGTCGAGCCCAGGACGCGCAGCGCCTCGGCGCCGTCGCCCGCGGTGAGGACATGGAGCTTGCGCTTGATCAGGCGCTTGGCGAGGAGGTCCCTGAACTCGACCTCGTCGTCCACCAGCAGTACCGTGAACTCTTCCATGCCTTGCCTCCGCTTCGCCTTCTGGCGGGGGACAAGCCCCCGCGCTACGTCCCGCCGACCCCTGCTCACTTCCAGCGAGGGGCGGACCCCGCGCTACGTCGTGCGACGCGGGCTACAGGCGCCGCATCGTGATCTCCCTGAGACGGGCCTCCATGATCCGCTCCTCCTGCCGGAGCTTCCTCGCGCGCGCCTTCTCGATCTGCGCGACGAGCACGCTGAGCTCGCAGGGCTTCACGAGGTAGTCGAACGCGCCGAGCCGCATACCGTCGATGGCCGACTCGACCGTGGTGTGGCCCGAGAGCAGGATGACCTCGACGAGCGGCGCCCGTCGCTTGATCTCGGCGAGCACCTCGGGGCCTTCCATGTCGGGCATCTTCACGTCGAGGACGACGACGTCGATGGCCGGGTTGGCGTGCAGCTGGGCGAGGGTCTCCTCGCCGCCCGAGGCGGTGAGGACGACGATGTTGCGCCGCGCCATCCGCTTGCCCAGCATCTCGGCGAAGCCCGCCTCGTCGTCGGCGACGAGCACGGTGGTGGGCACCTGCGGCGCCGGTCCGAAGCCCCCCTCGTCCTCGTCGATGTCGACGCGCGCGGGCGACCTCTCGCCGCCCGCGGGGTGCTCCGGGAAGCGCAGATGGAAGGTCGTGCCTCTGTCGACCTTGGACTCGGCCGTCATCGATCCGCCCAGGTTCTTCACGATGCCGTAGCAGATGGCGAGCCCGAGGCCGGTGCCCTTGCCGACCGGCTTCGTGGTGAAGAACGGGTCAAAGATGCGGGGCAGGATCTCCGCAGGAATGCCGCAGCCGTCGTCGGCGACGTCGATGAGCGTTTCGCCCTGCGCCCAGCGCATCGTCACGTCGATGTGGCCGCCCTTCGGTTCCAGTGCGTCGATCGCGTTGCCGATGAGGTTCACGAGCACCTGCTGGACTTCCGTGGGTGACAGGTGCTGCTTCGGCACGTTTGCGTCGAGATGCAATGCGATTGCGACGCGGCGGCTCGCCGCGCGCTTCTCCAGGGTGGCCACCACTTCGCGGATGAGATCGTCGAGCCGTACGTCATCGAGCCTGCCGGGAACGCGATTCGCGAAGCTTAGCAGGTTGTGCGTGATATCCCGGCAGCGACCGGCCTGCGTGACGATCTGCCGCAGAGCGCGGCGCATCTCGTCGAGGTGGCGGCTCTTCTTCATCTCGTCGTCGAGGAGGTCCTCCACCCAGCCGGCCGCCTCAATGATGATTGCCAGAGGATTGTTGATTTCGTGGGCAATCCCGGCGGCGAAGTCGGAGAGGGAGGCGAGCTCGATGCGACGAACGGCCGCACCGGGGCCTTCTGCCGCGCGACGATCTGTCACATCAGCCCCGGCCGGGTCCCTGCTCTGGTGAGGTGCGTCAGCGCGATCCGGGCCCGGGGTCTTGGACATGAACTCGCCTCAGAGTCGGATGGGCATCCCCATGAGCGGCCAGACGACGATCGCGAACAGCGCCAGCACGGCGAGGACGACCGCGCTGGCGGGTATGCCCGCCCGCAGGAACTCACGCGAGGTGAACTGCCGGCTCTCGTAGGCCATGGCGTTGGGCGCCGCGCCGATGAGGAGCAGCAGCGGCAGTCCCGACGCCGAGAGGGTCGTGTAGAAGACCACCTCCGGCGAGAGGCCGAGGTAGGGTGCCGTCACCAGCCCGACCGGCAGCAGCAGCGCGAGGACAGCCACGTTGACGATGAAGTTGGTGAGGACGAGCACGATCAGGGCGAGGCCGAGCACGAAGACGAGCCAGTGAGCGTTCGCCCAGAGGGCGAGGCCGTGCACCGCCACCCAGCGGGCGGCGCCCGTCTGCCAGAGGCACACGCCCATGCTGGTCGCGCCGCCGAAGAGGAGGACGATGTTCCAGGGTATGGCCTCGAGGTCGTCGATCTTGAGCACGCCGGTGATGAAGAGGGCCACCACGGCGGCGACGACGACGGCACTCTTGTGAGGGGCCGCAGCCGGGGCGAAGGTGCCGACGGCCAGGGCGAGGAACATGAGCGCGACCACGGCGAGCGTGACGAGCTCTCGCCCCGAGATCGGGCCCAGCTTGCGGTGGATGGCCTGGAGCCGCTCCCGCAGGCCGACGATGCTCCGCTTCTCCGGAGGGAAGAGCACCAGCATGAGCAGCCAGAGCGCCAACACGAGGGCCCAGCCGAGCGGCAGGAGGTAGTAGCTGAACGCGAAGAACGAGACGTCGCGCCCGGCCATCTGCTCGAAGAAGCCGGCGCTCACCGCGGCGCGGCCCGAGCCGAGCAGGGTCACGATGCTCGAGGCGCCCGCGGTCATCGCCATGCCGATGAAGAGGCCCTTGCCGAAGCGCGTGGGATGCCTGCCCTCGTCGTAGAGCGGGTAGATGGCCATGAGCAGCGGGAACACCGCCGCCGCGGCGGCCGTGTGGGCCATGAAGAGCGCCAGCACCGCCGTCGTCGCGAAGGCGCCTAGGTAGATGAAGCAGGTGCGCTCCCCGAAGAGCAGCAACATGGGATACGCGAGCCGCTGCGTCAGTCCCGTGCGGGCGAACGCCATCCCCACCACCAGCGAGCCCAGGACGAACCACATGGCGGGATCGAGGAAGTCGCCCATGGCCGCCCGGGCCGGGCGGATGAGCAGGATGACCTGAAGGACGCCCACGGCGCAGCCGGTCACCCCGATCGGAACGACCTCGAAAGCCCACCACAAGGCGGCGAAGACGAAGAGGGCGAGCGACGCCTGGCCTTCTCGCGTCAGGGCGAAGCGGTGCCCTTGGGGATCGACCGCGTCCGGCGGATGCGGCAGGAGGTAGAGGAGGGCGAACAGGCCGAGGCCGAGCGCCACGACCGCGATGCGCAGCCAGTCGTACTTGCGCTGCGCGGGCGCGAGATAGATGTCCCTGGGCGGGAGCGGTAGCCCACGATTCGGCCGCGGCTCTCGCTGCCATCGCCCTGGCTCCATCGCCATGGTGCTCCTGCCTGTCAGGCTCCGAGCTTCTACCTTAGCGCCGCTGCCGGCCTCGTTGAAACTGGGATCGTCTTGAGGGAGGCGATAAAGCGCGCTTATGGAGCGAACGCGCCGAGCGATGGAAGGTTTTCTCGGCGCCTGACGCGTCCGGTGTCCGGCCCGGACGTGCCCTGGCCCTAAAGGACTAGGCGAGCGATCTCGGCGAAGAGCTCGACCGTCCGCACGACCCCCACCACCTTTCCGCCTTGCAGCACGGGAATGAAGCTCAGGTCGTTCCGGGTCATCTCGTGGACGACCTTGATGAAGTGATCGTCTGCCTGGACGGTCACCGTGACCGGCATCATGACGTCGCTCACCGGGCGCTCGGCGCGCTCGCGGAGGCCCGTCGCCATCCGGTCGAAGGAGAGCTCCGACAGGTTCGCGTCCACCGCCACGTCAAAGGGTTGCTTCTGGTGGTGGCCGGGCGCCATGAAGTCCGGCTCGAGGCCCCACAGGATGTCGCGCCGCCCCGCCGTCCCCAGCAGCTGGTAGCGCTCGTCGAAGACGAGCACGCCCCGAGGCAGCGACTTCCGACCCTCGAACTCGAGCTGGCTGCTCTCCATCTCGGCCATGGCCTGCCGCAACGTGAACCAGTAGGGGATGTGCGGGTAGTCTTCGAGCGGGATCATCACGTCGATGGCGCGCTTCGGCTCCTTGCCGGTCTCCTCGCGTACGTTCATCGCGTCTGACCTCCCTCGTTGGACGTCGACGCCATGGCCGAGCGGATCGCCTCCCCCGGAATGCCGGAGCGCCGGGACATTTCCGCGACGTCTCCTCCGTGGCGGGCCGCGAGCCGCCGCGCGTACTCCCGGCTGAACGCCTGCTCCGCGGCGCTGTATGGCTCGAGCGCGAAGAGGGCCTCGACGTTCATCAGGTCGCGCCTCACCCGCTGCCAGCGCATGGCGCGATCGACGGCGAAGATGATCTGCTCCTTCTTGAACGGCTTCGTGATGTAGTCGAAGACACCCTGCGACATCGCCTCCACCGCGCTCTCGAGCGACCCGAAGGCGGTGATCATGATCACCTGCTCGAAGCGGTCCCCGGTCCGGATCGAGCGCAGGATCTCGAGCCCGTCGAGGCCGGGCATCTTGAGGTCGGTGATGATGAGGTCGAACTGCTCGTTCTGCAGGATCTTCGGTACCTCGAGCGGGTTGTTGGTGGTGACGATGGAGAAGGGGGTCTTCTCGGTGATGATGCGCTCGAGCAGGAGCAGCATGTGAGGCTCGTCGTCGACAGCCAGGATCCGCTGCTTCATGCGACCGCTCCTTCCGCCTCTGCGCTCGCCACCGGCATGGTCACCGTGAACGTCGTGCCGCTCGGCCTTTCCCCGCCCTCCTCCTGCGACACGCTCTGGAACGAGATCCTGCCGCCGTACTTCTTGACGATGCCATAGCACAGCGAGAGGCCGAGCCCGGTGCCCTCGCCGAACTTCTTCGTGGTGAAGAAGGGGTCGAAGATGCGGGTCTTGATCCTCTCGGGGATTCCGACGCCGGTGTCCGCCACGCTGAAGTGAACGCCGGCCTCGTCTTGCCAGGCGCGGATGGTGAGGGTGCCGCCGCCCGGCTCCATGGCCGCGATGCCGTTGCTGATGAGGTTCAGGACCACCTGCTGCAGCTCGCGCGGGTCGCCGCGCACGCGGGGCAGCCACTCGGACAGCTTCTTCACGACCGAGATCTTGCGCGTGCTGAGCGTGCTGTTCGAGACGGTGAGCACGGTGTCGATCGCCGCCACCACGTCGACGGTGTCCGCGAGGCCCTCGCTGACGCGCGCGAACCCGAGGATGTCCTGCACCACCTTCCTGGCGTGGTTGGCGTTGTGCTCGATGAGCTTCACGTCCTCGTGCTCCCGCGAGCCGGGGGGGAGACGCTCGAGCAGCAGGTCGGCGAACCCGAGGATGACGGCGAGCGGGTTGTTGATCTCGTGCGCCACCCCGGCGGCGAGCGTGCCGATCGAGGCGAGCTTCTCGGTGCTGTAGATGCGCTGGCTGAGCTCGACCTGCTCGGTGATGTCTCGCATGATGGCGACGCTGCCGATGGGGTTGCCGTGGGACTCGCGCACCAGGGTGCGCGACAGGTCGATCGTGATGCGGCGCCCGTCCTTGGTCCGGCGCGTCGCCACGTAGTGGCGCATGTACCCCTTCTCGTTCACCTCCCGCTGGATGCGCGAGAGCTCCTTGTCGGCGTCGAGCTCGGGGGGCACCAGCTGGTGGAAGGTCTTGCCCACCATCTCCTCGGCGGTGAATCCGAAGATATGCTCGGCGCCCTTGTTCCAGGCCTGCACCCGGTTCTCGTTGTCGATGAAGATGATGGCGTCCATCGAGCTCTGCAGCATGCTCGAGATGTACTCCTCCTGCCGGTACACGTGGGCGCGCAGCGCCTTCGAGAGACGACGCTGGTAGAGCGACGCGGTGGCCGCGAAGACGAGCAGCGTCGCGAGCACGGCAGCCTGGGTCCAGAGCTGGCGCACGTAGATGTGGTGGACGGCCTCGCCGACCTCGGCGGTGGGGGCGACCACCGCGACCGACCAGACCGCCCCCGCGGGCACCACGGCGCTGCGCACAGGGGAATAGGCGATGAGCTTCGCGATCTCGCCCTGCACGCCGCGGTGCCAGCCGCTCACGTAGCTCCCGGTGCCCTCCTCGCCCCGCAGCATGCGGTCCTTCATGATGGTGTTGATGGCGGAGAAGCTGATGTAGGGACGCCGCTCGTGGCGGGCCGCGAACGCGTTGCGGGTGACGAACTCGGGGTCGGCGTGGGCGAGGAAGGTCCCCTTGTCGTCGATGACCCAGGCGTAGCCTGTGCGCCCCGATCGGATCCCCTCCGTCACCCCGCCGACGAGCTGCGAGACGTCGATGAGCGCCAGGATGGCGCCGCCTTGCACCGGCGCGCACAGCACGCTCTCCACGACGGTCTTGCCCTTCACTACCCGCGACGTGAGAGGGCCGAGCCGCGTCGCCGACGCCACGGCCGACACGCAGTAGGCGCCCAGGCTCCCTAGAGCGGGTGAGGGCTCGGCGGCGCCCCACGTCCGCCGCGGCCGACCCGCCGAATCGACGAGCGCGAGCGCGCGCATGCCCGCCGGGCCGCTGCGCTCGAGGGCCCCGACGGCGAGGAACGGCAGGTGGGCCTCGCCCGCGACGCCGAGGTACTTCTGCACGCCCTCGAGATCGAGCGCGATGCCCCGCAGGCGCGCGTCGATCTGTGCCGCCGCCTGGCGCGCCAGGATGAGCTGCTGCTCGTTGAAGTCGTCGGAGACGCGCGCGACCATGACCCGCGCGCTCTGGTAGACGAGAGTGAGCGCGAGGCCCGTCGCGAGCACGAACGCCGTCGAGCTCAGGATGGCGAGCCGTTTCGAGGCGGGCGAGCCGAAGCGCTGGGCGATCTTGCGCCACGCCATCACGGCCTTCCCGGTGCGTCCTCGAGTCCGAGCTTCTTGATGAAGTCGTTCGCGTACCACTGGGCGACCGCATCGTTGGAGAGCGCGATGTCGAGCTGCTTCGTCATGATGGTGAGCCGGCCCAGGACGCGCAGCTTGTCGAGGATCGCGGAGGCGGGCTCGTAGCTGGCGCGAGCATCGAGGAAGTCGCCGCGGTTGTGCGACTCGAAGCCCAGCGCGTCCAGGACCCGGGTGATGAGCGAGACGCGCCGCAGGCGGCGGTCTTGCAGCGTGCCGCCCCCCTTGAACTGGATGCGCACGTAGTTCTTGCTGGTCTCGGGCGAGGCGATCGCCTCGATCGTCGAGAAGTGGTAGCCCATGCGCAAGCTCGCGAGGAGGTACTCGCGGCCGACGATGGCGAAGCTGTCCTCGCAGAACTCGGCGTTGTCGGCGCCCGCCGCGGTCGACGCGATCAGCGCGGCGAACCCCTTGATGTCGGCGCCGGCGCGCAAGGACGGCCAGCCCTCCTCCATGACGCCGCCCCAGAACGAGGCCAGCGGCGGCGAGTCGATCGCCTCGATGGTGAGCCCCTTGCCGCGTCCGAACCGGCTCAGGTCCTGGTCCACCGAGATGATGCTCGTCCGGAGCGGAATGCCGCTCTGCAGGCGAAGCCCGAGCCCGGAGAGATCGTCCATCTCACGAGCCGTCGCGAACATGGCCTCCATTGCCTTCTGGTGCGCGTAGCGCGTCAGGTCATGATACGTCGTGCAGCGCTCCGCCTTGAAATCGGGGTCGGCCGGGTGCAGCAGGCTCAGCGGCGCCACCTTCTGGAGCACGCTGGCCAGGAGCGCGATGACGGGATTGTCCTCGACGCTCGTCGTGCCGGGACGGCGCGCCTCGACCAGCGCGGGGTGTAGACCTGCGTAGATGGTGCGTCCGGTGGCGTCCACCGTGACCTCTCGACCGGCCGGGAGGTTGAACGCATCCTCCAGGCCGACGAGCGTCGCGACGCGGTACTCGCGGGCGAGGGTGGCCATGTGGCTGGCGACGCCACCCACGCACGTGACGATGGCGCTCACCTTGCCCATCACCGTGACGAGCCCCGGGACGGGATCGCGGGCGACGAGGACGGCTCCCGCCGGGACGGCCGCGAGATCGTGGACGGACCGGGCGTGAAATACGGCCCCGGCGCCGGCTCCCGGACAGGCGGTGCTGCCGCCAGCGAGGAGGGCTTCGAGGCCCTGCGTCGGGGCAGGTGTCTCGGCCGGTTCGGGAGCGACGAGGCGCAGCGGACGCGCTTGCAAGAGGAAGCACTGGCCGCGCTCGTCGATGGCCCACTCGATGTCCTGCGGCGCGCCGTAGTGCGCCTCGACCGCACGCGCATACTGGGCGAGCGTGCGTGCCTCGGCCTCCGAGATGGCGGCGGTGCACTGCTCCGCCTCCGACACGGCCACCTGTTCGACGCCGCCGCCGGTGCTCGCGCGCAAGCGCACGGGCTTCCTGGCGAGCACGGCCTCACGAAGGCGCCCGGTGGCGCGGTCGACACGGAAGACGTCGGGCGTCAAGGTGCCGTCGACGAGGAGCTTGCCTAGCCCACGGACGGCGTGGATGACGATGCTCTGCTCCGCAGGGTTCACCGGACAGACGGTGTAGATCACGCCGGCCGCGCGCGCGTCCACCATGGCGATGCAGCCGACCGCCATCGGCGTGTCCGAGTCCAGCAGGGCGTGGCTGAGGAGGTAGTAGATCGCCTGCGGGGTGAACTTGCTCGCCACGATCCGCCGGTAGGCGTCGACGAGCTCGTGGCTCGCCAGGTTGAGGTAGCTCGCGTACTGGCCGGCGAAGCTGAAGGCGGTGTCTTCCCCGATGGCGCTCGAGCGCAAGGCGAAGCGCTTGGCGCCGGTGCGCCGCTCGATGTCGAGGGCGTCGCGCAGGAGGGCCTCTGCGAGATCCTCGGGCACCTTGGCCGCGAGGATGCTCCCCTGGACCGCCTCGCTCGCCCGCACGAGGTCGTCGTGACAGCGCACGTCGAGGGCGCGCAGGCGAGCGTCGATGCTCTCGCGCAACCCGTTCACCTCGAGGAACAGCTTGTAGGCCCAGGCGCTGATGGCGAAGCCGTCCGGCACGGGCAGCCCGAGCTTGCCCTTGAGCTCGCCGAGCTGCGCGGTCTTGCTGCCCACGGAGGGCGCGCGCTCGCGCCCGAATTCGCCGAGGGGGATGGTGAGCCGATCCTCCACCAGCGCCGGCCTTCCGGAGAGTCTGGCGGTGATCTCGGCCCCGATGGCCTTGAGGCGCGGGCGGAGGACCCCGTAGCGCTCGCCGCCGACGGCGACGAGGTCGGCGATCATGCCGTCGAGGCCGGACTCGATGAGGTCGAGCGAGTTGCGGATGTAGGCCAGGTCGAAGAGGTACTCGCCCCGCGCCTTCTCCTCCATGTCGCTGATGACCTTCAGTACGCGGTGGTTGTTCTCGAGCAGCGAGAGGAAGCGCCCGAAGCGAGCCTGGAGGGCCTGCAGGGTGGCGGCGGCGCTCGCCTGAGAACCGAAGAGGTGCTGCAGCCAGGTCATCGCGAGCACTCCACCCGTCGAGCCTTGCCTGCTCTCGCGCGCGAGGTCAAGGCGTAACCTCGTCGTAGCACCATCGATTTCCGGGAACGCCACCATAAAGGAATTGAATCCGGGTGTTCGAGGAGCCTCTTTGCTCCACCGCCTCCGCCGAACCCCGCACGGCTGTCGCGGCTCTCACCTGAGAGAAGGGGAAGAGTCGAATCGGGGACCAGGAGGCAGGGGGACAGGCGCATGCCCTCGAAAGCGGGAGCAGCTGGCGTTTCGGGAGGTTGGGCGCGAACCGCGGTCGAGCCCGCGTCCTGGGGCTCGCTTGACAGGGGACCCGTGGAGGGCTACCGCTTGATGAGTATGACCCAGCAGCCCCTCGACGTGGGCGCTCCGCGTCGCGCCGACTCCAGCGCCTTCCACACCGCGATGGCGCACTTCTACCGCGGTGAGATCCACCGGATGACGGTCTGGCGCACCCGCCTCGACACGACCAGCAACTGGGCCATCCTGCTCACCACCGGCCTCACCACCTTCACGCTCGGCTCCCAGTCGGTGCCGCACTACACGCTGCTGCTCGGGCTCGCGCTCAACTCCATCTGCATGCTGCTCGAGGGGCGCCGCTATCAGCACCTGCATCACGCCGAGTGGCGCCTGCGCCTCCTCGAGGAGAGCTACTTCCTGCCCTGGTTCGAGGGGGGGGCCGTCGCGCCGCGCTTCAGCCCGGGCTGGAGCGAGGACCTCGCCGCCGACCTGCGCGAGCCGCGCGGGACCATCCTCTTGCTCGATGCGGTGCGGCTGCGCCTGCGACGCAACTACGCGCTGCTCTTCTACTTCATCACCGCCGTCTGGCTCACGAAGCTGTTCATCCACCGGGGCGACGTCGCCACCACGTTCTACGAGCGGATGGCGGTGGGCGATCTCATCCCGAGCTGGTTCGTGGCCGGATCGGCCAGCCTGTTCATCCTCGTCATCACCGCGCTCTCCGCCGCCACGGCTTGCCGGGAGGCGGTCGAGAGCGGCTATCGGCCGGAGGTGGAGACGTTCCCGGAAGCGCGGCTCGACCTCGATCCGCCGGGGTAGGAGTGTCCAGGCTTCTGAAGCCCCGCAGATACCAGGCGCTCAAGACCCGTCGAAAATGCGGTCGCTCTGCGGCGTGGCCGGGGAGGGGCCCCGATGGGCTTTGCCCGGCGGGGCGGGGGCG
>JBGQLS010000058.1:0-20424 GCA_041500205.1 Anaeromyxobacteraceae bacterium | reverse complement strand
GCTCGCCAAGGAGCTGAGCCTCACACCGGACCAGGTCGACAAGATCGCGGCGGCACTCCACACGACGCCCGACGGCCACGCCGGCAAGTTCGACCGCAAGAAGGTGGATGAGCACGTGCAAGCGTTCGGTGCGGCCTTCGTCAGTGACTCGTTCGACGCGAAGTCAATCACCTCGAAGGAGACCCCCCGCCTCGCGACCCACGGTGCGACGCGGATGGCGATCTTCTACGAAACCGTGACTCCCCTCTTGACGCCGGACCAGCGCGCGACGCTCGCCGAGCACCTCCGGGAGCACGCAGGCCATCAACCCGTTATTTCAGCCAAGTGAGGATTCCCATGACGCGAACGATCATGACGATGTCGAAGGGCATTCTGTACATCGGCGCCATCACCGCCTGTCTGGCGTCCACCCCTGCCCTGGCGCAGATCCGAGTCGAGATCTCTCCCCCCGCAGCCTATATCGCCACGGCCACACCCGTGTACTACGAGGGCCGCCCGTCGTATTGGTACGGTAACCAGTGGCACTATCGGGACGGGCGCAGCTGGCGCACGTACCGTGAAGAGCCCGCCCATCTTCGCGAGTACCGCGGACGCCATGAGGATCGGCGGCACTACTACGGGCGCGCCCACGAGGGCGGCTATCGCCACAGGTAGCCCGTCGATCGCGTATCCACGAGGCTGAACTCGAAAGCTCCAGCCGCTCTTGGCGATCAATCGCGCCGCGAGCGGCTGAAGCCGGTCGCCGAGCGCGATCAAGGAGCGATCTTTTCGCTCAACCACTGACGCGTCTTCCACTAGAGCCCGCCGCCTGCAATCGAGACCGTGACGGCGTAGTCGTGGACGTCGATCCCGTAGGCGAGATCCACCTTCACGGCGGGAATCGCAACGCCGGGGATCAGCACGCGCAAGCCGGTTCCCAGGCCGGTGTGAAAGTCAGAGAACTTGGGAAGCGGCGCGCGAGCGGTCGCTCCCGCGATTCCACCGGGATGCCGCTCCAGGAGGGCGCCCGTGTCGATGAAGGCGGCCGCGGCCACGTTCAGCTTGGTCGAGGTGAGCGGCACCCTGATCCCCTTGAAGACGGGTACCTGCTCCTCCAGTTGCAGCACCAGCAGCGTGTCGCCGTGAAACTCGTTCACGGCGTAGCCGCGCAGATCGGGTCCGCCCGCCCGCAAGAGCTCCGTGAGCGGCACTCCTCGCTCCGAGGTCGGGTAGTTGATGACCGACCGGAAGACCATCGAGGGATACGTCGGGCCCCAGTGCCCGTACAGCTCCCACTGGAAGGCGAGCTTCACGTAGTCGAAGTCCGACTTCCAGAACCGGTCGGAGATCTCGTTCTTGAGCGAGAGCCGGGTGCCGCGGCGGAGGCCTTCCGGTGCCGTCGTGTCGTCGTACAGCAGGTAGAGCTGTAGCACCACCAGGTTGCCGAAATTGGGGTTGTAGACCGGCGCCGCGACTGTCGGGTCGTCGACTTGCTGCGAGAAGACAGAGATGCGGTTGTACATTGCGCCGACCAGGGCGCGCACCGTCGGAGTGACGACCCACCCGACCTGCGCCTCCGCACCCATCACCCGGGCGGGGACGTGCAGGAGCAACCGGTGGTTGTCGTAGAAGCGGAAGGTATCCAGCCGGATTTGCGCATCGAAGTTATAGGTCAACGGCGCGGCCGCGACGATCGGAACGCGGAGGACCACCAGGAGGTAGGACTTGGACTCGCCGTATTGACCTGCCGCGATCATCTGCCGGCCTTGCCCGCCCTGGTTCTGGTCGCCGTACACGAGGCCAGCCGCCTTGTCACCGCCCCCCAGGCTGCCCGTGGGGAAGATGAACCAGTACGTCTTCTCCTCAGCCGTCACGTGAACGTCGACCGGCTCGGCCCGCTCGTCGAGGTACATCCTCCGCACCGCTTGCTCGCGTGGCATGTCCAGCCACACGCGGACGGTGACGAAGAGGTCGCACGCGACGAGCCTCTCCTCGGCCGCCTTCAGCACCGAATCGTCGACCGGATCGCCCGGCTGGAGGCGCATGCGCGCGAGGATCGCTTCCTCCTTGGTCTTGGTGATCCCATGGAGGACGAGCTGGCCCATGACGAGCTTGGCCTGCGCCGCAAAAGGGAAGGCCATGTAGAGGAGCGCGGCTGCGATCCCGAAGGCGAGCCGGAGGTGCATCCACGCATGCTAGCACCAGCCGCGCGCGGTGAGCCTCGAGTACGGTGGGGCGATCCCGTCGAAGCTGATCGGCTGCCGTCGCCCGCGGCGCCGTTGCGGTGGGGCAGGTCCACCTGTCGGGCGCCTACGCCATCACGGTCGGCGAGTAGCCCGCCGCATCAACGCCCGTCCAGCGGATGCAGTTCGTCCCGGAGCGGGATCTGCTTGTAGCGATCGGGCTCGCCGACGTTCAGGTCCTCGACGATCTTGTCCACGTTGAGGTAGTCGGCGCTCCGTCGCTCGCCGGTCCGGGTGTCCTCCACCGTCCGGTAGCCCCGCGTCAGCTCCGAGAAGTCGTCGTTGCGCCGGTCCTGGGACACCTGCCGGTCCTCCCAGCTCTTGTTGCGCTGCGCGTTCTGCTTCTGCGTGTCCCAGTAGCGCTGGTGCTGGGCGTCGTTGGCGGCCTCCTGCGCCCGGTGCCCTGCCTGCTGGTTCGCGAACCACTGCTGCTGCGCCGTCAGCCGCTCGCCGTTGCGGCGAGCGATCGCGGCCTCGTCGTACTTGAGCGACTGGACCATCTGCAGCATCATCGGCAGGTCGCGCTCGAGGAGGGCGTCGGGCGCGCGCATCCCGGTGGTGTTGAGGCGCCAGGCGGTCTTGACCAGGGGGGCCACGTCCACTTGCGCCACCGCCTGGTAGTGGACGGTCCGGCCGTCGCGGCGGCGCTCGGTCACGCCGTAACGCAGCAGCGCTTGGCGACCGCCCTGGTTCACCGACTTCAGCTCGGTGACCTGGGTCATGTGGTCGAACGCCGCGTCCGGCCCGCCCTTGCTCACCGACCACCGGTTCACCTGCAGGAAGACGGCCTGGAACGCCTGGAGCGGCGGCGAGAGGGGCGCGACGAGCATCCCCGGCGCGCGGACGCCCTGCGGCGTCTGCACGTTGTAGCCCACGTTGATCCAGACCGACTCGTCCTCGGGCCCCTGCAGCAGCACGCCATCCATGGCGGCGCGGGTGGGCGTGGTCCAGCCCTCGGCCAGGCCCACCGTGGCGACGCCGTCCTCGAAGGCGTGGCGGCGCAGCGGGACCTGCGCCGGCTGGGGCAGGGCGCCCCCGGCGGTGGCCGGCACGGAGGGCCGGGCCTTGTCCTCGCGGGCAGACGGAGCGGGCCGCCCGCCCTCGGGGCGAACGAGCCGCTGCCACTCGCCGGCCGGCGCGTCGGCGCGGATGACGGCCACGGTGACGCGCGCCGCCTTCGCGCCGACCTCGCAGGTCATCCAGCCGCGCAGCGCCACGCCCTCCGCGTCGATCGTGAAGGTGGCGCCGCCGGCCCGCCCGCCGCGTGAGTCCTCGTAGGCGCGGCCCAGCTTCGGCTTCGACCCGAAGTAGCCGGTCGCGTCGGCGAAGGTGAGCCGAATCGCGTCGGACACCGTCTTCGCGTCCTTCCGCTCGGCCACCCACGCCTTCCCGTAGGGCGTCTCGTTGAGGGCGCGGTACCTGGGGGTGGCGGCCGACGCCCCCGCCGCCCAGGCCAGCGCAAGAGTGGCCAGCGCCACATGACGGATGGAATGCATCCCGCACCTCGCTCGAGCCACCGGGTGGAGCCTCGCCCGCACACACACGGGCGGAGACAGCTGATCGGCTCACCCTCGCGCCGGCACGGAGACCCAGCAAGCCCTCAATGGGAGAGGGCGAAACAGGCTACCGCCTCCGGGGGGCGAGTGCTCGATGCCGCCAGGAGCGCGGCACGGCTACCGGCGCTCCGCGCATGCGTCGTGAGGGGCCCGGTCGATGCGAGTTACCACTGCTGGATCCAATTCTTCGCGCCCAACTACGGCTGGCTCCCGCTCGACCTCTCGCTCGCGGCGCTACGTCAGGTGGCGAGAATGCTCAAGAGGGCCGCCGAGTTGACGTACGCGCTCCGCTCCTCGGCCTTCACCGCAGCATAGAAGTCGCACGCCATGCAGTTCGCCATCTTCGCGGCGAAGGTACCCTGCACCTTGCCACCGCACAGGGTGCCGCTGATCACCCAGCAGGCTCTCCCGCCGTTGTGCCCGTGGTTCATCCCATCGGTTCGAGTCGAAGTGGTGACGGGGCAGACGCCAAGCTCTGCTACCTTGGACCCGCCCGGCTGACGACCACACTTCTTGTGCTCCCAGCAGTTTGTCGGAGGCATGGGTACCGTCGCTCTCGTTGTGCCGTGGCAGGCTGCTATCACCGGCAAGTGCAACCGCCGTGCTCGCCAGCGCCGGCGGCTGTCTCGCCAACTGGACGCCGTTCATGCCTCTTCTCGGCTCGTTCTTTTTGGCGCGCGCCAGGTTGCTGAGACCCGGGGCACCCGGACTCAGGCCGGAGACTGCTTCCGATTCGTCGCGCGCCAGTAGAAGAGCGAGCATGGGCGCACGCTACTCCCACAGTACGACCTAGCCCTGAAGTGGGAACAACGTGGAAGCGTTGGTCCGCCGCGATCGTTCACGTGTCGAGCGAGAGCGGCCCAGCACCCGCACGGCCTAGGCGCATCAGGCTCACCCAAGAAAGAGACATGGAACTCCTGACGCACGTCAACCCGGTACCCGTCGGGGCAGGTGTCATCTGCCGCGCTGCTTCACAACTGGGCAGTGCCTTCCTCAGGAGAGTGCCCATTGACGAGCATCACGGCGCACGGGCGTGTGCTGGTGGTTGACGACGACGCAGGGGTTCGCGAGGGCCTCACCGACGTTCTCACCCGCGGCGGGTTCGAGGTCGTCCTCGCCGAAAACGGTCGCGAAGGACTGGAGCGGCTGCGAGCGCACCGCCCCCGATGTCGTGCTCTCTTCGCCATGCCTGTCATGACCGAACAGGACTGAGTTTCTTTCAGGCAGGTCCGCAACGACTCGACGTGGCACGTTCAAGGGTTGTGTGTTTGGGAGATACGACGGGAGAGGCGACATGGTCGAGGGAGAACTTTCGGTCCGAGTGGCATCGGCGCACTTGCGCAAACGTCTCGTGCTCAAGGTCGTCGCCGCCGAGGAGGCCAAGGGGTCCGCGCTACCGCACAACCAGGAAGGCTCGGTCCTCTATCGCGGACATGGCGCTTTCGACTATGCGTGCGGGTGCTGTGGCCTCCTCTTGGCCATAGGGGTCAGCCCAGGAATGTTCCAGAACCTGGTGTTCGCGTGCGGTTGTGGGGCGTGGAACCAGGTGTCGTAGCGGTCCTCGGGATTCGCGGCGAGTCGCAGCATCACGCTCACCAAGATGGTGAAGGGTGCGCTCTGGTGCCGACCACCCAGGTCAGCCCGGACGCCGAAACCGCCGGCCCGAAGTGGCTGACTTCGCTCCGGCCGACGGTGGCACGCGGTGTGCTCGGTGAGAGCCTCCATGCCAGGCCCTCGGCCATCTCGCACCTCCATCCCGCCGAACGCATACCCGGCAAACGGTCGCGCCGATCCTGGGTCCACAAGACGATCCTGCCAAACCTGCATGGGCGAGGGCGTCACCGTCCAGCACCGGACTGTATCGAATGACGCTTCGTTGCAGCGCCCCTCGTGCCAGCCTTCGGCTGAAGCTTGGATGAGGGTGGGCTGCGGACGATGCGGCGGTACCGGGCTCGAACCCGAGGCGAGCCCCTCCTTCCTGATCTTCCGCTGCCCGCTATGCGGCACTTGCTTCTCCTACCGTTCTCGCATCTGCGGGACGGAAGGGTGCGAAGGCTTGCCTATTCCGATCTGACGAAGTGCTGACGCTCGCCGGTCGCGAGTGTCGTCACCGCAACGGTGCCTCCGCCCTTTCGGCAATCACGCTCCGGGGCTGACTCGTGGGGCCTCCGAAGGAGGTGAGGGCAATGCTTCGACGGATCTCGCGTCGCCCCCCCCTGGAGGGATGCGCGGAGTGAGTGCCTTACCGGCGTCGCTACGCCACGGAGGTGAGTCCGGTGATAGGCTCGCGACGTTACGTGAATATGCGCTCTAGATGCGGTAACTCACCTCGCCCAAGGACCTCGTGCCCTCATGGATCCTTCTGTTCGTCTCCGATGGCTCCGAGTCGCGCTGGTCGTCACCGGTCTCCTCTGCCTCGCCGTCTGGCCCCTCATGCTCCTGTGGCCGTCAGGCTGGAGTTGGCATCCACGTGGCTCCCATTCCGAGCACATGGTCGTCGTCATCTACGTCGTGCTGGGGGTGTTCCTGCTCCGGGCCGTGCGCGACCCCCTGCGCCACCGAAGCCTGATCTGGTTTGCGGTGTGGTCGAGCGTGGCGCACGGCGCGCTCATGGCGTGGCAGTCGCTGACGGACGCCTCGGAGCACGGCCACATGGTCGCTGATGTACCAGCGTTGCTCGTGGGCGCGCTCGTGCTGGGCGTACTCACGCCGCGCGGCCCCGACGCCGGAAGGCTGCTGGCTCCTTGAAGAGTTGGCGTGGTCGGCTGTCTTGCCCGGATGCGAGGGACAGCCCTGCCCGGGCGTCGGTCGGTCGTCAGCTGGCGAGGTCATCGCCACGCTCGACCGGGTGATCTCAGCCGAACGCGCGCGGAAAGAGGATCGCGCTCAAGAACAGGACCGCGCTGAAGGCCACGCCGATCACGCCCTGGGTCACGAGGTGCTCGATCTGCCCATCCCAGAAGACTGCGAAGGCCGCGATGGCGAACACCCCGCCGGTCATGGCGAGCGGACGCCACAGCCCGTGATGCGAGCGGGTGAAGGCCACCGCGAGCGCACAGGTGAGCGTGGCGATCCCAGCGATGCGAGAGAGTCCGAAGGCGAGCGCCTTGAGCTTGTCACCCGTGATGGCGGTGCCCAGGAGCCAGGAGGTGCCCCTCCAGTCCCTGAGCGCGTCGGGGATCCGACCCATTCCGAAGATGAAGTAGATGCACCCGTGAGCGGCGATGACGAGGCCGAAGAGGTAGCGCAACCAGCGTTTCATGCTCGCGGCCTCCTTCCTACGTGATCGGCGGACAGGTTATCAACACCGCCTGGGACGGGAGGGCCAGTCTGGAGGCCACCAGGGGGTTGTGGGTCCGAGTGGCCTGTGATGATGGCTACGCGCGACCTGGCCCAGGGAACGTCCCGGGAGTGTCGCGACGGAGCTCACTGGCCCCGCGTTCCCTGGGCCGGCTGCTGAAGGAGGTCTTCGCGCCTCTCGGACGGAGCTACTCCTTCGAGCTGCCCCTTCTCTTGCCATCCTTTGGCGTCGGCGACTTGTCCGTACCGTCCCTGAGGAAGTCGACAAGGTCCTGCGGGAAGGCGCATTGAACTACATTGGGCTTCGCATCGTCATAGCCCTTGGCACTCACGGAGACGCCAACCGGCAGCTGTCCTTTGCAGGTGAGCTCGAGGCGAATCTGCTCCACCTTCCCTCCTTCCTTGCTGCCCAGCTGGTCGAGCTCCACGTCCTTGGCCGCGCATCGTCTGAGCAGCTCCTCCGGCGAGAAGGTCCCGCGCAGGCCGCTGGTACCGGAGCCGAAGCACGTGTAGCCCTGCAGACATGAATAGCGATGCTCCAGCAGGGTGCCTTCGACCAAGAAGGTCTGCTTGCAGCCGCTCGCCGCCAACAAGACGGCATACGAGGACACCGTGCCCTTGGAGGAGGAGCTGGCGGTGCACACGAACTCCTTTTGGAACTTGCTCTGAGGATAGTCAGCAAAGGTTCTCTTCACGCAAGCAGGTTCTCCCTGCTCCCGAGAGAACGAGGGCACGGGGAGGGCACCGAGAAGGAGGAATAGGGCGGCGATCGGGAGGCGTTTCATGTCTCTTCTCCTGATGAGGGCATAGGGCGGACAAATGCGTTAGGTCAGCCATGCGGCTGGTGAGCCCCGGCCTGGTGGCGGCTACTGACAGTGATGGTCGCACGGCTCCTCGGCTCGGGCAAGGGCGCGCGGAGAAGGTAGTCGGCCGCCTTCCGCTCCCGTGATCAGCCGGCCTGCGTGCCCGCCCCGTTCCCGTTCATCCGAGGAGGCGGCCTGGAAGTGGATCCTGGACGCCGCCGGCCAGCTGCGCTCGGCGTTCACGTCCTGGCGCGCCCTGGGCGAGAACTACACCATCGGCCGCGGGTTCTGGGGTTCGAGCGACGGCGCCGAGCTCTACCAGCGAGCCCTGGAGGTGCAAGCTCACGGCCACCGATCTCGGTGCCCCGCACGACCTCCCGGCCTGGTGCCGGATGACGGGAAACCTGCTCTTGAGAATCGAACCGCCTGGATGCTGGAGGCGCTCCACGAGTTTCTCGAGGGCCGCCTCCCCGAGAAGGAGTTCCAGGAGACGGCCGACGATGCCGTGAAGCTCGCCATCCAGGGGCAGCTCGAGGCAGGCGTCGACGTCGTCACTGACGGCGAGCAGCGACGTGACAACTACGCGAGCTTCGTCGGCGCGCGCCTCGACAACTGCCAGCTCGTGCCGATCACGGACCTCCTCGCCTACGTGAGTGACCCCGCGGAGTTCGAGCAGGAGCTGCGCGCCCTCGACGTCCCGGCCGGGAAGGTGCGCCACCCGGCGGTCCTCGGCCCGCTCTCGCGAAGCCGGCCGCTCGCCGTCCACGAGCTCGAGTTCGTCCGGACAGGGACCTCGCTCCCGGTGAAGGTGGCGCTCCCCGGGCCTTATCTCCTCGCCCGGACGATGTGGATGGAATGCGTCTCTGACCGAGCCTACGCCGACCGGGAGGCGCTCGCGCGCGACATCGTCCGCGTCTTGCGCGAGGAGATCCATTTCCTCCTCGCGGCGGGAGCCGCGCTCGTCCAGCTCGACGAGCCCGTCCTCTCGGAGGTCGTGTACGGGGGCAGCGTCGGCGGTAACCGCACGTTCATGTGCGGTGTGCTCGACGCGCGCCGCGCGCCCGACGCCGAGCTGGCGTTCGCGCACTTCCTTCTCGAAGAGGTCGTCCGGGGGCTTCCGCGCGAGCGCCTCGCGCTCCATGTCTGCCGGGGAAACTGGACCCCCGACGAGCGCGTCGCGCTCGCCGGCGACTATCGGCCGCTCCTGGCGTTCCTCTCCCGAGCGCCCGTCGGCACGCTCTTCCTCGAGCTCGCCACGCCGCGCGCAGGCGAGCTCGACGTCCTCCGGGGCCTGCCCGACGACAAGCGGATCGGCGTCGGAGTCGTGAACCAGAAGCTGCAGCGCGTCGAGGCGATTGACGAGGTGCTCGCCCGCGCCGAGAAAGCAGTCCAGCTCTTCGGCGCCGAGCGCGTGCTCCTGAACCCGGACTGCGGCTTCGCGACGTTTGCAGACAACCCCATCGTCTCCGCCACCATCGCCATCGGCAAGCTCAAGGCCATCGTGGGCGCGGCTCGGGCGCTCCGCGAGCGCCATGCCACGTCGAAGGGGTAACGTGCATCGGTTGCGTGCGGAGCACGCTCGGAGAAACTCTCAAGACACGCCTGCGTCGGGCGCTCCTGGGAATCCACGGTTCCCGGGCCAGCCGCCGTGCGCTCCGTCGGTTCGGGCTGATCGGGTTCGCAAACGTCGCCGAAGAAGATCACGAATGGCGACTCCTTGACGGAGACCGCGGGGCGCTCCTCGATACGACAGCCTGACCCTCCGGGACGCCCGCGGCGCCAAGCGCAAGGTCAAGGTGAACCTGAAGGCGTTCGGCGAGAGGGCCGGCGGCTTCCAGGCCGACTTCCAGCGCTACTGGCGGCCCGACCAGGTGGCGCGGCAGGTGGCGCGGGAGGCGGCGGCGTAGCGAGGCAGCGCTGCGAACGAGCCGCGGTGGATGACCGCATGTGAATCAGCTCGAGCAAGCGGCATGATGTGCCGCTTGCGATCGCAGCTCGATCTCAGCCTTGGGGGGACAGCACGACATGAGACCGACGTTCCTCGTCGCCATCGCAGTGTCTTGCTTGACGGGTTGTAATGCCAACACCAGCGAGATCGGATTCTCCATCGACAACCCCACCGAGCAAACCCTGAAGGTGACCGTCGACGGCAAGAGCTACGACATCCCCGCGCACGGCGAGCAGAAGGTGTCGCTCAAGCCCGGCCCGCACACGCTCGCCTCGACCCCGTCGGGTGCGCACCGGTTCATCGTCTTCTCCCGCGGGCGGGGAGCGGTGATCAACCCCACCTTCTCGACGTACGTCATCGTCAGTGTCCTCTACGCCACCAAGGATCGGGCGGCCGAGCCGTTCACCCCGGATCCGGAGTGTGACCTGGACTACGTGACCACGGGATCTCGCAGCTACGCCGGGGAGTTCGCCATGAGCAATTCCTTCGCCTTCGGCGGAAGCAACGCGGCTGTGGTCGTTGGTCGATATCGTCCTTAGAGGGTCGGCCGGGGCGGCTGTTCTTACCCAAGAACTTCATCGCTGCGTCATGAAGCGCGTCAAGTGCTTGAGCTCACTGGCGTTCCTTCGAAGCCGCCGTTCTACGCGCCTTACAGGCCTCGGACAGCGTCATGGGTGCGTCATGGGTGCGTCATGGCCATAGCTGACCTCCCGTGCTGACTTCTTGCTCCATCGGCGAGACGCAGATGAACAAGGTAGCCCGGCGGGAGCTGGCCCCGTTTCCTCGCCGTGGTCGATCGGCTCCTCGCCGGCGACCCCGACCGCGCGCAGCGAGAGGACTTCGATCCGGTCGTCGACCGGCTCGCGGCGGAGGGCTGCGCCGGCGGGGGGTAAGGGCGCCGCCGCACACGCTGCTCGCCCTGGGCGAGCTGCGATACCATCGCGACCGCGTGCGCGCGCCGACCCTGCTGCTCGTTGCCGTGGCCGTGGCCGTGGCCGTGCCGGCGCTCGTGGCCGCGCAGGCCGGCGACCTCGAGGTGCCGCCCGGCAACGCGCCCGAGACGCGCTGGTTCATCCACTCCGACTACGAGCTCGACACGATCGACGCTGCGCTGGCGTCGCTCGCCCTCGAGCGCGAGCCCCAGCCGGAGGGGAAGCCCGTCGAGGCGATCGACACCGTGCGCCTCGACGTCATCGAGGAGCGCGACCCCGCTCCACGGTTCGTGAACGTCTTCCACGCCGTGACGCGGGGCTACGTGATCGACCGCGAGGTGCTGCTCCGTCCCGGCGAGCCGTACCGGAACGCGCTCGCGCAGGAGACGCAGCGGCGGCTCGCTGCGCTGCCGCAGCTCTCGCTCGTCCTCGTCGTTCCGGTGAAGGGGCAGGCGCCGGGGTCCGTGCGGATCCTCGTCATCACGAAGGACGTCTGGAGCCTCCGGTCCAACTGGGACACGTCGCTCACGAGCGGCGGCCTCGAGTCGCTCACCGTGAAACCGAGCGAGATGAACCTCCTCGGGACGCACCAGCAGGTCGGCCTGGAGTTCACGCTGCTGCCGGAGTCGTGGTCGATCGGCGGGTCGTACGTCATCCCGCGCCTCCTCGCCGACCACGTCGCGGCGTCCGCCCGCGGCGGCGTCATCGTCGACCGGCGCAGCGGCGACCGGGAGGGCTCGTACGGCAGCGTCCAGGTCGGGCTCCCGCTCTGGTCCTCGCTGTCGAAGTGGTCGTGGTCCGCCGGCGCGTCCTGGTCGAACGGCGTGAGCCGCCGGTACCAGAGCGCGCGGCTCGCGAGCTTCGTGCGCGATCCGGCGACGCAGTGCGACGCGCCAACGGCGCCGCTCTGCGTGCCCTATGCCTACCGGACCGATGTCGTGAACGGGGGCGCGAGCGTCACGCGCTCGTTCGGCTGGAGCGTGAAGCACGACGTCTCCGCCGGCTTCGACGTGAGCCTGCGCCGGTACCGCCTCCCGGACCTCTCCGCCTACGACCCCGCGACGGTCGAGGCGTTCGCGACGAGGCGTGTACCGGCGAGCGACGACCGGGTCGGGCCGTGGGTGCAGGTCCGCCGGTACACGACCGACTTCCTGCGGGTCCTCGACCTCGAGACCTTGGCGCTGCAGGAGGACTACGGCCTCGGCCTCGACCTCTACCTCCGGATCTACACCTCGGCCCGGGCGCTCGGCGGCACGCGAGACCTCGTCGGCGTCTCCGCGGGCGCCGGCTACACGGCCGCGCTCGGCGACGGGCTCGCGCGCGGCGGCGTCGAGTCGATCGACGACTTTGACAGCGGGCTCGGCGCCGTCTCGGACGGCTCCATCGAGACGACGTTGCGCCTCGCCTCGCCGCGCTGGGTCCTGGGCCGCCTCGTCCTGGACGCCATGCTGCTGAACCGCTACCGCAATGGCCTGCGGCCCTCGTCGTTCCTGGGCGGCGACGGGCGGCTGCGCGGCTTCCCCACGAGCTACCTCGTCGGCTCGAGCCTCCTCGCGGCCAACCTCGAGTACCGCTCGTTCCCCCTGCAGCTCTTCCGCTCCGTCCAGCTCGGCGGGGTCGTCTTCCTCGACGCCGGCGACGCCTTCGATTCCTGGAAGAGGCTCGACGTCCTGTACAGCGCCGGCGCGGGGCTGCGCGTCCTGTTCCCGCAGCTCGACCGCGTGGTCTTCCGCATCGACGTCGGCTTCCCGCTCTCGCGGCCGCTCCCGCCCGGAGTCGCGCCGGTGAACTTCTTCGTGACGTTCGGGCAGGCGTTCCCGCTCTCTGGGATCGCGCCCCGAACCGCTGACACGCTGTGAAGCGCGCCGCGCCCGCCACGCATGGAGCGGCGCGAGCGCCTTGCGGACCTCGGCCGGCAGGCCTGTCGTGAAACATTGCAGCCTGTTCGCTTCGCTTGCTTTTCCCAGCCCCGCAAAATAGCCTGCCTGTCTATGCAATGGGAAAGAGGCCACGCCGCAATCTGCCTGGGGCTAATATGGCTGAGCGTGGGACCCATCTCTGCGTCCGCGAACGATCAAGAGGCGCTGGAGATCGTGGACCGAGCGTCCCGGCTGTTGATCGGCAAGCGGTCCACCGTCGCGACGATGGAAATGCAGATCACCAAACAAGACTTGCAACGAAAGATCGCGATAAAGTTCTGGTCGCTCGGTGAGTCGCACATCCTCATCCGCATTTACCGCCCGCAGGAGGATGCGGGCTCGGCCATCCTGAAGGTCGGAAGCAAGATCTGGTGCTACCTGCCGAAGGTGAACCGCACGGTTGAGATGTCGCCTTCGATGATCATGACCTCGTTCATGGGCAGTAACTTCACCCTCGATGACCTGGTGAAACAGAGTCGTCTCGCCGATGACTATGTGATCACCGCCACATTTGAAGAGCAGCGGGATGGGGTCGCGGTGTCTGAATATACTCTGACACCCAAGCCGGCCGCGGTGGTGGTGTGGGGGAAGATCCTGCTGGAGGTCCGCCAAGCCGACCGGATGCCCGTCCGGCAGCGGTACTATGACGAGGACGGGAAGCTGGTTCGCGGACTGACCTTTTCCGAGTACAAGTCCGTGAGTGGAAGGCTCGTTCCGATGCGTATGGTCATGCAATCCATGGACAAGTCCGGTGAGCAGGCGGTGGAAGAGGCGACGATCACGATCGACAGGATCATCTTCGACCTGCCGATGGCCTCCGAGAAGATATTCTCCCTGAAGCATCTGAAGCAATGAGCGGACGGCTGCTGCGGCTCGCGTGGCGCAATCTCTGGCGCAATCCCCGGCGGACGCTGATCGCCATGGCGGCGATCGGCTTCGGCTATGCCATGCTGCTCTTCGTTGCATGCCTGATGGCCGGGCTGAGGCACCAGATGATCGCCAGCGGCACGGGCCTTGTTCTCTCTGATGTTCAGGTGCACGCTCCGAGTTACTACCCGGATCGTCCCACTCACGTGACCTTGGGAGGGCGAAACGGGGCAGACGTCAGCGCCCTGGTTGCCGCCATCGCCGCCGACTCCCGCGTTCAGGCCGCGAGTCCCCGAGTATACGGCTACGGCCTGGTCAGCGGGACCCATCAATCGGCTGGCGCGGAACTCCTCGGTGTCGACCCCGATCGGGAACCGGAGATTACCGCGCTGCAAGCGCGGATCTCAAGAGGGAGCTATCTGAGCGGACAGATGCCCAGGGGTGTCGCGATGGGAGATGAGCTCGCCTCCGCGATTGGCGTTGACCTGGGGTCGGAGATCGTCCTGCTGGCGCCGGCGGCCGATGGTTCGACGGGAAACGACCTTTACACGCTCGTCGGGATGTTTCACACGGGGGTCGACTCCATGGATCGGGGCCTGGTGCTCATGTCTCTCGCTTCGCTGCAGGGGCTGTTGCGCTTGCCGCCGGGAAGGATCCACGAAGTCGGGATCAAGCTCCATCGTGATGATATCGCCGCGGCGACGACGGCGGCGGCGGCACTCGAGGCGCAACTGGGCAAGGCCTTTCCGGTTCGCGTAGTGGCTTGGCCGGAGCTGACGCCCGTGCTGGCCGACTACGTGCAGTTCAATCGTCGTGTCACTTTCATTCTCTTCTTCATCTTCTTCTTGCTGGCAGTCATCGGTATCGTCAACACCATGCTCATGGCGATCGCCGAGCGGACGCGTGAGCTCGGTATACTGATGTCCTTGGGAATGCGTCCGGTTCATGTGGTTGGTCTCGTCGTGGCGGAGGCGGCGAGTCTGGCGGGAGCCAGTCTGGTCTTGGGAACGGCGCTGGGGTCTCCGCTCCTGTGGTACTTGCAGGTTCATGGTCTGAACCTGGGTGGCGATCGAGGCGCGGTCTCTCTGGGCGGAGTCGTGGTGGGCCCCCTCTGGTACGGCCGGCAGGATCTCGCTGCCTACGCTCAGGCCGCTCTGGGGCTGGCCGCCACGGCTCTGGTGTCGGCCCTCTATCCCGCGTTGCGGGCGGCTCGGTTGCGGCCGGCGGAGGCTCTCCGAAAGGTCTAGCTCGATGGACGTTGTTCTACTGGTGAAAGTCGGGTGGCGCAATCTCTGGCGCAGGCCCCGCGAGACCCTGCTGACGGCGTTGGCCTTGGGGTTGGGTCTGACCTTGCTGCTGATTTCCAGGGGTCTGCTCGATGGTAGCCACGAACAACTGGTCGATAACGCGGTGAGATTCGGCACCGGGCACGTCGTCATCCAGGCACAGGGGTATCAAGGCTCCGCCTCCTCGCAGTTGATGCTGCCGGACCCGGTCGTGTTCACGACGGGGGAGTTCTTGCACACCGAGGCCCTGAAGCATGTCGTGCGAGGCATGAGTCCCCGGCTCCTGGTGTCTGGACTGCTGAGTTCCGCAGCCAACGGCAGCGGCGTGGGCATCATGGGGGTCATCCCCGCGGAGGAACGGAACGTATCCCTGATTCCAAAGCGGATCGTCGAGGGAAGCTATCTCAAGAACGGCCAGCAATCGGGTGTTGTCATCGGCGCGGATCTGGCCCGCAAGCTCGACCTGAAGGTCGGTGCCAAAGTCGTGCTCATGACGCAGGCAGTGCAACTCCCCGGCGCGGAAGCGACGGGCACAGGTGGCGGAGAGATGCGGAGCACTCTGGTGCGGGTGAGCGGGGTCTTCCGCACGGGTATCCAAGCGATCGATGCCCACGTCATCCAACTACCGTTGCCCGAGGTCCAGGCACTGCTCAGGGTGCCGGACCGGGTCACTCAGGTCGCGGTCCTCCTGGAACGGGAGGGTGACTCACTGGTGGTGGCCCAGGCCTTGCGGAAGCAGCTGACGGGGTCTCCGGTCGAGATTCTCCCCTGGCGGGAAGCCATGCCGGCATTGGCTCAGTCCTTGTTGCTGGACGACGCCTTCAATTACGTGATGAACGGTGTGGTCCTCGCGATGGTCGGGTTGGGGATACTCAACACGTTTCTCATGCGAGTCATCGAGCGCCGATATGAATTCGGTCTCTGCTTGGCCATGGGCCTGCGGCCCGTGCAGCTGGCCGTGATGATCGTTGGCGAGTCGTTGGCGCTCACGGCGATCAGCCTCGCTCTGGGTCTGGTGCTGGGGTTGAGCGTGCAGCACTACTTCGCCGCCGCCGGGTTGGATCTGCGCTGGTTCTTCGAAAGCCGGCTCCCCAGCGCTCTCGTCTTTGACCCTATCATCTACTCCCGCTTGACCCTGGCGCGAATCGCTTCGTCCGTAGGCATCGTGTTCCTGACAGCGACCGTCATCTCCCTCTATCCCGCGCTCAAGGCCGCGCGAACCGAGCTGCCCGGCGCATTGCATCACTGAAGGTCTCGGCCTCCTCATGGCTCACAGCAGGAACCCTCCGCGTTGCCATGCTCCCCCACGACCTCCCCGACCGACCGATTTGGCACCCCAGCCGTCTGGAGCGACGGGCTTCGGCGAGGTGTACCGTCTTCGCATGACCCGGAACGCCATATGACCGAATGGGCCGTGGAACTGAAGGACGTGAAGAAGGCCTACCGCACGGGGCCAACCGAGGTTCCGGCACTGCGCGGGATTAGCCTGAGCATTGCTTCAGGGGAA
Source organism: Anaeromyxobacteraceae bacterium (assembly GCA_041500205.1). GTDB lineage: Bacteria > Myxococcota > Myxococcia > Myxococcales > Anaeromyxobacteraceae > Anaeromyxobacter_A. The sequence goes on along the minus strand of JBGQLS010000058.1, from coordinate 4,084 downwards.
TTCCTCGCGATTGCCGGCCCGTCCGGTTCCGGCAAGACGACGCTGCTCAACATCATCGGCGGACTCGACCGAGCCGATACCGGCGAGGTACTGGTGGACGGGAAGAACCTTCAGCTCCTGTCTTCAGGGGAGCTGGCTCGCCTGCGGCTGCAGCGCCTCGGCTTCGTCTTCCAAACGCACAACCTGCTCCCGGTCCTGAGCGCCATGGAGAACGCCGAATTCACCTTGCTGCTACAAGGCGTTCAGGTGGAGCAGCGCACGGAAAGAGTGCAAAAGCTGTTCTCGGAAATCGGTCTTGCCGGCCTTGAACATCGTCGTCCCGGAGAGTTGTCCGGCGGCCAGCAGCAGCGGGTGGCAGTGGCGCGGGCCATGGTCACCGAACCGGCGCTGGTCCTGGCTGACGAGCCCACGGCAAACCTCGACTCGGTGGCGGCGTGCGCTCTCCTCGAAGTGATGGAACGGCTCAATCGCGCTCACGGTACGACCTTCGTCTATGCCACCCACGATCCTCAGGTCATGGAGCGAGCGCGGCGGTTGCTTCGCTTGCATGATGGCCAGATCGCGAGTGATGTGCCGAATGCCCCCGGCCGCGCGCTCTGAGCCATGTCAGGAAAGGCCCTGAAACGACGACTCCGCGAGATCTGGCACAAGCTGTCGCGCCTCGATGCCACACCTGACCAGATCGCAATCGGCTTCTGCATCGGCATATTTGCCAGCTTCCTCCCGCTGAATCCATCTCCGGTAATCACGGCGATCGCGGTGGCGTGGTTGCTGAAGAGGAACGTGGTGGCCGCAGGGACCGGGGCGGTGACCGCGATTCTCTATGTTCCGCTCTTGCCCGTGATCTGGCTGGCTGAGTATCGCTTGGGTTCGTTGATTCTCCCGGTGCGGCATTCGTTCACGCTGGATCAGGCACGACTGTGGAACGTCTTGCAACAGGGTTGGGATGTGTACGCTGCCATGCTCATTGGCTCGATTGTCATCGCCACGCCCGTTACGTTGTTCACCTATCTGGTCGTGAGACGGCTCGCCGAGAGATGGGCTCGGAGAAGAAAGGATGAGTCTCACCTTTCAGGTTGATTGCTCTCGCGGGTCCGGCCATTGCCAGCAAGTGAGACGCCAGCCGTGTCCTTCCACGGCCAGGGTGGCGAGATAGCCGGGAGCGGGCGTGAGTTCCTGAAGAGACCAACCGGAGGCATCAGACGGATCTCGTCGAGTGGCGAATATTGCGGCCGGCTCCCCGGGAGCCAGCGACACGTCAAATTGGTCCAAGGGCAGTGAAAGTCCGTCGCCTCGGGCCTTGATATAGGCCTCCTTGCGTGTCCAACAGCGAAAGAAAGCCTCACGCTGCACCTCGAGTGGGAGTGTCCGGAGCGTCGCAGCCTCGCGTCGTGAGAAGAAGCGTTCGGCGATCTCCGCGACTGCCAGATCGAAGCGGATGTGCTCGAGATCGATGCCCACCTCGCGACCACGAGTGACCGCGTAGAGTGCGACTCCGTGGGAGTGGGCCACGTTGAAGCGGATGGCATCCCCGTCAGGTTCTCCAACAAGGGCAGGCTTTCCGTGAGAGCCGTAGCGAAAGGACAGGCTTTCGGGCACTCTATTCGAGTACCCACCGAGGATGGCCCGGAGCACTCCACGAGCGACGATGAAGTGCTCGCGGTCTCTCTCATGATAGAAGCGCTCGGCCCTCGCCCGCTCATCCGCCGCAAGGCTGTGGAGGAACCTCTGAACCTGCGACGGGGTCTGGTCCAGAGCCGCTTGCCAGACATGGACCTCATCGCGATCCAGCACCAAGGTCTCGGGTGGAGACGACCAGGGAGGAACAGGGCCGGTGATGGGTGCTGCTTTCATGTGGCGGTTCTCACCGGCCTTCGCGCAGTTCCTGGGAGAGCACCTGAAGAAGGAGCGGCTCGCTCGTGCTCAAGAAGAAGTGGTCACCGTGGAACATCCGCAGCGAGGAGGAGACACTCGTTTGATCGCGCCAGGCCTCGAGATCGCCACGATTCACCCGCTGATCTTTCAGGCCGCCAAAGATGGAGAAGGGGCAGTCGAGTGGAGGCTCCGTTGAGTACACGTAGGACTCGTAGACGGCGAAGTCCGCCCGCAGGACGGGAAGCAGGATCTGCATGAGGTCCGCCTCTGCCAGGACCTTCCCGGGAATGCCATTCAGGCGATTCAATTCGGCCAGGAATTCCCCTTCGGGCAGGGCATGGATCGGTCGCTCTCGCCGAGGGATCTGCGGCGCGCGATCCGCCGAGATGAACAGGCGAACCGGATGAACACCGGCCTGTCTCCGTAGCTGACGGGCGAGCTCGAAGCCAACCAATGCTCCCAGGCTGTGACCGAAGAAGGCAAACGGCCTGTCCAGGAGTGGAACTAGGGCCTGAGCGAGGGCCTGGACGAGCGGTGAGAGCCGAGTGAACGGGGTCTCCATGTGCCGAGTTCCCCGACCGGGGAACTGAACCGGACAGACCTCGACATCCGCTGGCAAGTTGTCCGACCAGGTGCGGAAGATCGAGGGACCGGTTCCTGCGTACGGGAAGCAGAACAGACGGAGGCGGGCCCGTGAGTTCGGTTTGCTGCAGGCAATCCAGGAGCCAGAGGCGATTGGGGTGATCATCGATCGGCGTTTCCCTCTGCTCCATCCTCCTCCGCCCTCGCGGATTGCACCTGGTCGAGACAAGCCGTCAGCTTCTCCGCCAGGACTTCAACGTGCGGCTCGTACATCAAACTGGCGTGGTTGCCCGGAACGACGTGGACCTCCACTCCGCCACTGGCCCATTCGCTCCAGCCCAGCGTCGGGTCCGGAGAGGTCCCCGCCACCCTTTCACTCGCGCTGAAGACGATGATTCGACCGGGGTAGAGGCGAGGTCCGTAGTTCTGCGTCGCGCGCAGGTCGCTCCTGAGGAGGTCGACAAAACGGCGAGCCTGAGAAACATCCAGCTCCGCGGGTACCAGGCCGGCGCGCTTCGCCCGTTTCAAAAGGAAGGCCAGCTGCTTGTCCTTGGGAAGCGCCGCCAGGAACTTCATCGGGCCAAACGACATACCGAAGTAACGTTCGACCAAGGCGATCGCTTTGGAATCCTCCTCCGGAAACGTCTCATCTGAAGTGGGAATTCCGCCATCCAGCAAGGCGAGCAACGCCACCCGCTGCCCTTGCGCGTGAATCTGCTGCGCCATCTCGAAGGCGATCACGCCTCCCATGGACCATCCTCCCAGAAGGTACGGACCGGTGGGCTGCAGGGTCTGCAGTGCCTGGACGTAATGGGCCGCCATGTCCTCGATTCGCGTGTGGGGGTCTTGTCCGTCTTCGAGCCCCCTGGCTTGCAGCCCGTAGCATGGTTGATCGGGGCCCAGAAGCTGCGCCAGTCGAATGTAGGGGAAGACGTGTCCGCCAGCCGGATGCACCAGGAAGAGCGGCCGCTTGCTGCCGCCGGGTTGAATGGCCACCAACGAGGACTGCGGGCCGGGCGTGACCTGCTGACGGAGGACACCTGCGAGCTGCTCGACCGTTGCTCCATGAAAGACGGCCGTCAGCGAAAGCCTCCTGCCCAGCCGTGTCTCGATGAGGGCAAACAGCCGTACCGCCGCGAGAGAGTGTCCTCCCAGCTCGAAGAAGTTGTCCCTCACGCCGACCGGCCGAACGCCCAGGACCTCCTCCCAGATGTGCGCGAGCTGGACTTCCAAGTCATCGCGGGGGGCGACGAATGCCTTCTCCAGCTCGGGTCGTGTTCGGCCGGGTGCGCGGAGTGCCCGTCGGTCCGTCTTCCCGTTGGACAGCAACGGCAAGGCATCCAGCCGCACGAAGACCGCCGGCACCATGTACTCGGGCAGCTTGCCCTTGAGAAAGCCACGCAACTCGTCCGCCGTGGAGTTCCCGACCACGTAGGCTACCAGCCGCTTCTCGCCTGGCATGTCATCCCGTGCCAGGACCACGGCCTCCCGCACGGCAGGATGTTGGCCGAGCGCGGCCTCGATCTCCCCCAGCTCGATGCGGAACCCGCGGATCTTCACCTGGTGATCGACCCGGCCCAGGAACTCGATGTTCCCATCGGGCAGATAGCGCGCCACATCGCCCGTC
>JBGQLS010000057.1:0-20495 GCA_041500205.1 Anaeromyxobacteraceae bacterium | reverse complement strand
TGAGCTGATCCCGTGGTCGCGCATTCTGGAGCGCGGGGCCTTGTGCCCCGCCTCGACACGCCAAGCGGGGGACAAGCCCCCGCGCTACGGGAATGGGCTCAATGCAGGCGAGCACCGCTGTCAGGCTTCACAAGCCTGAATTCACGGTCGTTCTCCTCCTGAAGCTTGTAGTCAGTTGACTGGTGCCAGCGCTAACTGACTGGCCTTGGGTCCAGGGTCACGGCTCGGCCGGCTCCTCACCCTGCGCCAGCCCGTACTTCTTGAGCTTGTCATGCAGCGTCACCCGCGAGATGCCCAGTGCGCGAGCTGCCTCGCTGCGGTTGTTGCGCGCCGCCTTGAGGGCCTCCACGACGACGCCGCGCTCGTAGGCCTCGACGCGCTGGCGGAGCGAGGCCGAGGGCGCGGCCGCGGCACGTTCGCCCTCGCCTCCCGGGAAGAGGGCCAGGTCGAGCTCGCCCTCGGGCGAGAGCGCGACCATGCTCTCCAGCGTGTGCTCGAGCTCGCGGACGTTGCCGGGCCAGGCGTGCGCCGCGAGCCTGGCCAGGAGCGCGTCCGAGGGGGGTACCTTCTTCACCCCGAACCGCTCCGCGAATCGATCGAGGAAGTGCCTCGCCAGCACCGGCACGTCTTCTGGTCGCTCGCGCAGCGGAGGCACGCGGAGCATGACGACGTTGAGGCGGTAGTAGAGGTCCTCGCGGAAGGCGCCCTTCGCCACCAGCTCCTTGAGGTCCCGGTGCGTCGAGGCGACGACGCGCACGTCGATCTTGCGCGGACGGTCCTCGCCGAGCGGTCGCACCTCGCCTTCCTGCAGGACGCGCAACAGCTTCGCCTGCGCGCCGGGCGCGAGCTCGCCCACCTCGTCGAGCAGGATCGTGCCGCCGTCCGCCTCGCCGAAGAGCCCCGGCCGCGCCCGCACGGCGCCCGTGAAGGCGCCCCGGGCATGCCCGAAGAGCTCCGCCTCCGCGAGCTCGGGCGTGAGGGCGGCGCAGTTGAAGCGCACGAAGGCCTTGCCAGCCCTGCGCGAGGCCCGCCAGAGCGCCTCCGCCACCCGCTCCTTGCCCGTGCCGCTCTCGCCCGTCACGAGCACCGTCACGTCACGAGGAGCCACGCGCGCCACGAGCTGCGCGAGACGCCGCATCGCCTGGGAGGCGAAGACCATCGAGCTCGCCAGCGCCAGCTCGCCGGTGAGCCGCTCGTTCTCCGAGGCGAGCCGCACCGCCTCCAGGGCGCGCCGTACCACCGCGAGCAGCTCCTCGTTCTCGAACGGCTTGCGGAAGTAGTCCCAGGCACCGGCCTTCATCGCCTCCACCGCGTGCCGCTCCGAGCCGTGCGCGGTAATCATCACGACCCGCGGCGCGGGGGCACGGGCGAGCAGCCGGCGCATGAGCTCCATCCCGTCCATGCGCGGCATGCGGAGGTCCGTGATGACGAGGGGAGCGGGCGAGGCCTCGAAGCGCTGGAGCGCGGCGGCGCCGTCCGGCGCCTCGTCCACCTCGAGGCCCTCCGACGAGAGGATCTCGCGCAGCGTGTAGCGGACGCCGGCGTCGTCGTCCACCACCAGCACGCGCGTCGTCATCGGACGGCCTCCGTGGCACGGGCCGGGGCCGGGTCCGCCGGGAGCAGGAGCAGCGCCGCGCAGCCGCCGCCCGGGCGCTGCGAGAGCTCCACCTCCCCGCCGTGCTGGTGCGCCAGGGCGCGGGCGATGGTGAGGCCGAGGCCGGAGCCGTGAGCCTTCGAGGTGACACCCGGCTGGAAGACCCGCGCGCCCAACGACGGGTCGAGTCCCGGGCCGCGATCGAGCAGGCGCACCAGCGCCGCGCCTCCGCTCGGCGCGCAGACCTCGAGCTCCACGCGCGACCCGGCCGGGCTCGCGTCGAGCGCGTTCTGCAGGAGGTTGATGAGCACCTGCTTCACCTTGCGCGGGTCGCAGCGCACGGCGGCTGGCGCGGCGCGCACCTCGATGCCGACGCCGCGCTCGTGGGCCATGCCCTCGTGCAGCGCGGCCACCTCGCGGGCCAGCGCCGCGAGGTCGACGCTGCCGAGCGCCAGCGGCACCAGCGGGCGCGAGAAGTTGAGGAACTCCTCCAGGATCCCCTGCATCCGGTCCACCTCGCGGCGCAGCACGGCGAGGCGCTCGGCGCCCTTGCCGAGCGGGACGTTCTCGGCGAGGAGGGCGGAGAGTCCCTTCACCGAGGCGAGCGGGTTCTTCAGCTCGTGCGCGATCTCGGCCGGGAGCGCGGTCAGCTCCTCGGTGCGCTCGGCGTGCGCACGCAGGGACTCGTGCTGGGCGTGCAGGGCCCGAGCCAGCATGGCGTCGAACGCGCCGCGCACGGCCCGGCCGGCGCGCGAGCCGAGCGCGAGCACGGCCGAGAGGACCGCGGCGGTGACGACGAGTTGGGCGTCGACGTGCCCGGCGCGGTGCCCGCCTCCGAATGCGACCAGGTTGAGGTCGGCGATGACGCCTCGCATCTCCAGCACGGCGAGCGCCCACACCGCCGCGATCTGCAGTCCGACGAGGGCCCACCGGATCCGCGGCGAGGTGAAGATGCCCACCATGACCGCGAGCGGGATGAAGGTGTAGGTGAACGGGCTCTCCAGGGCGCCCGTCGCGAACGCCACGCCGATCTGGGCCACCATGGCGACGAGGAGGTTCCAGAAGACGGCGCCCGGATGGAAGCCGCTGTGCCGCCGCACGCGCACCGCCTCGGTGACGAAGAACGTCCCGATGGGCACGAGCAGCGCGAGCAGGAACAGCGAGCGCCAGCGGGCCGGCTCGACGAGCGCGACGAAGAGCGCCAGCATCATCGCGAGCGGGACGTAGACGACGAGTCGGATGCCCACCATTCGCCCGAAGAGGCGCGAGAGCTCGTGCCGCTGGATGTCGTCGAACCCCGGCGGCGGTGACACGTTCACTTCGTCTCCCTCGCGCTGGTCCCGGTCAGAGGCGCGGGTCCCGCGCCCGAGCATAGGGCCGAACGAGGCACGGGTCATCGCTAGCTCCGGCCTGACGCCCGGTCGAGGACTGCCAGCGCGATGCCGAGGCGGGCGCGTGCGTCGGCGAGACCGACGTCCGACTGGTAGAGCCGGTCGTTCGCGTCGAGCACGTCGAGGGAGCTCGAGATCCCGGCCGCGAACCCGCGGTGCGCCGTTGCGGCAGCCTCGGCGGCGAGCTTCACCTGGTCCTCGGCGAGCTGGAGCCGCTCCACCGCGACCCCGACGTCGCGCGCCGCGTCCGCCACCTGCTGCACGATCTCGACTCGCTGCGCCTCGGCGGCGGCGCGGGCTTCGGAGATGGCGCCCTCCGCCTGGCGCGCGCGGCCGTAGCGGAAGCCCCCGTCGTAGAGCGGCCAGGTGAGGTCGACGGTGAGCCGCCAGCCGTCGTTCTTGCCGGTCGGCAGCGGTGAATCCTGGGCGAAGGCGCTGGCCGAGGCGGAGAGCTGCGGGACGAGGCGCAGCCGCGCCGAGGTGAGCTGGCGCTCGGCCGCCTCGATCTGCGCGGAGGTGGCCAGGGTCTCGGGACGGCGCCCCATCGCCTCCAGCGCGAGCGCCTGCGCGTCGAGAACCCCGGGCGCACGCGCAGCCGAGAGAGGGATGCGCACCGGCTCTGCGCGGCCGAGGAGGACACCGACCGCAAGGCGGGCGCGGCCGAGATCGGCCACCGCCCGGACGAGGTCGCTCCGGCGCTTCACGGCCTCGGTGCGCGCCTGCAAGACCGAGAGCGGAACTCCCGTGCCAGCCGAGAGCGCGCGGTCGGCGAGGCGCACCTGCTCCTCAGCGCTCTCCACCGCCCGCTCGGTGGCGGCGACGGTCTCCTCGCTGGCGGCGGCGCTCCAGGCTGTCTGCACGAGCGCCGAGCGGGCCTGGAGCCGGACGGCCTGCGACGAAGCGACAGCCGCCTTCTCCGCCGATCGCGCCGCGGCGACGTCGGCCCATGCGCTCGGCGCGACGAGCGGTATCCGCAAGGCGCCGCTGGCGCTGAGCACCTCGAGCGGCTGGATGACGAGGGTGGAAGCGAGCGCGGCGGGGAACTGGCCAGGGCCCGGTGCAGGGTCGCTGTTGCGCGTGTAGCTGCCCGAGGCCGTGAGCGTGGGCAGCGCGGCCGAGAGCGCCTGGCGGGCGATCCCCGCCGCCTCCTCGGTGCGCGCGCGCGCCTGCGCCAGCGTCAGGCTCTGGCTGTCGAGCTCGCGCAGCGCGTCGTCGAGCGAGAGCTCCCGGATGATCGAGGTGGACCCCTGACCGCCCGCGCCGGCGAGGGCCAGGTGTGCAAGCAGGGTGGCGCGCAGGATGATCATGGTGTTTGGTCCGTCGAGGCTGTGCAAGCTCCCGGCGTGCGTGGAGCAAGGAAGGTGCCGCGACCGTGCCGGCGCGTGGAATGGCGCGCGGCCGCGTTTTCGCAGCGTGGTCGGACGCTGGCGTCGTCGTCGAGGCGTCGACGATCCGAACAGGGGTGTCGGCTTTCCTTACAGTTCATGGGGCCTCGATCCCTGCAAATGGCCGCTGTCGCCGCGACTTGCGCCGGCACGGCGATTGCCCTGGCAAGGGTCCGGCCTCGCCGCGTCTGCTGGGAGCTCGACCGCGGCCAGGACCTCTTGCGCGCAGCGTTGGAAGGAGCCGTACATGCGTCGTATCGCAGTGGTCCTGGCCTTCGCGGTGGCCGTCCTCTCGGGCCTGCTGGCCTGGCGCCTCCACGCGCAGGCCGCCGACGCGCGCGCGCCGTCGGGCGGCTCGGGCGAGATCGAGGGCACGGAGGTGAACCTCTCCTCGCGGGTCGGGGCGCGCATCATCGAGCAGCGCGTCAGCAAGGGCGACCTCGTGAAGAAGGGCGACCTGCTCGTCGCGCTCGACTGCGCCGATCCGCAGGCTGCCCTGGCCGAGGCCGAGGCGCGGTTCGCCGCCGCGCGCGCCCAGGCGGCGGCGGCGGGCGCGTCGGTGGAGGCCTCCCGGCGTTCGCGCGAGGCGGCCGCGGCCGCGCAGCTCGCGGCCAAGGCGCAGGCGGCGGCGATGGCGGCGCAGCGCGACGCCGCTCGCCGTCAGGCGAGCCGACTCGACGCGCTCGCCTCCGATGTGGCTGTCGCGAACCGGGACCAGACTCGCGCCAGCGCGGAGAACCTCGAGCATCAGACCAAGGCCGCCCTGGCGCAGGCCACGGCGAGCGGGGAGCAGGCGCGCGCGGCGGTCGCCGCCATCCGGTCGTCGGGCGCCCAGGCCGTGGCGGCCGAGGCGCAGATGAAGGCGGCCGAGGCGAGCATGGCCCGGGCACGCCTCATGTCCGACGAGTGCCTGGTGCGCTCGCCGCGCGACGCGGTGGTGGACGACCTGCCGCACGAGCCCGGCGAGCTCGTCGCGGCCGGTCAGGCGCTGGTGAAGCTCGTCGACCTGGCCGAGGTCAAGGCCACCTTCTACTTGCCCAACGCGGAGCTGGCGGCGGCCAGGCCAGGGGGAAAGGCGACGGTGGTCGCGGATGCCTGGCCCACCGAGCGGTTCGAGGGCGTCGTGAAGACGGTGGCGGCCCAGGCTGAGTTCACTCCTCGGAACATCCAGACCCGCACGGACCGCGACCGGCTCGTGTATCCGGTCGAGGTCCGGATCGCGAACCGCGACGGCAAGCTCAGGCCCGGCATGCCGGTCCAGGTGAAGCTGGCGGGCACGGAGCGCTGAACGTGACCATCGACCATGGCGCCGGGGCTCGTCCCCCGCCCCAGGACGGATCGGCTCTCGAGGCGCGCGGGCTCGCGAAGCGCTTCGGGGCCGTTGCGGCGCTGCGCGGGCTCTCCTTCTCCGTGGCCCGCGGGGAGCTCTACGGCCTCGTGGGCCCGGACGGCGCCGGCAAGACGACGGCCATCCGCGCGCTGGCCGGCCTCCTCGTGCCGGACGCGGGCCAGGCGTTCGTCCTGGGGCGCGATCCGCGCGGCGGCGGGACAGAGGTGCGCGAGTCGCTCGGCCTCATGCCGCAGCAGTACAGCCTCTACCGCGACCTCACGGTGGCGGAGAACCTGCGCTTCTTCTCGCGCCTCTACGTGCTGCCGCGCGGTGTGTTCGAGGGGCGCGCGAAGCGACTCCTCGCCATCACGCGCCTCGACCGCTTCACGGATCGCCGCGTCGAGGCGCTCTCGGGTGGCATGTACAAGAAGCTCGCGCTCGCCTGCGCGCTCCTGCACGAGCCGCTTGTCCTCATGCTCGACGAGCCCACCAACGGCGTCGATCCCGTCTCGCGACGGGAGCTGTGGACGCTCCTGCACGAGTTCGTGGAGGGCGGCATGACGGTGCTCGTCTCGACGCCCTACATGGACGAGGCGGAGCGCTGCGGCCGCGTCGGACTCATCCACGAGGGGGGGCTCCTCGTGGAGGGCGCCCCGCGGGCGCTCCTGGCCAGCTTCGAAGAGGAGACGTACGAGGTCGCCGGCGGAGATCGCGACGCGATCGACCTGGCATTGTCCGAAACGCCCGAGGTGCGCGCGGCGTCCCCGGCGGGCTCGCGGCTCAGGGTCGACGTCGAGCGGGGAGGCGCCGATCGCGTCCGGGCGGCGCTCAGGCCCCTGGGCGCGGAGCTACGGCCCGTGGCGCCGAACTTCGAAGACCTCTTCCTGGCCCGCATCAGGAGGGAGGCGGGCAGGTCGACCGGATTCGCCGCGCGTGAGGAGCCCCTCGGATGACCGCGCTCGCCATCTCCGCGTCACACCTCACGCGGCGCTTCGGGTCGTTCACGGCGGTGAACGACGTGAGCTTCGAGGTGCCGCGCGGCGAGATCTTCGGGTACCTGGGCGCCAACGGGGCGGGGAAGTCCACCACCATCCGCATGCTCACCGGCTTGCTCGGCCCGACCTCCGGGGAGGCGCGCGTGGCGGGCCACGACGTCTCGACCTCGCCCGACGAGGTGAAGGCCTCGATCGGCTACATGTCGCAGAAGTTCTCGCTCTACCTCGACCTGCCCATCTGGGAGAACCTGCTCTTCTTCGGGGGCGCCTACGGGCTCGCGGGCCGCGCGCTCAAGACACGCGCCGAGGAGGTGCTCGCTCTCACCGACCTCTCCGACCTGAAGCACGCCACCACAGGCTCGCTCCCGGGAGGGATCCGCCAGCGGCTGGCGCTCGGCTGCGCCATCCTGCACCGCCCGGACATCGTCTTCCTCGACGAGCCGACCGCCGGCGTGGACCCGGTGGCGCGCCGCGGCTTCTGGCGGCTCATCCGCCAGCTGGCGCGCGAGCACACGACGGTCTTCGTGACGACGCACTACCTCGACGAGGCGGAGTACTGCGCGCGCATCGGTCTCATGGTGGACGGTCGCCTGGTGGCGCTCGACACGCCGGCGGCGCTCAAGAAGACCTGGGTGCCGGGCCTGGTGCTGGCGGCGCGCGGGCGCGGGCTGCTGGCCGCCGCGCGCGCGCTGCGCGGCCGCCCGGGGGTCCTGGCCGTCGAGCCCTTCGGCGCGGGGCTGCACGTCCGGGTCGAGGCGGCCGCCTGGGACGCGGCTGGCATGGCGGGCGCGCTCCGCTCAGGTGGGGCCGCTGAGGTCGAGGTGGAGGAAGGTGAAGCGACGCTCGAGGACGTCTTCCTGGCGGTGGTAGGCCAGCCGGCGGAGCCGCCGGGGTCCCCTGGCGAGCGCGTCCCGTGGAGGGGCTCGCCGTGATGGAGCGCCAGCGCCGCTTCCTCGTCCGGCTCGGGGCCATGGCCGCCAAGGAGGTGCTCCACGTCCGTCGGGATCCGCGCACGCTCTATCTCGCCCTGGTCATGCCACCCCTGCTCCTGCTCCTCTTCGGCTACGGAGTCTCCTTCGACATCGACCGGATCCCGCTCGTGGTCTCCGACGCCGATCGGAGCCCCGAGTCACGCGCGCTCGTGAACGCCTTCTCGCGCTCGAACGAGTTCCGGGTGGTGTCGCGCACCGATCCCGAGGACGCCATGGCGCTCTTCCGCCGCGGAGGGGCGCAGGCGGCGCTGGTGATGCGTCCTCGCTTCGCCCGCCACCTCGCCCGCGGCGAACCCGCCGAGGCGGAGTTGCTCGTCGACGGCGCCGACGCCAGCACCGCCAACCAGATCTTGCAGAAGGCCGACGCCATTGCCCGCGCCGAGAGCCGGCGCTACGCGCTCGCCGCGGGCCTGTCGGGCGCCCCACCGCTCGAGGCCCGCACCTGGACCCGCTACAACCCCGAAGCGCGCTCGGCGATCTTCCTCGTCCCAGGCCTGACGGCCTACATCATGGCGCTCGGCGCCGTGCTGCTCACCGCGCTCACCGTCGCGGGCGAGTGGGAGCGCGGCTCGATGGAGCAGCTCTTCGCCTCGCCGGTGGGCCGCTTCGACATCATCTTCGGGAAGCTCCTGCCCTACCTGGCGCTCGGGATGCTCCAGCTCCTGCTGGTGGTCGCCGTCGGCGCCGCCGCGTTCGACGTGCCCATCCGAGGCAGCCTGACCTTGCTCTTCGGCTTCGGCCTCGTCTTCCTGGTGTGCATGCTGGGCCAGGGCCTCTTCATCTCGGTCCTCGCGAAGAACCAGCTCGTCGCGACGCAAGCAGGGCTCCTCTCGTCCCTCCTGCCCTCGCTGCTCCTCTCCGGGATGCTCTTTCCCATCGAGAACATGCCGCGGGTGCTGCAGGTGATCTCGCGCGTGGTGCCGGCGCGCTACCTCGTGCATGGCCTGCGCGGGATCCTGCTCAAGGGGAGCGGCCTCGGCCTCCTGTGGCCGGACCTCCTGGCCCTCGCGATCTTCGCGGCCGCCGTCCTCGGCATCGCCACGGCGCGCTTCCAGCGGAAGATCGCATGACGCTCGCTCGCGCCAAGGGGCGGGGCCTCGCCCGGACCCAGTACCTGGCGGTGGTGCGCAAGGAGGCGTTCCAGACGCTCCGCGACCGGCGCATCATGTTCCTGCTGGTGGTGGCGCCCATGGTCCAGACCATCGTCTTCGGCTTCGCGGTGGACTTCGACGTGGACCGCGTCCCGACGGTGGTCGTGGACCTCGACCGCAGCCCCACCAGCCGCGATCATCTGCGCCGGGTCCTCGCCGACGGGACGCTGCTCGGCGCCGGAAGCTCGGAGAGCGGGGTCGAGGCCGACCGGCTCATCGACGACGATCGCGCCGCGGCCGCCATCCTCGTCCCGCCGCGCTTCGGCGCGGACCTGGCGGCGGGGAGGCCTGCGCCGGTGCAGGTGGTCATCGACGGCACCAACCCCACGCGCGCCAGCGCCGCGGGCAGCGCGGCTGGCCGGTACTTCGGCGAGGCGGCGCAAGGCCTCCTGCGCGCGCGGGTCACCGAGGCGGGGCGCAGCGGCGTGGCCGAGGTGCGGGTGACGCCGCGCGTGCTCTTCAACCCGAGCCTCAAGACCGCCGTCTACATCGTCCCCGGGATCCTGGCCATGCTGCTCGTCATCGTGACCACCATCGTCACGGCCATGGGGCTCTCGCGAGAGCGAGAGGTGGGGACGCTCGAGCAGATCCTCGTCACGCCCGTGAAGCCGTTCATCCTCCTGGCCGGGAAGATGACGCCGTTCGTCGTCATTGGCCTCTTCGACGTCCTGCTCGCGCTGACGGCCATGACCTGGATCTTCGACGTCCCGGTGCGTGGGCCGCTGCCGGCGCTGGCGCTCGGAACGCTCCTCTACCTGTGCTCGACCCTGGGGGTCGGCCTGCTCATCTCGACCATGTCCTCGACCCAGCAGCAGAGCTTCCTGGGCGGGTTCCTCTTCATCCTTCCGGCCGTGCTGCTCTCCGGCATCATGACCTCCATCGGCTCCATGCCGGGTTGGCTCCAGGCCGCCACCTGGCTCAATCCGCTCCGCTTCTTCGCGGAGCTCGTCCGCGGCGTCCTGTTGCGCGGCGCGAGCTTCCGCGACCTGTGGGTCCAGCTCCTCGCGCTCGCCGTCTACGGGGTCGTGATCCTGGCGCTCGCCACGCTGAGGTTCCACAGGCGGCTGGGCTAGGGTCGAGTCAGGAGCTCTCCGCGATCTGCGCCAGCAGCGCCCGCGCAGCGTGGACGTCGACGATCCGGATGGGCGCGCGGCTCGGCAAATGGCCCACGTGCACCGCGATGCTGCCCTCGGGCAGGGCAGCGAAGAGGTCCTCGTCGGTCCGGTCGTCGCCGATGGCGAGGAGGAGCATGCCGGGGGAAGCGTGCGCGAGAACGCGCGCGACCGCGAGGCCCTTGTGGATCCCCGCCGGACGGATCTCGAGGACCATGTCGCCATGGAGGACCTCGAGCGCCACGTTGCTGAGCAGCGTCGAGAGGTGCAAGGACAGCTCCTTCGCCTGGGCGGCGCCGAACTCTGGGTCTGCCATGCGGTAGTGCCAGGCGAATCCGGCCGTCTTCCTCTCGATGAGGGAGCCGGGCGTCCGCTCCGCGAAGTCGCGCAGGATCGCGAGCAGGGGCTCCTGCCAGGCGCCGGCCGGGACTTCGGCGCCCCGCCATTCTCCGCCCACAGGCCGCGACCAGAAGCCGTGCTCCGCGTGCAGTCCCAGCGGGAGCGATCCGAACCAGCGCCCCAGCGTGTCCCGCTTCCGCCCGCTCACGAGGTGGACCTCGGTGCGCGGGCGCGCGGCGAGCCGGCGCAGGAGGGCGAGGAGCTCTCCGTCCGGCGCCGCCAGCTCCGGCATGGGGGCGAACGGGACGAGCGTCCCGTCGTAGTCGAGGACGAGTGCGAGCCGCGGGGCCGAGCGAGCGCGCTCGACGGCGGCCTGCACGGCCGAGGGCGGCGAGGGGCGCTCCTTCAGCTCCTGCCCTGCCGCTGAACGCTCGAGCCGTGACATGAACAGGCCTTTCTTCGTCAGACGCGATGAGCCGCCACCGGGCTGGCCTTGGGCCTCTCGCCCCCCTCGACGAGCTCCTCGACCTCGGCGCGGAGCAGCCAGTCCTCGGGGAAGCGGCTCGCCTCCCCGGCGATCTCTACCAGGCGCGCCCGATCCGCGCGCCCCGACTCGCGAAGGGCGCGCACCTCCTGGTAGAGCTCCGCCAGCCGCGGCGCCAGAGCGCCCGCCTTGTGCGCGCGTGCCCGCGCTTCCCCCTCCTCGTCGGAGACCGGGGCGCCGAAGTGGTCGTCCCAGGCCTCCGGGTCGCCGGGGCCGCCCGCCACGGATGGCAAGGTCCGACTGGTGAGGATGACGGCGCGCCCGGGCACCTCCAGCTCGCGCGACGCGATGCTGGCGCGCAGCTCGCTCGAGAACCCTTCAGCCATCCGACCCGACAGCTCGAGTCCGTTCGCGAACGCGATCTGGAAGGGCCGCCCCGGCGGCAAGCGGACCTCGCCGAAGACGACCAGGACCGGCAGGTCGCTGGGGGGGGCGAGCGCCTTCCCTCCCCGCGAGAGGAGGGTGGGGGCGCGCAAGACGGCGAGCGCCGTGGTCAGCTCCGGCCCGGCAGGGATCGACCCAGGGTAGAGGGCCTCCACCACGCCCGTGACGGTGGTCCCCTCGTCCAGCACGAGGTGGTTCACGGTTCGCGCGGCAAGCGCCTGCTCGAGCCCGTGGTCGCCGCCGCGGCGCCAGGCGAGCGTGCTCGCCAGCTCGTCCACCACGTCCCGGAGCTGGCCGAAGTCGCGCGCGACGAAGAGCTGAGGTTGCATGCGCGTGATGTCGAATTCCACATCCGCGGCGTGCACTCCGAGTGGGATACGCTCCACCTCGTCGGAGAAGCAATGCGTGCTCTCGCCGATCGAGCTGAGGAGGCCGGCCCCGTAGATCTTCGGATCGTCGAGCGCGCCGACGAGCCCGTACTCGGCCGTCCACCAGTAGAGGCGCGAGGCGCGCGTGGACTCGGAGACGTATCTGCGCGAGGCGCTCGCCTCCCCGAGCCGCCGCTCGGCGTCGGCCACCTCGACGGGGGTGGCGGCCGGATCCTCCTTCACGATGGAGAGGGCGCGGATGGCCTCGAAGACCTCCTCGTCCTCGGCGGAGGCGATGGCCCGGAACCCCAGCTCGCCGGCCGCCTGCAGGAATGCGGCGTAGGTCGGGTCGGCCAGGATCGGCGCATGCCCGGCGCTCTCGTGCACGATGTCGGGTGCGGGCGTGTACTCGATGTGCTCGTGGGTGCGGATGTCGCCGGCGATGGCGAGGACGCGCAGGGACTGCAGCTCGGTGAAGACGGTGGGTGGAATGAAGCCTCGCACTGAGACGGCGGACCAGCCCAGCCGTGACAGCTTCTCGTTCATCTCGTCCATGCTGGGGATACGCTCGGTGCCGATGCCGGTGGCCTCGAGGCCGCGCAGGTAAGACGGATGCGCCCGCGAGGCGAGGTGTCGGACGAGGCGCCGCAGGATGTGGCGCCAGACCGCCTGGTCCCTGGGCGTGTAGGCGGCGTAGTCCTGCGGCACCACGTAGCGCCGCAGGTGCAGCGGCAAGTCCTTCATGGCCCGTTCACTGGCTTGAGAGCGGTGGTCATGGCCACCTCCCCAAGTAGAGTAGTGGCAACAGCCTGCGACAGCCCGGCCCACGCGAGATGGCGCAGGGCGTCAGCCTGGATGAGGGGCCACCTCGAAGCCGCCCCCTCGTGCTCCCCGCTCGCGATGCGCTAAGGGAGGACCCCGCTCCGACGCCCCACCTTCGTGAAGGCTTCGACTGCACGGGCCACGTGCTCCGGCGTGTGCGCGGCGGAGAGCTGGACGCGGATGCGCGCCTGCCCTTTCGGAACGACGGGGTAGCTGAACCCGATGACGTAGATGCCCTCGGCGAGCAGGTCTCTCGCGAAATCCGCGGCGAGGCGCGCATCGCCAAGCATGATGGGGACGATGGGGTGGAAGCCAGGCTTCGCCTCGAAGCCCGCGCGCTTCATCTCGTCGCGAAACGTCCGCGCGTTCTCCATGAGCCGATCGCGAAGCGCGGTCGAGGAGGCGAGGAGCTCGAGCGCCGCCAGGCTCCCACCCACGATCGGGGGCGCGAGCGTGTTCGAGAAGAGATAGGGGCGAGAACGCTGGCGCAACAGGTCCACCACCTCGCGCCGCGCCGCCACGAAACCGCCTGCGGCTCCGCCGAGCGCCTTCCCCAGCGTCGAGGTGAGGATGTCCACGCGGCCCTGGACGCCGAAGTGCTCCGGTGTACCGCGGCCGGTCCGGCCGACGAAGCCGGAGGCGTGGGAGTCGTCCACGAGCACGAGGGCGCCGGAGCGCTCGGCGAGATCGCAGATGCGATCGAGCGGCGCGACGTGGCCGTCCATCGAGAAGACGCCGTAGGTCGCCACGAGCACGTGCCGCGCTCCGCCCGAGCGCGCCTCGGCGAGCCGCGCCTCGAGCTCGCCCATGTCGCCGCTCGCGTAGCGGAAGCGGCGTGCCTTGCAGAGCCGGATGCCGTCGATGAGCGACGCGTGGTTGAGCGCGTCGGAGACGATCGCGTCGTCCTCGGAGAGCAGCGCCTCGAAGACGCCGCCGTTCGCGTCGAAGCAGGAGCCGAACAAGACGGCGTCCTCGAACCCGAAGAAGCCGGCGAGTCGCGCCTCGAGCTGCTTGTGGAGATCCTGCGTGCCGCAGATGAAGCGCACCGACGAGAGGCCGAAGCCGCGCTCGTCGAGCGCCCGCCGTGCTCCGGCCAGCACCGCTGGGTGAGAGGAGAGGCCGAGGTAGTTGTTGGCGCAGAAATTCAGCACCTCACGACCTTGGGCGCGGACCGCGGCTCCCTGCGGTGACTCGAGGATCCGCTCTTCCTTGAAGGTTCCCGCGTCGCGTATTTCGTCCAGCGCCGCCTGGAACGCCTGCTGCGCCCGCTCGTACATGGTCGCCTCTGGCCCGAGCTTGGCCCCGATGCCGCTCGATTGATTCGCCGGGGCTTCAGGCTCCTGGCTTCGGGAGAAGCCTTGAAATCTGCGGTCGTTTCCTTCGCGAGGCCTGTAGTCCGTAACCTGGAGCCGGCACTAGCTGACTGGCATGGAGCTTAGCCCCCATCCCGTGGGGCTACTCGAAATGCCGTTTCCTCGCCCGCTGCCGGCGCGTGGTGTACCCATCACCGTATGGTCGACGTCCCACCCGCGATGCGCGCCATGGCCCGGGAGGCGCTGGCGCTCTCCGACCAGGAGCTCGCCGGGGCATGCGAGGAGTCCTTCTTCGTCGCCAGCGGTCCGGGTGGTCAGCACCGCAACAAGACGGAGACCGGCGTTCGGCTCGTCCACCGCCCGACCGGCCTGGTGGTGACGGCCACGGAGCGCCGGAGTCAGTTCCAGAATCGCGGCGCGGCCCTCATGCGCCTGCGCGCGCGCCTGGAATGGCTCGCGCGCGAGCCGAAACCCCGAAAGCCGACACGGCCCACGCGGGGCGCGAACCAGCGCAGACTCGTCGCGAAGAAGCACGCGGCGCGCAGGAAGGCGGAGCGGCGCGGAGGCTACGACTGAATCATGCGATCGCGACCGCAGCGGGCGCTGGCTCGATGAGGCCCACGTCGGAGAGGCGGTCCATGGCAGACTTCACCTCGGCGATGCTCGTACCGCAATCCTCGAGATCCCGCGCGATCTCGGCGATGCTCTTGCGCCCGCTCCTGAGCTCGCCCAGGACGACGCCGTCGGATGGCTCGAGGCGGAATGGCACGGCCCAGGCCTGCTGTGCTGCCGTCAAAGGCGCACGGCCCTGTGCGCGCGCGGCCTGCACCGCCTCGCGATAGGCGAGCTCGGCGGCGATGCCGGAGGATGACAGCACGAACTTCTGGCCGCGGGGCCAGCGCTTCCCACCACGAGGCTTCAAGCTTTCCAGCATGAGGTCGAAGGAATGAGCCTAACCGGCCGGCATGTCAACCCCCTGCTGCCCCCAGCAGGCCTTGCGGGAGCGCTGGCAGGCCATGCCGGGCGGGGGGTCGGCACGCCGCCCGGTCTGGGCTGGCGACGGCAGCGTCGCCGCGACAAGACAGCGCCATGGACGACGCGCGCGAGCCACCCCGAGCCGCTCCCGGATGGGGGAAAGCTCGCATACTCGCCATCGGGCACTCCACCCGGCTACTCGAGGAGTTCGTCGACCTCCTCCGCTCGTGCAGCGTCACGACGCTCGCGGACATCCGCACCATCCCGCGTTCGCGCCGGAACCCGCAGTTCGCGCAGGAGGCGCTGGTGCGCTCAATCCCCGCGGCTGGCATCCGCTACGTCCACCTTGCGCGCCTCGGCGGCCTGCGCCACGCGCGCAAGGGCTCGTCGAATGGAGCCTGGCGAAACGCCAGCTTCCGCGGCTACGCCGACCACATGCAGACCGGTGAGTTCGAGGAGGGTCTCGTCGAGTTGCGCACGCTCGCGCGCGACGGCCCGGTTGCGGTCATGTGCGCGGAGGCAGTGCCTTGGCGCTGCCACAGGTCGCTCCTCGCGGATGCTCTCTTCGCGCGCGGCGTGGTGGTGGAGCACATCGTGGGCAAGGGCAGGACGCGTCCGCATCGGCTGACGCCGTTCGCCGTCCGGCAGGGGCGCCGGGTGGTCTACCCGTCCGACGGGGACGCGGCGGCCGGCACCGAGCCCACCTTGCGTTGAAGGGAGTCGAGCAAGGATGCAACGCCGCGCATTCGGGAAGAACGGGGAACTCGTCCCCGCGATCGGCCAGGGGACCTGGCGGATGGAAGGGGACGACCGCGCCCGGGCCATCAGCGCCTTGCGCGCCGGGTTGGATGCGGGGATGACGCACGTCGACACGGCCGAGATGTATGGTTCGGGTGAGGTGGAGGAGACCGTGCGCGAGGCGATTGCGGGCAGGCGCGACGAGGTCTACCTCGTCTCGAAGGTCTGGCCGCAGAACTCGACCTACGATGGAACGATCGCCGCCTGCGACCGGAGCCTGTCGCGGCTCGGCACGGATCGGCTCGACTGCTATCTGTTGCACTGGCCGGGGCACCATCCGCTGGAGGAGACGATCCGCGCCTTCGAGGATCTGCGCCGCACGGGGAAGATCCGCGCCTGGGGGCTCTCCAACTTCGACGCGCCGAGGCTCGAGAAGGCGTTCGCGATCGCGGGCGAGGGGCGTATCGCCTGCGACCAGGTGCTCTACAACGTGGGCGAACGCGCGATCGAGCACGCCGTGCTGCCCTGGTGCGAGAAGCACGGCGTGGCCGTGGTGGCCTACAGCCCCCTCGGGTCAGGGGTCTTCCCTTCTCCTCGCAGCGTGGGCGGGAAGGCCCTGGCGGAGATCGCTGCTGCGCACGGCGCGACGCCGCACCAGGTTGCGCTCGCCTTCGTCCTGCGCCGGCCGGCGGTGCTCACCGTCGCCAAGGCGTCGGATCCAGCGCACGCTGTCGAGAACGCGCGTGCGGGTGACCTGCGCCTCTCGGGCGAGGAGCTGGGTCGGCTCGAGGCTGCCTTCCCGCTCAGGATGAAACGCGACCTGCCGATGCTGTGAGCATCCTCACGTCCCGACGCGGACGAGAGCGAGAAGCGGAGCCTCCGCGGGGCGCGGCTCAGCCAGATCGATGGAGCATTCGATCATCCAGTCCACCTCACCCTCGGGATCGACGATGCGCTGGCGCGCGCGGTAGGTGCGGAGCCCGGTCTTCTCGAGCAAGGTGTTGTGCGGCAGCCGCGCCACGGGGCGCGTGTCGATGGCGGGGTGCTCCGCGAAATAGGGCTGGACCTCCTGCTCGAGGCGCGCCGGCGGCCAGGCGCCGTCCGGCTGGTACAGCGCCGCCGCCGCGGCTTCCCAGCGCCTCCCCGCGAAGGCGACGAGCAGCCGGTGCAGCTCGATCCGCACCCGGGCGGCGAAGGTGCGCGGGTCGTCGTCGGGCTGGGCGGGCCGGACCGGCAATTCTGCCAGCGCGGCGCGCTGGTCGGGAGGCGCCATCCGGTAAGCCGGGTCTCGCATGCGCTCCCACTCGTCGAGGAGCGAGGCGTCGACGCCGCGCACGGTGGTACGCAGGAACGCGATCACGTCCTCCACCCGCTCGTCGCGATAGCTCTCGGGAACGGTCTGCACGAGCGTCTTGTATGCATCGGAGAGGTAGCGCAGGAGCACGCCTTCAGCGCGGTCCAGCCCGTACTCCCCCACGTAGTCGTTGAAGGTCATGTACCGCTCGACCATCTCTCGGGCGATGGACTTGGGCCGGATGTTCTCTGTCCCCACCCATGGGTGCAGCGCCGCGAACTCGTTGAAGTTGGCGTACACGAAGTCGGCGAGCGGCTTCGGGTACTCCACCTTCTCCAGCTCCGCCATCCGCTCGTCGTACTCCATCCCCTTCGCCTTCATCTCCGCGACCGCCTTGCCGCGCGCTGCGTCGAGCTGCTTCCAGAGGACGGCGTCCGGGTTCTCCAGGATCGACTCGCACATCGTGAGCACGTCGAGCGCATAGTCCTCGCGCTCGGCGGGCACCTTGGGCAAGGTGTCGAGCAGCCAGAGCGCGAGCGTCTGGTGCAGCGAGAAGTCTTTCTGCAAGGCGGGGGCGGGGCGCGCATAGCGCCCGCTGTAGCCCTCGATCCCGTGAAGCTCTACGAGGCCGGCCCGGCGCAGCGTGCGAAACCGCGCGGCCGCCGTCCGCCGCAGCTTGGATCTCCCGTAGGGCGTCTCATGCGCGCGGCCCACCATCTCGACCAGCCGCCCGTACCCGCCCCCGCGCTGCTTCGTCTCGCTCTGGAGCAGGTTCAGGAGAAGGCCGAAGTTGATCTCGAAGCGGGAGACGAGCGGCTCGGGCTCCTTTCCCTGAAGCCGCTCGAAGGTGTTCCGGTCCCAGGGGACGTAACCCTTTTGCGGCGGCTGCTTCTTCACGACCTTCTTCCCCGCCGCCGCCTTCTCGGCCAGCCGCTTGTTCTCGACGACGTGCTCCGGGGCCTGCGCCAGCACGTAGCCCCGCTCGTCGAAGCCCTTGCGGCCCGCCCTGCCCGCGATCTGGTGGAAGTCGCGCGCCGTGAGGATGGCCGTCTTCTCTCCGTCGAACTTGCAGAGCTGCGTGAAGAGCACGGTGCGGATCGGGATGTTGACGCCCATGCCAAGCGTGTCGGTGCCGGAGACCACCTTGAGCAGCCCGCCCTGAGCCAGCTTCTCGACGAGGAGCCGGTACTTGGGCAGGAGCCCAGCGTGATGGAGTCCGATCCCGTGCCGCAAGAAGCGCTGCACGTCCTTCCCGAACGGCGTGTCGAAGCGCGCGCCGTGGAGCGCGGCGCGGATGCGCTCCTTGTCCTCCTTGGAGGAGAAGTTCGCCGACATCAAGTTCTGCGCCTGCTCGGCGGCGGCCTTCTGCGTGAAGTTGACGAGATACACCGGAGCCTTGTCAGCCGAGACGAGCTCTTCGATGGTCTCGTGGAGCGGCGTCTCGCGGTACTCGAACTCGAGCGGCACGGGCCGGTCCTTGCTCCGGACGTCCGCGACCTCGCGCCCGGTCAGCTCCCGCAGCCCGTCGGCGACGGCCGTGACGTCGCCCAGCGTGGCCGACATGAGCAGGAAGGTCGTGTCGGAGAGCAAGAGCAGCGGCACCTGCCAGGCGAGGCCGCGCTCCCGGTCCGCGTAGTAGTGGAACTCGTCCATGACGACGGCGTCGGCGCGGGGCCGCTCCTCGCGCAGCGCCATGTTGGCGAGGATCTCGGCGGTGCAGCAGAGGATGGGCGCCTCGCGGTTGATGGCCGCGTCGCCGGTCATCATCCCCACGTTGTCCGCCCCGAATGCCTCGCAGAGCGCGAAGAACTTCTCGTTCACCAGCGCCTTGATGGGACACGTGTAGACGGAGCGCTTCCCCTCGGCCATGGACTTGTAGTGGAGGAAGGTGGCGACGAGCGACTTGCCCGACCCGGTGGGCGTGGCGAGCACGACATGACGCCCCTCCAGCAGCGCGAGCAGCGCCTCTTCCTGCGCGGGGTAGAGCGTGAGGCCCACCGACGAGGCGACCCATGTCACGAACCGATCCAGGATCGCGTCCGCGGCGAGGACGCGCCCAGGCTCCGGCAGGAGAGCGGCCAGCGGCGTGCCGGTGGGTGAGGCTGCCGCCGCGGCGGCCTCCTGGATCGCGGGCGAGGGAGGGGTCGCGCTCATTGCGGTAGACGTACCCCGTGCCGCCTCGCGAAGCCAGCGCCGGGGGGTTTTGCCGGAGTGCCCGGGCGCTTCCTCACCAGCCCTTGCCGACGATCGTCTTCACGATGAGCTGCTGGTCGGCTGCCCCGGTGATGCCGCCGCCGATGGCCAAGTTCAGCTCCCAGTCCGAGCGCGGCGCGCCGCGCGGCGGAGTGAGGTCCACCACGCCGAAGAGGTAATGGGGCTGATCGCGGAGCGGCAGGATCGCGTCCACGAATCCGAGCTCCGCGAAGTACTCGACGCCGACCGCGAAGCCGAGCTGCGTGTTGAGCGCCACCTTGGCCGCGGGCTCGAGCTCGACCCGGAACTTGTCCTTGCCGGACAGGGCGTAGCCGAAGATCGGGTTGAGATCGACGAGCACCCAGCCGTTCGTGTAGCCGAGGAAGGGCCGGAACTCGCTCGCCCAGGCATCCTGCGCGACCGCGATGGGCATGCGTCCGACCTCGACGTTGAGGCCGAGGAAGTAGTCCTCGCCGAGCAGCTTCGGGGCCACCATCTTGACCCGCGCCTTCACGCCTCCGAACTCCAGGCCCCGCGCGGGCGCGACGAGGGTCAGGAGGTAGGCGCCGACCTCGAGCCAGCTCGTCACGCCGTAGGCAGGCTCGAGCGTGAAGCGGGCCGTGTGGTGAGGCGGGATCTCGCCCTGGTACGCGGGCGCGCGCTCGCCGCTCCCGGTGAAGTTGGAGTGCAGCTCGAGGCCGAAGTGGCCGGGCTCGTTGATGTCCTCCTCGTAGACCTGGATCTCGAACCGGTCGAGGGCGGCCGCCGGGAAAGCGCGGAGGACCAAGGCGACGGCGAGGGCGAGGCGCGCTCGGATGCGCACGGCTACTTCTTGACGATCTCGAGGAGCTCCACCTCGAACACGAGCGTTGCGCCGCCGGGGATGGTGGGCGGCCGACCCTCGTCGCCGTAGGCGATGGCGGATGGGCAGACCAGCTTGGCCTTCCCACCAACCTTCATCTTCCCCACGCCTTCGGTCCAGCACTTGATGACCTGGTTGAGCGGGAACTCGGCGGGTTGCCCGCGCTTCACGGAGCTGTCGAAGACCTTGCCGTCCACGAGCGTGCCCGTGTAGTGGACCTTGACCGTGTCGGTCTCCTTGGGCTGGGCGCCAGCGCCCTCCTTGAGGGCCACGTAGATGAGGCCGGACGCGGTCTTCTGGGCCCCCTTCTCCTTGGCGGCCTTCTCGAGGAAGTCCTTCGCCTTCTCCTTCTGCTTTTCGGCGCTCACCTTCATGCGAGCCTGGGCGAGCTGGTTGATCTTCGGCTGGAAGGCCTCGGGCTCGGCCAGAGGCTTCTTCCCGCTGGTAGCGTCGTTGAGGCCGCGCTTCACGAGCTCGAGCTCGGCCGGCGCCAGGTTGAACACCTCGAGCTGCCGCGCGACGAGGACGCCGATGGAGTAGAGCGTCTTGTCGTCGTCGGTCTTGAGGTCCGTCGAGGCCTGGGCGAAAGCGCCGCTGGCGAGGGACGCGAGCAGCGCCGAGAGGATGAGCCTGCGCATGGAGTTCCTTTCGAGTCGTGCGAGCCGGAAGGCTCGGCCATACTATCCGTGCGGCAAAGTTCGCCCATCATGCGT
>JBGQLS010000056.1:0-20513 GCA_041500205.1 Anaeromyxobacteraceae bacterium | reverse complement strand
CGCGATCGGACGAGCTCCTCCACGTAGGCTACAACGTACCAATAGTCAAGGCCGGACCCGCCCCATTGCACCGGGTGGCGGATCCCGAAGAACCCCAGCTCGCCGAAGCGGCGGAAGAGCTCGCGCGGGAAGATCCCGGCCTCGTCCCAGGCCCGTGCGTGCGGCGCGAGCTCCCGCTCGCACAGCTCGCGGACGACCCGGCGGAAGGCCTCGTGATCCTCCGTGAAGGGCTCGAAGGCGATGGGCATGGCGGTCAGTTGTAGGCTGGCGGCACCCGAGGCGCACTGACCGGGGGCCGGTCACCGGGCGAAGACCTGGAGCGACAGGACGCCTTCCTGGGCGATCGGCGATCGCCGCCACTCGGCAGCCAGCGAGACGGCCCCCAGGTGAAGCCGGGCGATCGCCCCGAGCTGAAAGGTCGTGCGAGGGCTCGCGAAGGGCAGCCAGCGCCAGGATGCGGTCCCGAGCAGCGCGACGCGGTCCCCCACCAGCACGCGGACCAGCCCGCCCGGGCCCACGCCCGGCCTGAGCGGGCCGCCCGCCATGCCACGGAGGTCGGGCGCTCCCAGGAGCTCCGCGTCCGCGGTCACGGCCGCCGCCAGCGCGCCGCCGCGGGCGAGGACCGCCGGGCCACCGCCCACCTCGAAGCCGCCCGCCACGCAGCCCGGGCAGCCCGCGTCGACGACGCGTATCGCACCGGCCCGCGCCTTCCACGAGACACGCCGCTCCAGACGACCGAAGCCGTTGAGCGACGTCGCCTGGAACAGCGTCGCTTCGTCGAGCCGGATCGTCCGCGAGCGAGGGAGCAGGGCGGCCCTGAACTTAAGGAACTCGAGCTGGGTCTGTGGCGAGAAGCCGGCCGGAGGATCGACGAGGTCGTGGAGCGCGAGCCGGCCGTCGAGCACGACGAGCGGGCCGTCGGCGCTCGAAGCGCCCGCGCCGACGCCGAGGCGCATCGAGCCGTGCCCACGCTCGGGTCCGCCCGACCGAGGGGGCGCGATCGCGAGCGGCTCGCTGGCCACCAGGATGGCGCTGCGCCGCTCGAGCAGGCGCTGGCGCAGGGCGTCGGCGGCGGGATCGCTGCCTTCGATGATGGCCCGCCCGTGGCGGACGTCCACGAGATCGAGCGCGGTATCGAGTAGTCGGACGCGCTCCGCCTCCGGAGCGCGCGAGAAGGCCTCTGGCTCTCCGCCGTCCGCGAGCTCGGTGACTCGCTCGAGCTCGGAGCCCGTGAGCCCGGACGCCCGCGCCTGCAGCTGCGTGCGGCCCGACGGGCGGAAACGCACGGCCCGCACCAGCCCCGGGTTCGCGAAGAGGGCCTTCACCGTGTCGGCGGGTAGCGTCACCTTCCCGACGTGCGACAGGAGCTCGAGCCGCGGCGCGACCGCCTCGAGCGCGCCGAGCACGTGATACGAGCAGTTCTCCGTGGCGTAGTAGTAGTCGAACCAGGTCTGGCCGAGCTCCCACAGGTGCCCGATGAGCATGGCGAGCTCGTCCGGCTGGAGCGCGAGCTCGTACTCCCACATGTCTCGCGACTCATAGTCCGCGTATTCACGGACCTTGTAGAAGTACGGTCGCGCCGTGAACTCTCCCCGGAAGAGGCCCGTCAGCCCCTTGAACGCGTAAAGGACCGCGTTCGAGGTGTCCGGTGTCGCGGCGTAGTCGACGCCCTGGTCCACGAGCTCGAATCGCTCACCGGGGGTGCCGAGGTCCGACTTGCCCAACCGGAGGAACGTGTGTCCGAATGCCGAGGAGGGGTTGTTGAGGTAGTAGGACGAGAACACCAGCGCGACCGAGCGCCCGCTGACCCGGCGCCAGAAATCGGCGAAGCGCGGGCAAGAACGCAGTGGTATCCGGGCCTGGTCCAGACCGAGCCTTCGCGCCAGGTACGCGAAGCGCGCCGGGAAACGGCACTGAGGATGATCGGCCCTCACGTCCGCCGGGGCGACGGGCTCGGGCGCAAAGAGGCCGCGCAGCATCGCCTCCAGCTCGGCGGCCGGATCCTTCTTGCCGTCATGGGCCAGGAAGAAGTCGGCGCCGTCCGCCTCGCTCTCGTAGCCCCCGAGGAGCCGCGGGCGCCAGCGGCCGAGCCGCAGCCAGGCCTTGTCGTGCCCCAACCCCTGGGCGCGAGCAGCGGCGATCAACTCCGAGTGGTTTGGATCTTCCGCCTCCGGCCCGAGCGGCGCCGCCGTATCGGCGGCGCACGCTTCACTGCGCACCGACGCGAGCGCCAGGGCCGAGCAGAGGAACGCGAACGGAAAGCGGCGGTGTTTCATGCTCCGGGAGGGGAGCGGGTCGCATGCGCGCCGCCCCCCTCCCGCGCTGACGAGCCTAACCGATGGCCCCGCAGGCGAGCGAAGATTCCGTGCGCAGCGTCCCGATCACGGCCTCCGACACCTTCTCCACGGCCACGCCCTCACCAGGGAAGAGCGCCGTGAAGCGCTTCTGCAGTACGGCGCCGACCGCCTTCGAGTCCTTGCAGCCGGCCAGGACGGTGAGCGTGTCGATGGTCTCGCCGCTGCCGCGCGCGGCGTCCTTCGCGAGCGCGTCGCGGTTGCCCTCGATGAAGGTCTTCGTGCCGGCCATCCCGACGGCGCTCTCGCCGCAATTCGACGTGCCCGAGGTGATGCCGAAGGTCTGTGTGCCGAAGGTGCCGTTGGTGGTCGCGGCCAGGATCTGGATCGCGCCCTTCTGGTCGCCGAAGGCCAGCGATCCGAGCCCGCACCCTGCCGTACCGTATCTACCCGTGCCGTGGATCCCACCCGACTCCGCGGCGTACGCGGTTCCGGTCGCGAGAACGAGGATGGCGATCACCCAGCGTGCTTGACGCATGCGTTGCTCCTTGTGAGAGTTTGTTGTCCACCCGAGCTGGGATGCATAGCACGCATGGCAAGCGAGCGCTTGTTCCGCGCGGAGACACCCTCAGTCCAGTTGGGGACCCCCGGAGGGCTGCCCGAGACCGAGCAAGGAGCCGGCCAGCGGGGACCCGCGGGCCGTGTGCGATCACTTCCCACGCGCCCTGGAGTGCGCTACGACCGCACGGGCCCCTCACCCTTTTGCGTCCACGAAGCCGCTTCCGGTGGGCCGCCGCTGCCCCAGCACCGTCCCATATGCCACGCCGGCGACGCCCAGGACGACGCCCACCAGCGCGCCCAGGCCGGGGCGCTCGCCGAGGAGCGGCACCGCCAGGGCATACTGCGAGATGGGGGTGAGCTGCAGCCAGACCGCGGCCTCCGAGACGGACAGCACCCCGTAGGCGTGCGTCATGAGCAGCTGCGCGGCGTAGGCCGCGAGCGCCATCAGGAACGCAGTCCCCCACGACTCCCCCAGCGCCGGCCAGGGATCGAGCGCGAACGGCAAGACCACCGGCAGCCCCGCCACGCAGAACCAGAAGAAGATGGTCGCGGCGTTGTCCGTCCCGCGCATGGCCCGGATGACGTTGGCGCTCGTCGCTGCGAACACCGCGGACGCCAGCGCCGCCGCCTCGCCCCACCCGACCCCCACCCGGAGCGCACCTTCGCCCAGCACGAGCGCCACCCCTCCGGTCGCGAGGAGGAGGGCCAGCGCGAGGTGGATGGTCGGCCGCTCACCAAAGGTGAATAGCGACATCCCCGTCGCGATGATGGGGAACAGGTTGTAGAGCAGGCCCGCCTCGCCGGCGGGGATGCGCGCGAGCGCCGCGAAGTAGAGGACGACCACCAGCCCGCCCGAGAGGCCGCGCGAGACGAGGAGGCGGACGTTGCGCGGGCGGTAGAGCCCCGGGCGCAGCCGGAAGACGACGAGCGAGAGGAGAGCGCCCACCACGAACCGGATGACCGCCAGGTGGCCGGCCGTGAATCCGTGCGCTCCGCGCGACAGCCTTCTGGCGAGCACCGCCATCAGGCCGAAGCAGACCCCCGATCCGACGAGCTGGAGCCGCGCCATGACGCGCTCCGCGCGGCCCGTCCCTCGCGATGAGTGCGGCCCACGCGCGGGGACGGCGGCCGGGCCAACCTTCACGCGGGGTCCACCGGCTCGACCACCACGGTCGTGCCCGGGCGCCCTCCCACCGGGCGGTGACCGAGGATGCTCCCGTAGGCCACGCCGGCGATCCCCAGCAGCACGCCGAGCGAGCCCAGCCGCGACAGGTGCTCGTCGAGGAGCGACAGCGCCCACGCATAGCTCGCGATGGGCGTGAGCTGCTGCCAGAGCGCGGCCTCGGCGACCGTGAGCGCCCCGTAGGCGTGGGTCATCAGGATCTGCGCGAAGAACGACAGGACGCCGACCGCCAGCGCCAGGCCCCAGGTGGCGGCGTCGGCGGGCCACGATCCGAACGAGAACGGCAGCGAGACCGCCAGCCCGCCCAGGCAGAACGCGAAGAAGATGGTGGGCGCGTTGTCCGTGGCGCGCAGGGCCCGGATGCTCGTGACCGCGCCGGCGCCGAGGATGGCCGAGGCGATCCCGGCCAGCTCGCCGATCCCGAGCCCGATCGAGGCCGAGCCTGGTCCGATCACCAGGAAGACGCCGGCGCTCACCACCGCCAGCGCCACGGCGAGGTGGACGGTCGGCCGCTCTCCCAGCGTGTAGAAGGAGAGGACGGTGGCGATGACCGGGAACGTGTTGTTGAGGAGCGTCGCCTCGCCGGCGGGAATGCGTGCCAGGGAAACGAAGTACAGCAGGACCGCGATGCCGCCCAGCGCGCCGCGCGTGAAGAGGAGCTTGCGCCGGACCGGACGGAAGGTGCCCGGGCGGAGCCAGAAGAGCCCCAGGGTCATGGCGATACCGACGGTGAACCGGACCGTGGACATCTGAGCGGAGCTGAAGTCGGCCGGAGCGCGCGAGCCGAGGCGCACCAGCGAGGCCATGAGGCCGAAGAAGACGCCGGCCGCGAAGAGCTGGCCGCGCGCCCACAGCTTGCGGCGCGGCTGGGCCTGGGGGGTTCGCCCGCCGGCAGGCGCGCCCGGGGCAGGAGCGCCGCGCGCGTCGCTACGAATGGCCTGCCCGAGCTTCACCTCCGGAGCGCCTCCAGCTCCCGGACCAGCGCGTCGGAGAAGCGGACGAGATCGGCCTGCGTCGCACGGAAGCGGAAGAGCGCCAGCTCCGCGTCCAGCCGCCGCGGGACCCCGGCGGACTCCGCCAGGAACGCGCCCAGGTCGAGGCCGACCTCGACGACGGCGCCCCCCGGAGCGGAGCCGAACTGGAGGCCGGCCGCGGCGTCGTCACCAGGGCGCCAGGCAAACCCGGTCACGCCGCCGCGCAGGAAGTCGGCCACCTGGGAAGCCAGGCTCTCCGCCGCATGTGCGGGGATGTGGAGGACCGGCAGGCGCACGAGCGGCCACCACTCGCCGTCCCTCCGGTCGAGGTACTCGAGGCCGGCCGTTGCCAGGATCGAGCCGTGGCCGGGGTGGCTCGTCTCGGCGGCAGGCAGGATCTCCGCGGACGCTTCACGGACCACCAGATCGACCGCGAACCGCAGGGCGCCGCTGTCGTTCCGGAGCTCCGCCATGTCGATCGCACTTGATACAGCCTTTCGTCCTCGAGGGGAACCGGCGCGCCGCCGCGGAGGCGCCTGGCCTTGGGGGCCGGGCTCCGTTAAGTAAGCGGTTCCATGAGCGAGCCCGAAGCCATCGTCGTGAAGGGGGCGCGCGAGCACAACCTCAAGTCAGTAGACCTCGAGATCCCGAAGAAGAAGCTCGTCGTCTTCACCGGGGTCTCGGGTTCGGGCAAGAGCTCGCTCGCCTTCGATACGCTCTACGCCGAGGGCCAGCGCCGCTACGTCGAGTCGCTGTCCTCTTACGCCCGCCAGTTCCTCGGCCAGATGGAGAAGCCGAAGTACGACACGATTCGAGGCCTCTCTCCGACGATCTCCATCGAACAGAAGGCCGCCTCCAACAACCCGCGCTCCACGGTCGGCACCATCACCGAGGTGCACGACTACCTCCGCGTCCTCTACGCGTCGATCGGCGTCCAGCACTGCCCGGGCTGCGGGCGTCAGGTGGGCAAGCAGACGGCGCAGCAGATCGTCGGGTCCATCCTGTCGATGCCCGAGGGCTCGCGGATCCTCCTCCTCGCTCCCCTCGTCCAGAACCGGAAGGGCGAGTACCGGGAGCTGCTCGGCGACGCGCACAAGCGCGGCTTCGCCCGGATCCGCGTGGACGGCGTCGTGCACTCGCTCGAGGAGCGCCTCGTCCTCGACAAGAAGCTCAAGCACGACATCGAGCTCGTCATCGATCGCCTGATCGTGAAGCCGGACATCCGCGGCCGCCTCACCGACTCGGTCGAGACGGCGCTGCGCGAGGGAAAGGGCACCCTCATCGTGGCCGATGCGGGGAGGGAGCAGAAGGTGGGCCCCGGCGACCCGGAAGAGTACAAGAAGCACGACCGCTTCTTCTCCGAGCTCAACGCCTGCCACGCCTGCGGCCGGTCGTTCGGCGAGCTCGCTCCGCAGGGCTTCTCGTTCAACAGTCCGCTCGGCTCCTGTCCCGACTGCCAGGGCCTGGGCACCCGCGCCGAGATGGACCCCGATCTCATCATCCCCGACCCCTCGCTCACCGTCCGTCAAGGTGCCGTCGATCCCTGGGCGACCGGCATGGAGAAGGGAGAGGGGTGGACGTTCGAGTTCGTCGAGCACCTCTCCCGCTCGCTCGCGATCGAACTCGACGTGCCCTGGGCGAAGCTGCCCAAGGCGCAGCGCGACATCATCCTCCACGGCAACGAGGGGACGAATCGCGCCCGCATCGTCTGGGAAGGCGTGGTGAACCAGCTCCACCGGAGGTTCAAGTCGACCGGGTCGGAGGCGATGCGGCGCTACTACATGCGCTACTTCTCCGACAAGCCGTGCCCCACTTGCGGCGGCGAGCGCCTCAAGCCCGAGAGCCGCGCCGTGCGCATCTGCGGCAAGGGCATCGTCGACCTCTCGCGCATGACCATCGTCGAGGCCCACGGCTGGCTGGACGCGCTCGCCCTCGAGGGCTCCGAGGCGCGTATCGCCGACGAGCTCCTGAAGGAGATCAAGAACCGTCTCAAGTTCCTGCTCGACGTCGGGCTCGGCTACCTGACCCTCGACCGGCCCGGCCCGTCGCTCTCGGGCGGTGAGAGCCAGCGCATCCGGCTCGCCTCGCAGATGGGCTCCGAGCTCACCGGCGTCATCTACATCCTCGACGAGCCGTCCATAGGCCTGCACCAGCGCGACAACGGCAAGCTCCTCGCCACCCTCAAGAGGCTGCGCGACATCGGCAACTCGGTCATCGTGGTCGAGCACGACGAGGAGACGATGGAGCAGGCCGACTGGCTCGTCGACTTCGGACCGGGCGCGGGCGAGCACGGCGGCGAGATCGTGGCCGAGGGCACGCCCGCCGAGGTGAGGGACAACCTGGCTTCCCTCACCGGCGCCTACCTGTCCGGCCGGCGCGAGATCCCCATCCCCCAGGGCCGGCGCAAGGCGCGCGGCACCATCACCGTGGCCGGCGCCAGCGCGAACAACCTGAAGGACGTGACCGTCCAGTTCCCGCTCGGCGCCCTCACGGCGGTCACGGGCGTCTCGGGAGCGGGCAAGTCCACGCTCGTGAACGCCGTGCTGCGGCCCGCCCTCATGCGCCTGCTCTATGGCTCGCGCGAGGTCCCGGGGAAGCACCAGGCCATCCTCGGCCACGAGCAGATCGACAAGGTCATCGACATCAACCAGCAGCCCATTGGCCGCACGCCGCGCTCGAACCCGGCCACTTACACCAAGGTCTTCGATGCCATCCGGGAGGTCTTCGCGCAGACGCCGGAGGCGCGCGCGTACGGGTATCAGCCGGGGCGCTTCAGCTTCAACGTGAAGGGCGGCCGGTGCGAGGCGTGCCAGGGCGACGGCATGAAGCTGGTCGAGATGCACTTCCTCGCCGACGTCCTGGTGCCCTGCGAGGTCTGCGGCGCCAAGCGCTTCAACGAGGCCACGCTCCGCGTCCAGTTCAAGGGGAAGAACATCGCCGAGGTCCTCGAGCTGTCCGTGAGCGAGGCGACGGCGCACTTCGCCCACCACCGCGAGATCCTGCGGGTCCTGCAGACCCTCGACGACGTCGGGCTCGGCTATGTCAAGCTGGGCCAGCCCTCCCCCACCCTCTCCGGCGGCGAGGCGCAGCGCATCAAGCTCAGCCGCGAGCTGGCGCGCGTGGGCACGGGGCGCACGCTGTACATCCTGGACGAGCCCACGACCGGGCTGCATTTCGAGGACACGCGCAGGCTCCTGCACGTGCTCGATCGACTCGTCGAGGCCGGCAACACCGTCGTCGTGATCGAGCACAACCTCGACGTCATCAAGTGCGCCGACTGGATCGTCGATCTCGGCCCCGAGGGCGGAGACGAGGGCGGACGGGTCGTCGCTGAAGGCATGCCCGAGGACGTGGCACGGGCGAAGGAGAGCTTCACCGGTCGGTACCTGGGGAGGCTGCTCCAGAGCCAGCGCGCGCGACGAGCCGGTGGCGAAAAGAGCGCGTAGCTGCTCTTATTTCTGAACGGCGTGCGCGCGGTCATGGCGCCCCGAGGAGAGGTGCGGTACGCAGGGGGCCTACTTGGAGGGGAGCTCATGCCAAACACAGCCGAAAACCTGAAGGTCGCCTTCGCCGGAGAGAGCCAGGCCAACCGCAAGTACCTCGCCTTCGCGCGGCAGGCGGAGAAGGAAGGCTATTCCCAGATCGCGAAGGTGTTCCGCGCCGCGGCGGAGGCCGAGACGCTCCACGCGCTGGCGCACCTCTCCAACATGGGCGGCGTGGGCTCGACGCTCGACAACCTGCGCGCCGCCGTCGCCGGCGAGACCTACGAGTTCACCGAGATGTACCCGCCCATGGTCGAGCAAGCGCTGGCCGAGAACCACAAGGCGCGCTACATGCTCGGGTACGCGAACTCCGCCGAGAAGGTCCACGCCGGCTTGTTCGGCCAGGCGCTGAGCGCCCTCGAGTCGGGAGCGGACCTCTCCAAGATGGACGTGTACCTCTGCCCCGTATGCGGCGACATCGAGTTCGGCACGCCGCCCGACAAGTGCCCGATCTGCGGCGCCCCGGCCTCGAAATTCCAGAAGATCGGCTGAAGGTCTACTGTAGCTCGGGCCCATGTCGAAGCGCGACCGGCGCGCTCCGCCTGCACCGGAGCAACCACCGCGGCCCTTCCATGACCCGTTCGGCGGCCTCGCCGAGCGGCTCGGCATGACCTCTGCCCCGCCACCCACCCCGGTAGCGGACAGGGCGGCTGAGCGTCCCAAGGGCCCCGCGCGCGCTGTGGTGCGCCTCGAGCGCAAGGGCCGCGGCGGCAAGGAAGCGACGCTGGTCGAGAAGCTCGACCTGCCGCCCGAGACGCTGGCTGGGTGGCTCAAGGAGCTGAAACTGGCGCTCGGCTGTGGCGGCGCGGTGGAGGGTGGCGCGCTCGCACTACAAGGAGACCACCGCGAGCGGGTGAAGACGCTCCTCGAGCGCCGCGGCGTGCGGAAGGTGACGCTCGGCTGACGACCCCTCCCCTCGAACACGCCGTGGCTCGGACGCAGCGCGGCAGGGCCATGGCGCAAGTGCTCGCCGCTGCGACCCTGTGGGCCATCAGCGGGGTCGTCGCGCGGAGGCTGTTCCAGCGCGCGGTGGACCCGGCGCACCTCGTCCAGGTGCGCATGCTGGTCGGGGGCCTCGCCCTCCTGCCGGTGGCCCTCGCGCGCCGGAACGCGCGGCTTCCCTTGCGCACGCTGCCCGCCGTCGCTGGATACGCGCTCTTGCTCTCGGCGGTCCAGCTCACCTACTTCGAGGCGATCGCGGCCGCCGGCGTGGCGGTGGCCATCTTCCTGCAATACACGTCCCCGCTCATCGTCACCGTCTGGGAGTCGGTGCGGGCTCGGCGGCTCCCTTCACGCCCGATCCTGGCATCGATGTCGCTGGCCGTGGCCGGATCGGCGTTGCTCGTGCTGCCCGGGAGCGGCTCTCGCGTGCCGCTGCTCGGATTCGTCTGGGGAATCGGCTCTGCCTTCGCCTTCGCGGCCGCGACCATCGTCGCGGGCCGGCTGCGCCGCAGCGGGCTGCCCGCGACGGCCCTGCTCGCGACCGGACTCGTCCTCGGCTCGCTCGTCTTCCTGCCGCTGCGGACGCCCTGGCAGGCGCTCGCCACCATCGCCCTGCCGGAATGGCCGTACTTCCTCTACGTCGCCATCCTCGCCACCGCGGTCCCGTTCACGCTCTACGCATCAGCGCTCGCCTCGATCAGCGGCAGCCTGGCGATGCTCCTCGCCATGCTCGAGCCCGTGCTCGCCGCCGCGCTCGCCTGGATAGCCCTCGGTGAGGCACTCGCGCCGGTACAGCTCCTCGGCGGCGCGCTCATCCTGTCAGCCATCGCGCTCGCGGTGCGCGCGGGCTGAGTAGCCGGGGGCGAAGGCCGCCCCCGCCCCGCCGGCAGAGCCGTCGGGGCCCCACCCGGGCCCCTGCGACCGAAGCTGATCTTTCGACAGGTCTTGAGTACCCGGGGGCGAAGGCCGCCCCCCGCCCCGCCGGCCACGCCGCAGAGCGATCTCATTTTCCGACAGGTCTTGAGTCGGTACACACGAAAAGCCGGGAGCCCCGGCGCGAGGCGCACGGGGCTCCGGTCGAAGCTGCAGCTTTGGGTGCGAGCGGGCTCAGCCAGTCAACACTGGCTCCTGGCTACGGACTGCAGGTTTCAGGAAAGGGACGATCGCAAATGCACGGCGTCTCCTGAAGCCCGAAGCCTGCGGCCCAACGGGCTCGAATGAGAAGGGCTAGGCGCCCTTCTCCGCCTTCTTGTGGCACTTGCACTCGCCCTTGGCGCAGGTGCAATCCTTCTTCGGGCATTCGCATGCAGGCTTCTTCTCGGCCTGCGCGAAGGTGGCCGCCTTCGTGCACTTGCACTCGCCCTTCGGGCACGAGCAGTCCTTCGCGCCCTTCTTGCACTCGCAGGGCTTCTTCTCGTCCGAAGCGAACTTGGTCTTGCCGCAATTGGCGCACTTGCACTCGCCCTTCTTGCAGGTACAGCCCTTTCCACCGACCTCGCACTCGCACTTCTTCTCTTCGCCGGCGGCGAGGCGCACGGTGGACGTGGCGCCCAGATCGGCCTTCTTGTCGGCCGCGGCAGGCTTCTCGACCGGCTTCGCGTCGGGCTTGGCTTCGGGCTTGGCGTCGGTCTTCTTGGCGGCGGCCTTCTTGGCGCAGCCGCAGTCCTTGTCGCACGCGTATGCGGGCGAAGCCAGGGTGAGGGCAAATGCGCTCGCGACTCCGAGGGCGAGGGTGAGGAAGAGGCGCTTCTGCATGTCGTCTGCTCCTGTCGAGCCCGAGTGAAATTCCGGGAGGTGAGAGCCTATGAGGGGCTGCGCGCAAGTGTCAAGCGAGGGCCTGCTCACCAGGGAAGCCGGGCTAGGGCCCCCCGAGAGCTGGGATACAAGGGCAAGAGAAAAGGGTTCGCGGTCGCGCGTGATTAATTCCCATCCTCGCGTTGAGCAACCAGGGCACCACGGGTAGATTTCTGCCGCAGAATGGCGAACTTCGACCCCGACGGCCTGCTGCAGATGCTCCTCGACCCGAACAAGGAGACGCAGGAGATCGCGGCGGTGGCCCGCGCTTCCCGCGAGGACACAGCCAGGGCCTCCCGCCTCGTCTCGGGCATCGGCAAGGCCAAGGCGGAGGAAGTCCTGACTCTCCCACCTCCCCTGGCGCTCGCCGTCCTGCGCGCCGCCGTGGCGGCACGCCGTGGGGACCTGCTCGCGGTCGCCGCCGGCCATTCGAGCAAGGACGTGGCCAAGGAGGGCAAGCGCGCCCTCTACCTGCTCAAGCTGCGAGGGGTCGCCGTACCCGAGCTACAGCGATCCGCGCCCCCACCCGCCCCTGCGCCCGTAGAGCCGCCCCTGCCCTGCTTCGCGTCCACCCTGGACGGCCAAGGCGAGCGCGCCATCTGGATCGGCCGCCACGTCCCGCGCAAGGGCGTCGAGGTCGGCCAGGCGGTGATCTCGGATCAGAAGGGCCTCGTGTCTCTGCAGCTCGGGCTCCTCGGCCGCAAGGAGTATCGCGCGTTCGGACAGGACATCCTCGCTCAAGGGAACGTCATGGGTGTCGCCGAGACCGATCCCGAGCGAGCGAAGGGCCTGCTCGCTGGCGCGCGCAAGCTGAACGACACGGCCGGGACGCCGCTCCCGGACGGCGCCGACGCCTGGCTGTCACGGCTCGGCCCGGCCGTCCCGCCACCCGATCCGGCCGAGCGCTTCACCGCGT
This sequence comes from Anaeromyxobacteraceae bacterium, assembly GCA_041500205.1. Classification (GTDB taxonomy): domain Bacteria; phylum Myxococcota; class Myxococcia; order Myxococcales; family Anaeromyxobacteraceae; genus Anaeromyxobacter_A. Next base: position 8,307 of record JBGQLS010000056.1, on the reverse strand, counting down.
TGCCGGAGGACGAGGAGCGGGCAGCGGTCGAAGGGTCGGCCAGCCTTCACGATCTGCCGCTCGTTCGCGGCTGGCTTGCCGACGAGGAGGCGCTGCGTGCGCTCGCGCACAAGCTGGACGAGATCTCCGTATCGAGCCTCTACGTCGACGAGCAGCAGCGCGCCGACGCGGCTGCCGGCGCGGTGGAGGACGCGGTGGTGAAGCACTTCGAAGCCGCGGGAAGGGCTGTATGGGCTTCGCGCCTCTTCGCGCTGGCGGATCACCTCGACCACGCAGGCGACGCGGTTCATGCCAGGCAGGCTGCGGCCAGCGCCCGCGCCCTGCGCGCCTCCATGCCAGTGACGCTCATCCCGTTCGCGCGCCTCCTCTTCGAGAAGGCCTTCCCGCCAGGGCCGGTCAGCCCGGCGATCCCGGCAAGTACGGGGAGCGCTCTCATCGTCCCTCCCCTTCGCTGACGCAGGTTTCGTCGAGACCTCGTGCGACATGCCCAGGCGCGTGCCGCGGACCGAAAAATGTGGTGAACTGGATCAAGCCCGCCGGAGCAGCACCCGCCCATGGCCGAGCACCGTAACCCCAAGCCCACCGTCGACGTCGTCATCCTCCTCCACGGCGATCGCGTCGTGCTCGTCGAGCGCAGGAACGAACCGCCTGGCTGGGCGCTACCCGGCGGCTTCGTGGACGAGGGGGAGACGCTGGACGCCGCCGCCGTGCGCGAGGCGCGCGAGGAGACCGGCCTGCAGGTCGACCTCGTCGAACAGTTTCATTCCTATTCGGATCCGCGCCGCGACCCGCGCCTGCATACCATCACCACGGTGTTCCTGGGTTGCGCCACGGGCGAGCCGTCAGGAGGCGACGACGCCGCGAGCGCGGCGGCTTTTTCGTGGACCGCGCTGCCCGGCCCGATCGCGTTCGACCACGCCGAGATCCTGGCGGACGTGCGTCGGTACCTGCTCACCGGGGCCCGGAGGCGGCTGTGACGTCGTCGCCGAGGACACCGGTGGCTGGCGGAGGCACCCGGTGAGCGTTCCGGTTCGACTGAGCGCCGTCGAGCGCGCCGCGCTCCTCGGCATCGCCAGGGCGTCCGTCCGCCAACGGCTCGGGCTCGGGCCCATGCCGGCGCTACCCGCCGACGGCCCGCTGGCGGAGCCACGGGGAGCGTTCGTGACGCTCTCGATCCGGGGCCAGCTCCGCGGTTGCATCGGGACCTTCACGCCGGCAGGATCGCTCGCGAACACGGTGGCGCGGATGGCCGCCAACGCCGCCTGCGAGGATCCTCGGTTCGCGCCGGTCCGCGCCGACGAGTTCGACGATCTGGACGTGCACGTCTCGGCCCTCGATCCACGCCGTCCCATGCGCGACCCCGCCGAGCTGAAGGTCGGCCGCGACGGCGTGGTGATCCAGCTCGGGTGGCATCGCGGCACCCTCCTCCCCCGGGTGGCAGTCGATCACGGCTGGGACAACCTCACCTTCCTGGAGCGCACCTGTCTCAAGGCTGGCTTACCCCCGCACGCCTGGCAGGAGCCCGAGGCCGTGGTGGAGCTGTTCTCGGCCGAGGAGATGGGGGAAGAGGAGCCGGGGGAAGGCGACAGGACCGACGGAGAGCCACACCCACCCCTGAAATGACGGTGGCTTGGCCCCCGTGTTAGGGATCATCGATGCCTCACCTCTTCGGCTCGTCCGCCAGTTACGCGCTCGTCGTGCTCGTCGTCATCGTCGCCTTCGGCGCGCTCGTGATCATCCACGAGCTGGGTCACTTCGCGCTGGCGCGGTTCTGCGGGATGCGGGTCGAGCGCTTCAGCGTCGGATTCGGCCCGGTGCTGCTCAGGCGGCGCCGCGGCGACGTGGAGTGGGTGCTCTCGGCCATCCCGTTCGGCGGCTACGTCAAGATCTCGGGCATGGCACCGGGCGAGGACATCGAGGACGGGGATCCCGGCGCCTACGCGAACCAAGCCGCCTGGCGCCGGTTCCTGGTCATCCTGGCCGGCCCGGCCATGAACTACGTGTTCGCGGTCCTGCTCGCGGCCGCCATGCTGACCAGCCTGGGCTTCCGCGAACCGGACCCCTCCACGGTCGTGGGCGAGGTGCTGGCTGGCGCCGCGGCGCAGCGCGCCGGCCTGCACGCAGGGGATCGCATCCTCGCGGTCGACGGGCGTCCGGTGGCCACCTGGGACGCGCTCGTGGGTGAGATCGTCGCGCACCCCGGCACGCCTGCCAGGCTCTCCGTGCAGCGCGGCCAGGGCGCGCCCCTCGAGATCGTCGCCACGCCCGAGGCGGTGGGAGGGCGCGGCCGCCTCGGGATCGGACAATCCGCGCGCGTGGTACGGGCCGGCCCCGCCGACGCGTTCGTGTCAGCGGTGCGCGTCACCAACCAGCGCGCGGGCGAGATCCTCTCCGGCCTCGGGCAGATGGTGACGGGGCGACAGCGCGCGGAGCTCCGGGGTCCACTCGGGATCGCCCAGGAGATGGTGCGGAGCGCGCGCGCGGGAGCCGCGCCCTTCATCACCATCGTGTGGTTCATCTCCATCGCGCTCGCGCTCTTCAACCTGCTCCCGCTGCCCGCGCTCGACGGCGGCCGGCTCGTCTTCCTCGTCTACGAGATCGTCTCGCGCCGCAGGGTGAACCAGCGCGTGGAGAACATCGTCCACCTGGCGGGGTTCGTCGCTCTCTTCGGCTTGCTCATCGCCGTCACGCTGTTCGGCGACCTGGCGCGCATGTTCCGGCATTGAGGCTGAGTCGCCGGGGGCGCAGGCCGCCCCCGCCCCGGCCACGCCGCAGAGCGATCACATTTTTCGACAGGTCTTGACTCTCTTCTCACGGTGCTCTCGGTGTGGGTCCAGGGGAGACGCGCTCCTTCCCGTGGGTTGTTCGAGACCCCCTTCGGCGCCCCTTTCCTGCTCGCGGAAACGGCCGGAGCGTATAGTGGCTCCGTAGCTGGGGAGCGGAGCGGGGACCTCCATGGCCTTTTATCGCTGCACCGCGTGCGGTGTGGTCAACCGGATAGTTGCGGGCCGAGATCAGCCAAGCTGTGCGCGCTGCCGCTGTGCGCTCGACACGAGTGCCATGCCGCAGTCGGTCGACGCGGCCGCCCTCGTTTCGGCCATCCTGTCGTCACCAGCGCCGGTGCTCGTGGACTTCACCGCGCCCGGCGCACGCTGTTCTTGCCTGGACGAGGTAGCCTCGGCGCATGCGGGCGAGCTCCTGTGCCTGCGCGTCGATCCGGCGAGCGAGCCGGCGGCGACCGATGCCTACCGCGTCAACCGCACTCCCACCCTCGTCTTGTTCTCGGACGGGTGCGAGGTGGCGCGTCTCAACGCCACGCAGCCGCCGAGCGAGATCTCGCGATGGCTCTCCGCCACAGGGGCCTGAGAGGGACAGCCGGGCCCTGACCCTGGCACGCCTCCTGCCCGAACGGAGGCTCTCCATCGCAGGACATCGTCGGGAGGCGCTCAGCCCGCGCCTCAGGTAAGATCGCAGCGTGGAACTCACCATCCTCTATTTCGCCGGCGCCCGCGAGGCAGCCGGCTCGGCGCGCGAGACGCTCGCGCAGGCTCCCGCCACGGTCGGCGACCTTCGCCGCACGCTCCTCGAGCGACATCCCGCGCTCGCGCGGGTGCTGCCGCAATGCCGGATAGCAGTGAACCAGGAGCTGGCCCACGACGGCGACGCGCTGCCAGCTGGGGCCGAGGTGGCGATCATCCCGCCGGTCTCGGGTGGGTCCCCGGCGTGCCGTATCATGGAGCGTCCGCTCTCCCTGTCGGAGGCAGTGGATGCAGTGAGATCTCCGGGCAGCGGGGCGGTGGTGACGTTCGAGGGCGATGTTCGCGCCGAGACCAAGGGGCGCAAGGTGACGCACCTCGAATACGAGGCCTACATCCCCATGGCCGAGCGCTCGCTGGTGCGCCTCGCGGCGGAGATCGAGCGGGAGCACGGCGCGACCGTCGCCATCATCCACCGCGTGGGCCACCTCATGCCAGGGGAGGCAGCGGTGGTCATCGCCTGCGCGGCGCCCCACCGGACGCCCGCCTTCCGCGCATGCGAGGCCACCATCGAACGCCTGAAGCAGGAGGTCCCGATCTGGAAACGGGAGGTGTTCGAGGACGGCTCCACGTGGGTCGGGCTCGGTCCTTGAGCCCACGGCGTTGCCCAGCTGATCCGAGCCCGACGTGGTCTTGGCCGTGGATTGGACCAAGTCCGGGTGAAGGCCTGAGCGGGTGAGTCCAGGATCGAATCACGTGGAAGGCGCCATCGGAGCACGGGCAAGGGCTCCCGGTGGTATCCTCCCACGACACGCCGCGGAGTGATCATGAAGGTGCTCATCGCCGACGACGACCAGACCATCCGGCTCTTGCTCACCGACATGCTGGTCGACCTCGGCCACTCCGTGATCGCGGCCGCGAACGGCGCGGAGGCTGTGGAACTCGCCGCCAGCAAGCAACCAGACGCCGTCATCCTGGACTTCCTCATGCCGAAGCTGTCCGGGCTCGACGCGCTGAAGGCGATGCGCGAGCGCGGGCTCGCCATGCCGGCCGTGCTGCTGAGCGCCATCAGTGACTCGTCCATGCGCGAGCAGGAGGGCATCGAAGCGCCCGACGCGATCCTCGAGAAGCCTTTCAAGAAGCGAACGATCGAGGAGGCCCTGGCCAAGGCGCTGCGCAGGGAGCGGTGACTCTTGTCTCGCCGTCCCTCAGGCTCGCCTTGCGCCGTTCTTGATGCTCGCAAGCGTAGTCCCAGGCGAGTCCGGGAGAAGCTCGAGCTCGATCGGGCCGCCGGCAAGGAAGACGGCGAGAAGCGAGGATGAGGCTCTTCCGGTCCATCCTCCTGCTCATGCTGCTGGCCGGGGCGGTGCCTTCGGCGGTCTTCGGCTGGATCCTCGTTCGCGAGGCCAGCGTCGAGCTCGCCCGGGGCAGCCGCGCCCTGGCCGAGGAGCGCGCGGCCCGGCTGCGCGCCGAGGCGCGCGTCGGCGGGGGAGAGGCCGGCCGCGCCGTTGCCCAATCCGGGGCCGACGCCGGGCTGGCTGCGCCGCAAGGGCCGGGCGACGGCGCGCTGGGCGCGGCCCGGATGCTGCGTTCCGCGCTGACGGCGGCCCTGCTCGCCCTCGTCCTGGCCGTCACCCTCTCCGCGTGGTTCGCGCGCCGCCTCGCGCGTCCGGTGAAGGACTGCGTCCGCGGCGCGCTCGACATCGCGCGCGGGCGCTTCGGGCGCCAGGTCCCCGTGACCGTGAAGAACGAGGTGGGCGAGCTCGCCTACACGTTCAACCACATGTCCCGGGAGCTCGAGAGCTACGACCGCGAGAACCGGCAGCTCATCGCGACGCTCGAGGCGGGCTATCTCGCCACCCTGCGCAGCCTCACGTCCGCCATCGACGCGAAGGACCCTTTCACGCGCGGCCACAGCCAGCGCGTGTCGGAGCTGGCCATCGCCATCGGCCACGAGCTCGGCCTCAAGGAGAGCGACCTCACGGCCATCGCCTACGGTGGGCTCCTCCACGACGTCGGCAAGATCGGCATCCCCGAGGCCATCCTCCACAAGTCAGCCAGCCTGGCGAAGGACGAGATGGAGCAGATGAGGGCGCACCCGGCCATCGGCGCCGAGATCCTGCGCGGAGTCGACTTCCTCCGTAACGCCGCGCCCGCGGTGCGCAGCCATCACGAGCGCTGGGACGGCACCGGCTACCCCGACCGGCTCGCCGGCGAAGCCATCCCGCTCGTAGCACGCATCGTGAACGCGGCCGACACCTTCGACGCCTGCACCTCGTTTCGCCCTTACCAGCCGGTGATGGAGCTCGAGGAGGCCCTGGCGGTCCTGCAGCAGCTGCGCGGCGCGCAGATCGATCCCGATGTCTGCGACGCCCTCGTCCGCGTGGCGAAGCGCCGCGGCGAATCCGCCGCCGGCGTGCACTCGGAGTTTGCCACGGGAACCGAGCGGCTCTAAGCTCGCTAGCCCATGCGGACCGTCGCCTTGATAGCGACCGCGGCGCTCACATTGCCGCTGGTTGCCCTACCTGATAATCCCGCCCAGCGCGGTTTCGACCCGGACCCGTCGCGCCCGGCTGCCCTCGCGAACGGCGCGTTCGCCGTCGAGAGCGCGGCGCCCGAGGGACGCGGCACCGCGCACGCGGAGCTGCTCCTCGACTACGCGCGCGGCCTGCTCTCGATCAAGTCGGGGGACACGCGCGTGGCATACCTGCTCCGCGACCGCCTGACCCTGCACGCCCTGGGCAGCTATTCGCTTGGGCCGATCGAGCTCGGAGCCGACCTGCCCTTCGCTCTCATACAGGGCTCGGACTGCTCGTTCCCCAACGCGTCGTGCGGGATCCCTGCCGGCAGCAGCCTCGCGGGTCCGGTCGCCGCGACCGCCCTCGGCGACCTGCGGCTCGTCGGAAAGGTCCCGCTGCTGCGTGGCGCGCCGCTCGACGTGGCGGCTGCGCTGGAGGTGAGGTTCCCGACCGGGGACGGCCAGGCGTTCTTCTCCGACGGGCTCGCCGCGCAACCCCAGATCCTGGCCGGGCGGTGGGTGGGCCCGGTGCGGCTCGATGGTTCGCTCGGATACCTGGTGCGCGGGAGCGGGCAGTACCTCCAGCTCGTGGCCCGGGACGGCCTCACCTACGGTCTGGCCGCGGCGCTGCCCCTGCCGCGTCTCGGGCGCCTCGCGAACTGGCGCGCCATCGCCGACGTGGCAGGGCAGTGGCCACGCGGGCTCGACTTCGGCAGCGACCGCTATCGCGCGCCGCTCTCGGTGCGCGCCGGCGTTCGCGCCCGCGTCTGGCGCGATCTCGCCGTGGACCTGGGAGTCGGGACGGGCGTGGCATGGTTCGGCAATGCGGGCTATGGCCGCGAGTCGTTCCGCGTCTTCGCGGGACTGCGCTGGGAACGCATCGTGCCCTCGGACGCCGCCTCGAAGGGGCCCGACCGCGACGGAGACGGCGTGCCGGACATGGAGGATCGCTGCCCCGACAAGCCCGGACCCGCGGACATGGAGGGTTGCCCGGATCGCGACGGAGACGGCGTGCCGGACATCGACGACAAGTGTCCCGATCAGCCCGGCCCGGCCAAGAACGACGGCTGCCCGCCTCCCCCGGAACAGCCCCCGGTCGAGATCGAGACGAGCCGTCTGTCGCTCAAGGACGCCATCAACTTCGACACGGGGCGCGACACCATCCGAGCAGAGTCGTACCACGTCCTCGTGGAGATCGCGACGGTGCTGAAGGCGCATCCCGAGCTCAAGAGGATCCGCGTCGAAGGGCATACCGACAACGTCGGCGGCCGCTCCTACAATCTGGATCTCTCTCGGCGCCGCGCCCGCGCGGTGGTCCGAGCTCTCGTGCAGCGCGGCATCCCGGCAGGACGCCTCGTGCCCGAGGGATACGGGTTCGAGCGGCCGGTAGCGCCCAACACGACCGCCCTCGGGCGGGCCAAGAACCGCCGCGTCGAGTTCACCATCCTCGATCAGGAGGAGCCGCGCACGGGAAGAGGCTCGCAGCGATGATCCGCCTCGCCGTCTTCGATCTGGATGGGACGCTCGTCGACTCGAAGCGCGATCTCTGCCTTGCCGTGAACCATGCCCTGCGCGTGGTGGGACTGCCCGAGCGTTCGCTCGAGGAGGTGTCGAGCTTCGTGGGCGAGGGTGCAGCCATGCTGGTGGAGCGAGCCGTCGCGCCGCGCCTCGACTTGCGCGACCGGGCTCTCGCGGCCTGGCGGGAGCACTACCAGGAGCACCTCCTCGATCACACCGTGCTCTTCCCGGGGATCGCCGCGCTCCTGGCCCGCGCGCGCTTCGCGCTCGCCGTGCACACGAACAAGCCGGGGCAGATGGCCCGGAAGATCCTGGGGGGACTGGGAGTGGGCGAGCGCTTCGTGGACGTGGTCGGCGGGGACGAGGCGCCCCGCAAGCCCGATCCCTCCGGCACACGGGCCATCCTGGGACGCCGCGGGGTGGCGCCTTCCGAGGCGGTGCTGGTCGGCGACAGCTTGATCGATCTCGAGACGGCACGGGCGGTACCGCTTCGCTTCTTGGCGGTCGGATGGGGGCTGGTCGCGCCCGAGCAGCTCGCCGCCGCTGGCGCGGCGTCGATCGCTCGCAGCACGCCAGAGCTGGCTGCCGCGCTGGACCTGGTCGTCTGAGTCGCCGGGGGCGCAGGCCGCCCCCGCCCCGCCGGGCAAAGCCCGTCGGGGCCCCACCCCGGCCACGCCCGCAGAGCGATCACATTCTTCGACAGGTCTTGAGTCGCCGGGGGCGCAGGCCGCCCCCGCCCCGCCGGGCAAAGCCCGTCGGGGCCCCACCCCGGCCACGCCCGCAGAGCGATCACAT
>JBGQLS010000055.1:0-20864 GCA_041500205.1 Anaeromyxobacteraceae bacterium | reverse complement strand
CACCCCCCGCCCACAAGGCTCCCGCCGGGGGGCGGGCCGGGGGTGGGCCCCCGGGGGGATGGGCCGGGGGGGGCGGGGCCGCCCTCCGCCCCCGGCGACTCAGTAGGCGCGGCCGAGCCGCTCGAGCACGATGTCCGGGTCGCCTATCTTGCGCAGGAGTTCCTGAGCGGGCTCGCCCAATGTGGCGAGTACTTCGCGCGGACTCTTCACCTGCTGGCCGTCGGCGATGTAGATGTTCCGGCCCTGGTTGTCGATGTAGAGGCCGGAGGGAGGCGTGACCGGAACGAGCCCCTCGTACTGCGTGGGCGCCTGGGCGGCGCAGACGAGCGCCCAGGCGTCGCGGTCGAACAGCAGCACGTTGATCTTGTTCTCTCTCGCGTCGCGCTCGAGGGGCGTCCAGCCGGGAGCTTCGTGTTTACCCTTGAGCAACCAAAGTGGCTCCATTGCACGCCCTCCTCAGACGCCGCCAGTAGCGAGATTCCGGATCTCGAGCAACAGGTTCCTGTCGGTCAGGATGCCCACCAGCTCGCCTTGCCTCAACACCGGTATGTTGATGAGGCTGTCGACCACCATCAGCTGTACCGCCTCCATCAAAGGCGCCTCGATCTCGACGAACCGCTGCTCGCCGAGGACCTCGCCGGCCGTTATAGCTCCAAGGAGCTTGCAGCGCGCAACGAACATCCCCGATTCGAAGGGGGCGTAGGTTTCCTTGCGCGCGGGCGGGATGAGGAGATCGAGCACGTCGTTCAGGCGGATGCAGCCGAGGAAGGTCTCCTCCCGGCTGTAGACCAGCACGCTGCGGTGCCCTTGCCTGGTGAGCTTGCCCGGCACGGGGCGGAACAGCGATTGGGTCAGGATCTTGATGACCTGCTGTATCGACTCGTCCTCGTAGACGCGTTGATAGGCGGATGCCGGAACCATGAGGTCGGCGATGGTCTTCTCGCGCGGCGCGGCCGAACCGTTCGCGACCAGGCTGCGGATCCGGCTCCCGAGGTGGTCGATGTCGGCGGGCTTGTGCAGGACGTCGCCCGCGCCGAGTTCGATGCCGCACATGGCGATGTCGGTCTCGTTCTCCTCGGTGAGCATGATCACCGGCAAGCGCGGGTCGTCGGCGCGGATCTTCGCGAGGACAGCAAGGGCGGCGCTCGTGTCCTTTCCCACGTCGAGCACGACGGCGGCAGGCCGGGAGTCGCGGATCAACGCGAAAGCGCGCTCTCCACCGTCGGCCTGCGCGACCCGAAAACCACGACCTTGCAGCGCGCGGGCGGCGGCCCGGCGATCATCGGCCTCGCTGTCCACCAGGACCAGCTCGATCTCCCGTGTTCCGAGGGGATTCATCGAGCCCATTCCTGCCTATTCGCACGCATTAGGTCAAGCGTAACCGCCGTTTGCGGCTATAGATTTCCATAAACGGCTCAATAAAATAAATGAATGGTCCTGGTCGGCGAGCAATCGGGCGGGACGAGCTTGCTCAGGTTCGGATCCGCGCCCTGCGCCGCGCCAGAGAGAGCGCAGGTGCCTCCGCCCTGGCGCGCCATGCAGCGCGCCAAGGGGAAGCGCATGCTACAGGTCACGCATCAGGCGGCCGGCGGATCGAGGCCGTCCGCGTGGGGACCTCACTCGAGCTCGACGGTCGCGAAACCGCCGCTTTTCTCCGGCGCCGTCCCCCAGATCTTGTGCGACGCCTGGTGCTCCGAAGGGCCGAAACCTACCGGGATGCCGATGCCCATGTCGAGCGACCTGATCGACTCGAGCGCGTCCACGAGGGTCTCGGTGTTCAGGTCCTTGCCGGCGCGCTTCAGGCCCTCGATGAGGATGTTGGCCGCGAGGTATCCTTCGAGCGAGACGAAGTCGGGCCGCTCGGAGGGCGCATAGCGGAAGAGCGCTTCCTGATACTTGATGATGGCGCTCGACTTCGAGGTGGGCAGGGGCACGATCTGCGTCACCAGCAGATCCTTCACGTAGTCGGGGCCGAGCGCGCTGAGCTGCTCGCCGAGCTCGTTGGGGTCCACCGCCGAGAGGTTCGTGAACACGAGGTCCACGCCCGAGGACCGCAGCCGCTCGATGAAGCGCACCGCCGGCTTGTAGACGGCGATCATGATCACGGCCTTGAGCCGCGGGGCGTTCTGCCGGATCACCTTCACCGCTTCCTCGACCTGGACCGTGTTGCGGGGGTAGGCGACCTTCAGGACCTGCGCGGGATCCCGGCGATACTTGCGGAGCATCTTGGCCACGCCGGCCCAGCCCGCCTCTCCGAACCCGTCCTGCTGCATGAAGACGGCGATCTGGCTCGGCTTGATGCGCCGGACCTCGACCAGGTACTTCACTATGGCGGCGGCCTCCTCCGTGTAGCTCGGGCGAAAATTGAAGACGTAGCGATCGGGCGGGTCGTTGCGCAGGAGCGCCGCGCCGGAGTAAGGCGCGTAGTAGAGCATCTTGTGCTGCAGGACGTAGGGCAGCACCGCCGCCGCGTTCGCCGAGCCGAAGACGCCGACCAGCCCGAACACCCTCTGGTCTTCGACCAGGTACTTCACCGCGGCCTGGGTCCGGACCGGGTCATAGCCGTCGTCGCGGGCGATGAGCCGGAGCTTGCGGCCGGCGATGCCGCCGGCGTCGTTCGCCAGCTGGAAGGCCACTTCCCAGCCGACCTTGAGCTGCCGCCCGTACTCCCGAGAGGAGCCGGAGAACGGCGCGCTCATGCCGAACGTGATCTCACCGTCGGTGGCTGGGCTGACGGCCGAAGCCAGCCCCGGCGCGACTGCCAGGAGGGCGAGCGCTAGAGTTCGCAGGAAGTACCTGTGCATAAGGGACTCCTTTTCGTTCAATCGAGCTCGATGGCGCGATAGGTGCCGGAGGGCTCGAGCATCGTCCCCCAGACCTTGTGAGAGCCTTGGTGGTCCCGCTGGCCGAAGGTGATGGGAGCGCCGATGCCGAGGTCGAGCTCGCGGACGCCCTCGAGCGCCTGGATGAGCGACTCCGTATCGACGTCCTTGCCGGCGCGCCGAAGGGCCTCGACGAGCAGGTTCCCGACGACGTACCCCTCGAGCGACACGAAGCTGGGGCGCTCGCCGACCTGGTGCTTCTCCATGAGGCTACGGTACCGCATGACCGCCGTCGCCTGCGAACGTGGCGAAGGGACGGCCTGCGTCACGACCACGTCCATGGCACGCTTGCCTGCTTGCCCGAGCTCGTCGGCGAGCTCTTCCGCGCCCACGCCCGATACGTTGGTGAAGGTCCGCGCCACACCGGAGTCGCTCGCGCGCTGGATGAAGCGGCCAGCAGGCTGGTACGTCGCGACCATCACGACGGCCCGCACCGGCGTGGTTGCGGCGAGGAGCTGACGCACCGCGCCGTCAACCTCGGCGGTGTTGCGCTTGTACGAGAGCTTCAGGATGCCTTCGGGATTCACACCGTATTCCCGCATTTGCTGGACGACTCCGGCAAGGCCGGCGGCTCCGAAGTCGTCGTCCTGGGCGAACACCGCGATCTCGGAGGGTGCGTAGCGGCGCACGCCGACGAGGTAGCGCACGGCGGCGGCGGTCTCCTCGGCATAGCTCGGTCGGAAATTGAAGACGTACCGCTCCGGAGGTTCCCGGCGCAGCGCCGGGGCGCCCGAGAGCGCGCCCAGGAAGAGCAGCTTGTTCTCGACGGCGTAGGGGACCGACGCACTCGCGCTGAGCGACCCCACGTTGCCGACCACACCGAACACGCGCCGCTGTTCGACGAGCTCGCGCATGACGGCGGCCGTCCGCGCGGGATCGTACTCGTCGTCGAGTGCGACGAGCTTGAGCCGCCGGCCGTGGACCCCGCCCGCTTCGTTGGTGGCGGCGAAGGCGAGCTCGATGCCCACCTTCATGCCGCGCCCGAGCTCCTTGATGGCGCCCGTGAACGGAGACGACATCCCGAAGAGGATCTCGCCGTCGGAGATGCCGCGGCGCGACCGCTCGGCCGCGGGCGCGCCGGGGGCAGCGGCGGCAGGGCCGGCTCGAGCCGACGGCGGCTCGGACGAGCTGGAGGTGGTGCGGACTTGCCCCTTCGCGACGAGCACGAGGACGACCACGACCGCGATGGCAGCGGCGGCGGCGATCGCAACCGGGCGCCGCGACGAGCGTGGCTCCGGTGGCGTGGTGGGGCGAGAGGACGGTGACGGCCTTGCCGGAGGTGGCGGCTTCCCGAGCACGGCCCCTGGGAGCGGCAGGCTCGGCGGCCTCGGGCCGGCGTCCGTCTTCACCGCTTCGGAGGCCTCGAGGTGCAACTCGTCGGAGATGCTCTCGAACGAATCCTCGCGATGGTTCAGAGAACGCTCCAAGAGACCTCCTCAGGTGACACCCTCACGTCCCCCTGCGCAATTGTTGCAGGCGGCAATCGAAAGGATAGCATGAGGAACTGTGACATGCGGCAAACGGCCGCAGAGATCGCCGCAATTACTGACCGAGGTCATAGAAACACCTGACCAAAGTCAACCGGAGGAGTTCGGGGCCCCCTGGCTCGAGGGACAGGGAGGCCCCGGCGCCGGCGCTGCACCACGAAGTGTCGGCAATTGTACGAGAATTGGCTGACCGAGGCAGGGGCTGCGGGCTAGCTCGCCGCGTTGCCCCCCCGCCGGGTGCCTGCCACGATACACAGCGGCGCCGAGTTCATGTGATCTTGCAGCGCCAGCGCCGCCGCTGTGAGGTGATGTCCGGCGCCTTGCGGCGCCTCGAGCGCGAGATCGGTGGCCCGGACCTCGATTGGACGCGGTGCGTCCACCGCGACATTCTGCCGCAGGCGCTGACCAGGACGCATGCGACGTGTACGATCCTCGTCCGTGACCTTCCGACCGGCCCCGCTCGTCCTCCTCATGGAGGACGACCACGAACTTCGCGACGTGATGTCGGAGATCATCGAGTCGAAGGGCGTCCGCGTGCGCGCGGCGTGCGACGGGCGCGAAGGCCTGGAGATCCTGCGATCCGGGCTGCGTCCTCAGGCGGTCTTCCTCGATCAGTGCATGCCCAGGCTCGACGGCGCCAGCGTGCTCGCCGCCATGGTCGAGGACCCGGCCCTGGCCGCGATCCCCGTGGTGTGGATGAGCGGTGAGCAGCGGCAGCCGCCGCCCTGCGTGGCGGTGTGCCTCCCGAAGCCATTCGACGTGACTGCCCTTGCGGCCGTCCTGACGTCCCTCTGCAGCCCCGGCTAGGGCGCGCAGCAAGCTTGACTGCGGGTGGCAGTTTCACGCTGCGCCGGAGCCCTGCTATCCTCCGCGCGATCATGCGCCGCATCCTGCTCGTGGACGACAGCCGAAACGTGCGGCGGATGCTCGAGGCGAGCCTCCAACCCTGGGGTTTCGACGTGCAGCACGCCGAGAACGGCGCGAAGGCGCTCGTCCAGCTCAAGGCAGCGCCCGTCGATCTCATCTTCCTCGACATCAACATGCCGGTGCTTGACGGGCCGAGCCTGCTCCGGATCATGCGGAGCCAGGGGATCACTGCGCGGGTGGTGCTCGTCACCTCGGGCGCCGCGACGCAGGTCATCGCCTCCACCGTGAAGCTGGGCGCCGCCGAGTACCTCTCCAAGCCGTTCACGCCGAAGCAGGTCCGCGACGTGGTGGCCCGCGTCCTCAAGCTCGACCTGTCGAAGATGCAGCTGTTCCGGCCGCGGGTGCTGCTCCAGTGCGTTGAGGAGAGCTTCGCGCAGTCGCTGCGGTCCTTCCTGCCCGAGCACGTGGATATCGACGCTGCGCCGCTGCTCGCGGACGCCGTCGAGCTCGCCGACCGCACCCGCTATGACCTGGTCATCCTCGACGCCGCGGTGCTGGAAGCCGCGCAGCTTCTGCGGATCCGGCAGCCCGGTGCCGGCATCTTTGCCGTCTCGCCTGGGCCGGAGGACGCCTCGCGCCTCGACGGGGCCGAGGGGGCCCTCGACGGTCTCCTCACGCTCGACCTGAACGACGAGATCGTGAAGGACTTCCTCTACGCGACCTACCTGCGCCCCCTCGTGTTCGTCGAGGGTGGCATCCTCCGCGCCTCCGGGTTCGAGGGCGATCCGCGCCATGTCGCGGCCTACTTCCGGCAGCTGGGCCGGGCGCTCTGCGCGCGCGCGGAGAAGGAGTCGAGCGTCGCGCCCGACGTCTCGGTGGACCTGCGGCGCGCGCCGGCGGACACCGAGCGCATCCCGGCGCTGGTCCGCGAGATCTGCGGCCACCTCGATGTGGCGGGCGCCGCACCCGCCTTCTGTGTCACGCCCGATCAGCGCGCGGCGTTCGCGGGTCTAGAGGACGAGTCTCACTTCGTGTTCCTCGACCTGCCGGTCTAGCTGGCGAAGCGAGGCTCGGCATCGATCCAGCTGGTCAGAAGGACATCGAGACGTGGAGCAGGAAGGCGCAGTCGTCCGCCGCCGCGATCTCGTGCGTCGTGGAACGATCCATGGCCACGATCTGCCCCGCGCGGACCTCGACGACGCTGCCGTCCACCATGTGCAGGCGCACGCGCCCACGCAGGACGTGAACCGAGAGGCGCTCCCCGGGCTCGTGCGTCTTCATGCGCGTGCCGCGCTGTGCCACCTCGAGGACGACGCGCATGTCCGCGTACTTGGCGAGCGTGCGCCCGTTGTGGCCGTTTCGGGCGAAGGCGGACTCCCGGCGGAGCGCGTCGATCTCGTCGGCGAGGTCGAACCGGAGGAAAGGCCCCGCGAGGGGACGCTCGAGGCTCACGCGGTCAGGTTCGAAGGGGCGTGTTGGGGGAGCGACGGCCATGGTTCACCTCCGGGTCCGCGCGATTGGTGCTTCCCGCGCGCGGGCTCCCCCTTATCGGGCGCTCCACTCCGCTGTCGCCTCCCTGCGGGGGAGCTCACCCTGAAGAGCGTCGCGGGGGCCAGTCGGCTTCGCGATGGCGGCGCACGCAGAGGGGGACCGCGCTCCGCCCGGCCGGCTACCGCGCCGGTAGCTTCAGCCCCATCCCGATCATGGCCAGGAGCGCCTCGGCGTTGCTCCGGGCGTCGTTGACCGGGTCGTGGTCGTGCGCCGTCTGGCGCAGGTGCTTCCAGGTCGCGTAGCCGTTCTTCACCATCCCGCAGTAGAGGTCGCCGATGCGCCGGCCGCTCCAGCCGAAGGGGTTTCGCCCCACGTACGCGTGGAAGTAGTAGTTGATCCACTGCCAGTCGAAGGCCAGGTTGTCCGAGGCGAAGACGGGCCGCCCCTTCGAGCTCTCCTGGATCCAGCTCTGGAAGCGCTCCATCACCGGGCCGGGCTCCTCGAAGGACAGGTGCTGCTCCCGGGAGACGCCCGACACCGCCAGGGCCTCGGGCAGCCAGCGCTCCGACACCGGGCGCACCTCGCCCTTGAAAGAGAGCGCGAGCGACGGCTCCACCACCACGGCTCCGAACGAGACCATCGAGTAGAGGTGCGGCACCGGCCCGTCCGCCTCGACGTCCACCACGATGAGCGACATGGCCCTATGTTCGCACGGCGCCGAAGTGAATTCGGGCACTTCACCCCACCCGCCGCCCGCTCGCGCGTGAGGTTGCCGAATTCCTTCGACAACCTCTCACTTCTTCATCATCTCGAGCGGATCGAGCTTCACCTTGGCCGACATGCAGGCCGTGATGTCGGCCGTCCAGTCCACCGTCGGCGGCTGGCCTGTGAAGGAGATGGTGTAGTCGATCTTCTTGCCCCCGGCCAAGCGCTCGAACAGGTCGATGTCGTCGTCGATCGTCATGTTGAGGAGGGCGGGATCTGCGGCCTGCTGCTCCTGCGCGTCGTAGTGCATGTAGGGCGTCGGCGTCTCCCCGTCCAGCGCGGACAGCTTCACGTCGGCGTGCCGGATCACCGACATGTCGGTCGTGCTGTTCACGCGGAGGGAGACGCTCTTGATGGTGCCGGTGGTGCCCTTCTCGCCGAGCCCGGGGATGGCGGAGCCGAGGTCGAGGTTGCCCTGCCAGCTGACGGTTTGCTCGCCGATACCTGCCGGCGCCTTCGGGATGGTCTGGCCGGGGAGCGTCATGCAGATCTGCCTGTCCTCCACCTCGGCGAAGAAGAGCGGATCGCCGCAGCCGGAGAGCGCGAGCGCGACGGATGCGAAGAGAGCGGTTCTCACATTGACCTCTAGTAGAAGAAGATCATGAAGCCGGCCTTGACTGTGGGGATCCCGAGGCGAGCGCTCGGGTCCGCGAAGGTCACCCGCGTGCCCTCCGAGGTGGTCACCAGGACCTTGTCGGCGTTGCTCGAGCTGAGCCAGACGCGCGAGAGACCCCCGCGCACGAAGAACACGAACCAGTTGGGATGGCCGAACTCGAGCCCGACGTGCGCGTTCACGAAGGTGTAGCCGACCCGCTGGAGGAGCGGCTTCAGGTTGTCGTCGAGGGTCGTGAACTGCGAGATCCGGGAGCTCGCGTTGGCTTCGAAGTAGTGACCGGCCTCGAGCGTGAGCGAGGGCGCGACGGGGAAGTAGGGGAGGACCGACACGCTTCCCATCACGCCGTACCCCACGTAATTGTAGAGCAGCCCTCCTCCGAACCGGAGGTACTTCAACGGACGGTAAAGGACGGTGGCCGACGCGCCGTCGGGCAGTCCGGCGTCGAGCGAGAGCCCGAGGACGTGGTGGCTGCGCGTGCGTGGCGCCGCCGGAGGGGGTGCCTCGAGGCTGCTCGGCGCAACAGCAGGCGCCCTGGCCGCGAGCGCGGCGGGAGGGGAGGGCGCCAGAGGGTCGGTCGCCTGCGCGAACGCGACGCCCCCTCCCAGCGTTACGGCCAGGAGTATCGCGCCTGACCCATGTAGCAGCGCCCGCATCGTCTTAGGCATCGTGAGCTCCCCGGCAGTGAACGGGTTGCTCTGGACACCGGTCCCGTCTCCAGGCCAAACGATCCGCGTCGCTTCGCTGCGTCCATCCCTCGCATAGCCGCTGGCTATGCCCGGTCGGCGCGCCTCGCGCTGCTCGCGTCTCTCTTGTCTGGCTCGGTCCCCGGCGTTCTGAGCAACCCTTGAGCGGTGGTCGCCGCCACGCTCGGGGACCTGCTTTGCAAGCTGCGTTCTAAGGCGCTGACCAGGCGTGCCTGCTCGCATCTCCAGTCAAACCGGGGCACGGCGCTCCCGGGAGGAGCATCGAGGGAACAGGTCAATCCGGACACGGGTCCAGCTGTACTCCGCCAGCCCGAGGTCATCAAAAAGGAAAGGGCCCGTTTGACCGGGCCCTTTGAGCTGGGCGAGAGGATGCGGTACGGTAGGTCCCAAGAGCCGGGAGGCCTCCATGTCATCCCCAGATCTCAGCGTCGGGCACGGCACCTTGGACTTGCAGCACGACGTCATGCTCGCGCGCATCTCGGAGCTGGGACGGCGCGTCGAGGCCGAAGACGCCGGCGGCACCGCCAGCTCGCTCGCGGCGCTCTGGGACGAGACGGTCGTCCACTTCGCGACCGAGGACGCGATGATGGAGGAGCATGGCTACCCGGAGCGCAGCGCCCATCGGAGGGCGCACCACCTCTTCCTCGAGGACCTGAAGCAGATGGTCCGGGCGGTGAGCGAGCACGGCATCTCGGAGGAGGTCGCCAATTGGGCCCTGCAGCGCCTCCCGGAGTGGGCGAGGTTCCACATCCAGGAGAACGACACTCCGCTGGCGCACTTCGTGGTGCGCCGGACCGCCGCCCGCATCGTGGCCGCCGCCCGGGGTGAGCAGCAGCCGCAGAAGCCGAAGCGCACCGACGCGTGACGGACGTGTGCCCCAACGGCCGCGTGCCCACCAGCCGCCGGACGCTCACCGCCTTCGGCGCGCGTAAGCCGCTCGTGCCGTCACGCTCACGATCTCCTCGGCGGGCAAGATGAGCGCGCTCAGCCGGCCGCCGTAGCAGCACCCGGTGTCGAGCCCCACGCAGCGGACTCCCGGCGCGGGCTCGTCCACGCGCGGTTCGTCGAGCCCGTGGACGTGGTGCCCGTAGATGACGCTCTCCGGGCCGGGCCAGCGCGTCGCCCAGGGCGCGAGGCCGGGTGGGAGCTCGCCGCGGGGCCGCCCCGCGATGTTGCCGTCCTCGCCGACGAGCCGCAGGCGAAGCACTTCGTGCCGGATCTGCGCGTCGAGGCGCCGCCGCGGTGACAGGCCGCCGTGGACCACCGCCCATCCACCGTCGAGCCGTAGGACGGTGGGCAGGCTCGCGATCCAGGCCAGGTCGTCGGCGGACAGGCTCTCGTGCTGGGCGAGCCGCTCCGGCGAGAAGGGGCGCAGCGGGTTGCGATGAGTCGGATCGCGCCTGCGCCAGTCCTCGTGGCGCGCCCAGCGCAAGTGCTTGTCTTCGTGGTTGCCCAGCACCGACGCGGCGCCGAGCTCGCGGGCGCGGCGCACGGCGCCCACGGGATCGGGCCCACGGTCGAGCAGGTCGCCCACGAACACCAACCGGTCGAAGCCTGGCCGCAGCTCCACGAGCCGCAAGAGCTCGTCGAGTTCATCCAGGCACCCGTGCACGTCTCCGACCACGATGGTGCGCACGCTCACGGCGACAGCATAGCCGCGATCGCGTCTCGCGGCGGAATCCGGCGGCGGAGCGGCGCGCGCCCCCCGGGGCGGATCATCCCGCGTTGACGGCCTTCACCGACGAGACGAGCGGAGAGGCGGACCCCACGGTGGCAATCCAGAGCTGATGCGAGGCGCGCGTGATGGCGACGTGAAGGCGGCGGCGCGACTCGTCGTCGGCGGGGTAGGTGGCGGCCGAGGCGTCTGGCACGATGACGTAGTCGAACTCCAGCCCCTTCACGCTCTCGACGTCCGTCAGGTCCACCCCGGGCCGGAAGGAGAAGTCGCCGTCGAGGACGAGCCGCGCCTCGGGCATGTCCGCGACCAGGCGGTGGATGCTCTGTGCCACCTCCGGCCCGCGCGCCACCACCGCCACGGAGGCGAGCGGCTCGCGCTCGACCAGGTCTCGCACCGCGCCCGCCAGGAACAGGTGAGCATGCGCCTCGCTGGGAAAGTCGAAGCGGCCGACCGGCACTCCCTCGCGGCCGGGCTGTGGGGCGGAAGCGGGCGCGAGCGGCCCGAGCACGTCGTGGGCGAGGCGCGAGACGGGCCCGGGGCAGCGGTAGGTCGTCTCGAGACGGCATGTGGGCGCATGCTCTGCGCCGAGAGCGGCCAGCATCTCGCCCCAGCCGCCGAAGCTGGTGGTGGTCTGCTGGCCTTCGTCGCCGGCCAGGGTGAGGCTGCGCGCCTTCCCGAGCTGGTGCCCGAGCACGAAGAGCTCGAAGAGCGAGACGTCCTCGGCCTCGTCCACCACCAGGTGCGAGATGGAGCGGCCGCTCACGCCCGAGCGCAGGACGCGCAGGAAGAGCAGCACCGGAAGGTCCTCCGCGTCGAGCGTGCCCGCCAGCGCCTCCGGCGTGCGCGCGTCGATGGCTTCGCCGTCAAGGGCGATGGTGCGGTCGACGTCCACGCCGCGCAGGGCCTGCGCGATGGGCGAGGCGAGCTGTAGCCGCGTGTGGCGCAGCGTCTCCTCGATGGCGGTGGAGGGCAGCTCACCCTTCGCGGCGGCGACGACGCCGGCGAGGAAGCCGCGGTCGCTCATGAGGTCGCCGAGCTCCGAGCGTAGCCGGACCCAGGTCGGGGCCGGGCCGCCGGCCACACGCGGCCTGCGGCGCAGCGCCTGGTACAGCACGGGGTGGCGCTTGAGGCGCGCCACGAGCGGTGGCGTCTCCTCGGAGAGACGTGGCGGAGGGACGCCGAACAGGCTCTGGAACGCGCCGCGCGACCAGGAGTCGAGGGTCCGGACCGCCACCCGTCCCAGCCCGAGCGGCTCGAGGAGGCGCGCCGCGAGCTTGGCGAGCCCGAGCTCCGGCACCACCACCTGGTGCCTCGAGATCGGGTAGCTGCGCGGTTCTTCGAAGGCGATGCGGGCCAGCCGGTGCAAGGCCACCGTGGTCTTGCCGCTGCCCGCGCTGCCCACCACCAGCAGCGGCTCGTCGGCCGCGACGGAGAGCGCCTCGAACTGCTCCCGGTCGAGCAGCGCGGTCACCTGGGCCCGCGCCGCGCGGTCGCGACCGCCCTCGCCCACGCCCAGCACGCCCGGGCGCGCGGCCGTGCCGGCGCCTCCGCCCAGGAAGGCAGCCGTGTCCCCTCGCGAGGAGGTCCACCGTCCGTCCTTGCCGCGGGCGAGCGAGACCGTGCCGGTCGATAGGCGCACGAGGGCGCCACGGTGCAGCACCACCACGCGCCGCGCCTCCACCACTCCCTCGGCGAGCCGGCCCGCGAATCGCTCCTCGTACGCGTCGCCCTCGCGGTAGGAGTAGAAGAGGCGGGCCACGGGGGCGAAGCGCCAGTCCACCAGCCGGACGTCCGAGACGGTGTCGATGAACGTCCCGCGCCCGAGGCAATAGTCGCGGCGCACCTCGCCCTCGCGCACCCGGAGGTGAGCGAAGTACGGGGCGCCCAGGTCGAGCGGGACGGCCGCGCGCGGCCTCTCGATCATCGCGCGGACCAGACCCATCTCCTGGAAGACGGTCGGCAGGTCCTTCGCTGTCGACTCGACCGCCTGCTCGCGCAATTCCGAGAGCCGCCCCAGGAGATCCAGGTCCCCGCGCCGCGTCGGCGGCCGGCGCGCTCGCAGTGCCGTGAGGACGCGCCCGAGCAGCGCCTCCTCCTCCTCGACGAGGATCCGCTCCTCGGGCGTGAGCGCTGCGGTGGCGTTCTCCAGAGAAGCCTATTTCGCCGCGTCACGGTCCGGTGTCAACGGGAAGCGCCGAGACGGGCTTCGATACGCCGGCGTCTCCGTCACAACGCCGCGTCGTCGGCGTCATCTCTGCACTCGATTCGACACGCCGCCGCTGGCCGGCGACGTCGCCACCCATCCGCCCGGCCGTCTGCGGCGTACAGGGGGGTGTGACGCACCTGACGAGGCCTTCCTACGGCAGCGGGCCGAACGGATTGCGTTCCGACTGAAGCCAGCGGGCGGTGAACGCCTCGACGCACGAGGCGAGGGCGTCGGCATAACGCTCGGTGCGCGTGCCCGGCGAGCCAGGCGCGGCTGCGAGGGCCGCCTCGAGCCGCTCCATCTCGCCCCGCTCGTTCAGGTAAGGTCCCTCGACGAGCACCGCGGGGACGTCGAGGTAGCGCAGGAAGGCGCCGTCCCAGGCGTCGACGCCGATCGGCCGGCCCCCCGCGTCGCGGATGGACAGGTGGTCGGGATAGCGGGTCTCTCCGGCGACGGGAATGCCGAGCCGATCCGACATGGCCTGGACGCAGAGCGCACCCAGGTGGGCGGCCGCGTCGAAGTCGTCCACGGCGAAGGCGCCCTCGAGCGCTCGCCAGCGGTTGAACGGGTTGTAGAGCCGCCCCACGTCGTGGAAGCCGCGCACCATGGCGAGCACCTCCTGGGGGCCGCGCTCGCCCGCGGGGAAGGGCCCTGCATTGTAGTGGATCGAGAGGACGAGGTCCGCGTCCGCGCTCGCCGCGGCGCGGGCTCGCCAGCGCAGCGACTCGAACCGGTTCTGCTTCTTCACCGCGAGGAGGGCGAGGGCGGACCGGAGGCGCAGCCGTTCCTGGGGAGAGAGGGCCTTCTCCAGCTGCTCATACCCAGGGTCGAGCGCGATCCGGCGCAGGAGCCTCTCCGCGTAAGGCCTGAAAGCTCGCAGCGGGAAGGGGTGGACCATCCCTGGGCCCTCGCGCGCGAGGGTGACCTGGGCGCCGCGGGCCGCCAGCTTCGCTCGCAGCTCGAGCGCCGTGCGCAGCGTGAGATCGCCCTCCTGGACCACGATCTCCCTCGACCCAGGCGAGGGCCTGTACGAGACGCGCCGTTCCTCCAGGAAGCCGAACGCCCCTCCCGCGTGGCCCGGATCGACGAAGACGCGCAAGCCGGCCAGGGGCCGCCCCGCCCGCGCGGCAGCCAGGAGCTGGGAGCGGCGCGCCGGCCGATACGCCTGCTCGGGATGGGCGGGCGGAACGAGGCGCCCCGCGCACGCGTCTCCGGCGCACACCTCGGGTCGATCTGCCGGCGAGGGCTCGGGCGCGAAGGCCACCGCGACCTCGGGTGCGAGCACGGGGTCGGGCCAGAGGATCCCGTGCTCCACGTCGATGGCCACGACTCCCTCGAGGGCGGCGCGGGGATCGACGAAGCGCCGGAGCTGCGCCTCGAAGACGGAACGCGGGACCTGGCCGGCGTGGCGCCGCAGCGCGGTCAGGTCCGGCACCTCCAGCTCGTCGTCGGCGTAGTCGTTGCGCACGAGCCGCGACACCGCGGCCGGCAACGCGCAGGCCCGATAGGTGGCGAGGTCGTCGAGGGCTGCGTCGGTGAGCGGCACGGGGCACGCGGCGACAGCCGTCCTGAGCTCCTCCAGCTCGGCGCGCCCTGGCGCCGCGGGCCCGTGCCGGCAGCCGGCGGCGATCGAGCAGAGGGCGAGCAGGAAAACGGAGGATGAGGCTAGCGCCGTGGGCACCGCTCGATGTTATCCTTAGGTTCCACCCGTGAGCGAGATCGAGCGCATCGCCGCGACGGCCCGGCTCGGTGACCGCGGGCTCTTTCCCGACCTCGGCCCCGCCGCCTACCTGAACCATGCGGGCGTATCGCCCCCGTCGCTCCCGGTCCGCCGGGCGGTGACGGAGATGCTCGAGGCATACGCCGCTAGCGGCGCCCGCGCCGTCGGGACTGCCCTCGCCGTTCGTGCGCGTCTGCGCGAGAAGCTGGCGCGGCTCCTCGGCGTCCCGCCCGCCGACGTCGCGCTCACGACGGGCACCACCCATGGCGTACAGGCCATCGCGCTCTCCTTCCCGTGGCGCAGCGGTGACCGGGTCGTGCTCTTCGAAGGCGAGTTCCCCGCCAACGTGACGCCCTGGCAGCGCGCGGCGGACCTGTTCGGGCTCGACATCGCGTTCTTGCCCCTGTCGTCCTTCCAGGAGAGCACGGATGCGGGCCTGGCCGAGCTCGAGGGAGCGCTGCGGCGCGGCGCGCGCCTGGTGGCGGTGAGCGCGGTACAGTTCCGCACGGGCCTCGCCATGCCCATCGCCCAGATGGCGGCGCTCTGTGCCCGGCATGGCGCCGAGCTCTTCGTCGACGCGATCCAGGCGCTCGGGGCGGTCCCCTTCGCGGCGGCGAGCCTGGGGGTCGACTATGCCGTGGGCGGCGGTCACAAGTGGCTCATGGGCGTGGAGGGCGTGGGTGTCCTCTACGTCCGGCCCGGCCGCATCGCGGCGCTGCGCCCGGCGCTGGCGGGATGGCTTTCACACCCGGATCCGGTCTCGTTCCTCACCGAGGGCGCCGGCCACCTGCGCTACGACCGGCCCATTCGCCGCGAAGCCAGCCTCTTCGAGGCGGGCTCGGCGAGCGCGCTGGCGCAGGTTGCGCTGGATGCGTCGCTCGGGCTGCTCCTCGAGCTCGGGATCGCGGAGATCCACGGCCACGCGAACCGCTACCTGGATCGCCTCGAGCCGGTCCTGCTGGCGCGCGGCTTCTCGAGCCATCGGGCCAGCGACCCAGCGCGTCGTTCCTGCATCCTGTCCGCGACGCCGCCGCCCGGCCGCGATCCGCGCCACCTGCGCGAGGCGCTGGCGCGAGCCGGGGTCGTGGTGGCCATCCCCGACGGTCTCATCCGGTTCGCGCCGCACTGGCCGAACGACGCCGACCGGGAGCTCGAGGGCGTGACGGCCGCGCTCGACTCCGCGCTTCGCTGACGCCGCGCCACGACAAAAGACGAGTGCCCGGCCTGAGCCGGGCACTCGAGATGGTGGAGCTGAACGGGATCGAACCGATGACCTCTAGAGTGCGATTCTAGCGCTCTCCCAGCTGAGCTACAGCCCCAGGAAGCTACCCTCGAGGTCGCGAGGGGGTGCCTAGATAACGATTCGCCCGGCCGGGTGTCAAGTGCGCGATTCTCTAGGAAAGGCGACCTGGCGCCAGCTTGCCGTGCAGATTCGCGAAAAGTGCGAGCGCACGGGCGCCGCCAGACCGGAAGAAGGGGGCGCGATAGCATGTAGGGCTTGGAAATAC
The DNA here is from genome assembly GCA_041500205.1 of Anaeromyxobacteraceae bacterium. Taxonomy (GTDB): domain Bacteria; phylum Myxococcota; class Myxococcia; order Myxococcales; family Anaeromyxobacteraceae; genus Anaeromyxobacter_A. The sequence continues at coordinate 4,940 of JBGQLS010000055.1, read as the reverse complement.
AAGGGGAAAGCGTTTGACGCCCTGTCGGCGCCCTGCTATTCGAAAGTGCCCCCATGCCCGCCCCCGCAAAGCAGATTCCGTCGGCGGAGCTCGCAGCGCTCGAGCACGCCTTCGCCGCCGACCCCAGCTCCGAGGCCTACCGCCCGCTCACCGAGGCGTACCTCGGGATGGGTCGTTTCATGGAAGCGATGGTCGTCTGCAAGAAGGGAGTGAAGGCATTCCCCGGCGATCCCGCTCCGCGCATCCAGCTCGCACGCATCTACGAGGCGCAGGGTAAGGATCGAAAAGCGCTCGAGGAGCTGACGGCAGTGCTCGCGGCCAAGCCCGAGCACGTGGCGGCGAACCGAATGGCCGGCCTTCTCTTGCTGAAGGTGGGAGAGAAGGAGCCCGGAATCGCCGCGTTGCGCAAGTCGTGGGAGGCCGGCCCGAGCGACGCCGAGACGCTCGATGCCATGAAGAAATGGGGCCTTTCCTTCGCGCCGCCGGTGCCGCCGCCGCCACCGCCCGAGGCCGCTCCACCTCCGACGCTGCCCTCGACTGCGACCTCGAGCCCGACCGCGTCGCCGACCTCTTTGACCGCGCCGGGTGGTGAGCCGTCGCAGCCTCGCGACCTGTCTTCGACTGCGCCGGCTGGTCAGCCGTCGCAGTCTCGCGCCCCTGCACCTGACCGCGACGAGACGCGTTCAGGAGTCCACCGCGACGAGCGCGGTCAAGGGTCCACCGCGTCGGCGACGTCCGAGGCTCCCCCGGCACCCTCTCGCGCCGCCTCGGGCCCCCGCAACAGCGCCTACTCGGAGGAGCTCGCCTCCCGGTACTCGACGCAGGAGTACACGCTGCCGCACCCGGGACCCGGGGCGAGAGCTCCGGCGAAGCGGTCGAGAGGTCCGCTGGTGGCGACCCTCGGCCTCGGGCTCGCCCTCGCGCTGGTGCTCGCGACATGGGGCATCGTGAGCTCGATGCGAAAGGCGCGCGCGTTCGAGATGGACAGGCTGCTCAGACAGACGCGCGAGCTCCTCGAGAAGGACAGCTACTCTTCCTACAAGGAGGCCGCCAAGCTCTGCGAGAAGGTCCTGGAGCGCGATTCGGAGGCGCTCGGAGGACACGCCTACCTCGCCTACATCGACGCCGTCCGCTTCGGTGAGCACGGGGAGAGCGAAGGGCTGCGCGAGGAAGCCAAGAAGCACCTCGAAGCCGCGGCGAAGGTTGGTCAGCACTCGCACGCCTTCGCGGCCGACGCCTACCTGCGCTTCTACGCCGGCAACGCGCGCGGCGCCATCGAGGAGCTGAAGAAGGTGATGGCCGGGCCGGAGGGGGCGAGCTCCCTCTTGCACGGCGTGCTCGGTGTCATCGAGATGCAGGCGGGCGATCTCGATGGCGCTCGGGAAGACCTCACCTTGGCGCGGCAGATCGCGCCGGGCGACGTCCGCATCACGCAGATGCTGGCCGAGCAATGGCGCCGGCGCGGCCAGGGATTCGAGATCCAGGCATCGGCGCTGTACGACACGGCCTTGACGCGCCTCGCGCCCGACCACGTGCCCTCGCTCCTCGGCAAGGCGCAGCTCCTCCTCGACAGCGGCCGTCCCGACGAGGCGATGAAGCGCATCGCCAAGGTCCTGGAGATGGGCCAGGGCGCATCCCCGCGACAGGTGGCGGTGGCGCACGCGTTGCGGGGCTCGGTCCTGCATGCGCAAGGCAAGGCCAACGATGGAGACGCCGAGGAGCAGCAGGCGCTGGCGCTCGATCCGTCGAACCCGGACATCCATGATCTCGTCGGCCGGCGGAAGCTGCGCGGCGGCGACGTGTCGGGCGCGGCCGAGGCTTTCCAGAAGGCCATCCAGCTCGACCCGGCCCGGCTCGGGTTCTACGTGAATCTGGCGTCGGCCTTCCTGCAGCGCCCGGCCGGTGCGAAGCAGGCGGTGATCGCGCTGGAGCGGGCGAGCGAGCGCGTCGGTAACGCGCGCGTGACGAAGCTCCTCGGCGACGCATACCGCGCCGACAACGACCTCGACCGGGCTCGGGCGGCCTACGAGAAGGCGATCGCGATGGAGAAGCGCTACCCCGAGGCCCACCTCGCCCTCGGCCGCGTGTACCGGGACAAGAGAGACTACGGGAAGGCGCTCGAGGAGCTCGATCGGGCGGTGAAGGAATACGGCGAGAGCACGACGGGCAGCGCGGCGACGGCGTGGGCCGACATCGCGGAGACGGAGGAGCTCCGGGGCTCGCCTGTCGAGACCGTGCAAAGAGCTTATGCGACCGCGCTCAAGGCCGATCCCCAGAACTGCCCGGCGCTCTTCTGGCTGGGCCGCAGCCGCTCCGACAGGAGGAGCCGCAGCTACGACCGCCCGGTCGCGTTCCAGATGCTGAGCGACTACCTGAGGGTCTGCCCGCGGGGCCCGCGCGCAGCGGAAGCGCAGCGATTCCTCGCTGGCCTGCGCTAGCGGTCAGCCGTCAGCGGCGGCGACTCTTGTGCTCGGCTGGCGCGGGATCGTCGAGGTGCTCCATGGGGTTGCCGGTGACGGCGTGCGGCCGCCCAGCGGCGCTGCGCGCGTCCACGACTCGTACCCGCGCCTCGGCCTGGCCGTCGTCCACCTGCACCAGCAGCATCGAGTTGCCTGGTCCGACCGGCCAGACCTGGCCGCGCGCGTCGCCGCGGCACACGTTCTCGTCGAGGCAACGGGTGCCAATCACCCGGCCCTGAACCTCGCGGCCTTCGCCGTCGAGGGCGCGAACCAGCAGCGCGGTCGGCGTCGCCTCGTCCAGGATGCGCAGTTCGAGCTCCTTCGGGCTCACCTCGACCCGGCTCACCACGCTCACGCTGACGGGGACCTCGGCCCAGACCTTGCCTATCGCGCAGCGGGCGATGGCGCGCCCTTGGCCGACGGCCGTCACCGTGGCCTCGTTGTGCCCACCTTCGACCCTGGCCACCTTCTCGTCGGAGGACGACCAAGCGCAGCGCTGGTCGGGGAGGGCGCGGCCGTTCTTCGACATCGGGACAGCGTGGACCTTCGTCTTCTGCCCGCGGCCGTAGAGCTGCACGCTCGCGGGATCGAGATCGATGCGCGCCGGTCCGCAGGCCGAGAGCCCCACCAGGGCGAGGACGACCACAGCGAGGCGCCGCGTCTTCGTCGAGAGGATCACGCGTCGGATTCTAGCAGCTTCCGGACGCAACTGGCCCGCCCGTCGCCGAGGCGGGCGGGCTCCTCTTCAGCGGGGAACTGCAGCGAGCGCTGGGCCCCTATCCACCCGCCAGGTCGCTGGCGTCGGCGATGTCTTCCCGAGCGCCCAGTGAGTGCCTCTCGCCGTGCTCCGCGGCGATCTGGTACTCGTTGAGGCTCGGCTCGATGTCGAGCCGCGCTCGTTCCGACTCCTCCTCGAAGTGCTCCCGGACACGCTTCTCCACGCCTCAGCGCCACATCTCGTCGTCCGTCAAGTTCATCTGCGTCCCCGGCATGTTCTGGTACTTTGCCATGCGTCACCTCTGGCTAAGAGTGCTCGACGAACCTGCAGACGCCAGCCGCCGCCGACAACCCACCAGCGAGGGCGCGCGCACGTCCCAAAGCAGCCCCACCAATCTCGCGTCCTCGGCGGATGCTTCCTCGCCCGAGCGGCTCGCGGAAACGTGGTCCTGTTGAGGCGCGACCCAGGAGAGGACAACGCGTATCGCCTCCCGGAGTACTTGCCGGCCCACGCGTTGATGGTGTTCAAGGCCGCCGCTGGCATCTCCAGCAGCCGAGCGGGCTGCCGCTGGCGGCGCAGGAGGGAAGCGTCAGTACAGGGGCTCGGCGGGACGTGAAGAGCGGCCGGGGGCCCGCTCCCGGCGCTCGCCCGGCCAACGGTCCAGCGGGTGGCCAACCTCGCGGCCTGCCGGCGACCCAGCTGCGCGGACCCGGGTCAGGGCCACGCCAGCATAAGAGAGCGTGGCGCCAGGAGGTCGGCAGGGTGCACCCCTTGCTTAGCCTTGGGGAGGAGGGGCAGGCCAATGAACTCGACCGAATGGGACCGAGGGCTTGAGACGGGGCATCCAGCTATCGACGAGCAGCACCGCGAGCTGTTCCTGGCCCGCGCGCGCGCCCTGGAGAGTGCGCGCGACCGCGACGGGCAGGCGACGCGGGCCGCAGCACAAGAGATCCTCGATCTCACTCGCCGGCACTTCGCCTTCGAGGAGCTGCCTCATGGCGAATTAGAGCTATGGGCAGCGCGCGACGCACGCCAAGGCTCACGGTGCGTTCATGCGCGATCTCCTCGATCTGGAGGCGCAGACTGCGCGAGACCCCTGCTCGCCCGTCGTGCGGATGTGGCTCGAGTCCCGCTATGGCGCCTGGTGGAAGTTTCACGTTCGCTCGAACGACGCCGCCCTCGCGGCCCACCTCGCTGCCCTGGCCAAGATCCCAACCGCGGAGGCAAGCGGCGACGGGGCAGCGCCCGGAGCAGAGATCCCGGCGTAGCGTCGCGCACGGAGGTTCGGAGCGACCATACCCACATTCGGGGCCTCCTCGTGCGCGTCGCCGTCGCAAGCTGCTTGCCCGCCCGGGTGCGGAGCGGATACCTTCTTGCTGTGAGCTGGGACCTGGTGATTGAGTTGGAGCGCGAGGAGGACGGCCGCTGGATCGCGGACGTCGAGGCGCTCCCCGGCGTCATGGTGTACGGCGCCACGCGCGAGGAGGCCATCACGCGCGTGCAGGCGCTCGCGCTGCACGTGATCGCGGACCGGCTCGAGCACGGTGAGGTCGAGCAGGGGCCGCTCGCCGTGACCTTCCGCGCCGCGGCGTAGCTACAGGTCATCGGGTCGCAGCCCCGTCTTCTTGGCGATGCGGGCCAGCATCCTCGGCCCGATCTCCTCGCCGTCGTGAAACGACCAGAGATAGTCCTTCCAGCCTGGACGCTCGAGCGTGATGTGCGAGCCGCGGCGCCGCTGCTCGCACCACCCGACCCGCTTCAGT
>JBGQLS010000054.1:0-21246 GCA_041500205.1 Anaeromyxobacteraceae bacterium | reverse complement strand
TGGTGGCGGCTCGTACCGTGGGTCTATGGGGAAGGGCTTCGTGTTGTCCGCCCAGCGCCGATTGTTTCGGCGCGGGCGGAGCACGGGTGGGAATCGCAGGCGGCTTTTGGCCGGCGGCGCGGCGGGGCGGGTGTCCGGCGCGGTTGCGCTGAACGGCAAGTACATTCTCAGGGACACCAAGACCCACCGGCGCGAGACATCACATGGTCGCGGGACGGGCACCATCACTCACGCGCCCGCTTCCGCGTCATCCGCCACGAAGGTGGGGTAGATCCCGAGCACCTCGGGATCGCCCGCCAGGATCTGCTGGGCGGCTTCCTCGAGCGAGCTCCCGCCCGCCGCGCTCCACACCGCGGCCAGACTGTGATCGCCGTCGCCACCCTGGATCTCCAGGCCGGCGACGCACAGGAGCCGCGCCGCCACCCGGGGCGCTGCTCCTGCCACCGTCTCGATGAGGAGCCCGGCGACGACGCTCACCGCGTTTCCCTCCTCATCAGGAATGGCGAGCTGGCGGGAACCATGAAGCGCTCACGCCTTCTCCACCTTGATCGCGCAGATCTTGTACTCCGGCTGCCGCGAGACCGGGTCGACCGCGTCGATGGTGATGCGGTTGCACAGCCGCTGGTCGTCGTGCATGTGCACGAAGACCAGCCCCGGGCGCCCGCCCTCCGCGAGACGGACCTGGAACTTCTCTTGCCCGCGCCGGGAGCTGATGCGGACGAGGTCGCCAGACTTCACCCCGAGCCGCGCGGCGTCGGCCGGGTGCATCTCGGCGACCGCCTCGGAGTTCGCCTGGCGCAGCTCGCGGCAGTTCCTCGTCATGGTGCCGGTGTGCCAGTGCTCCATCACCCGGCCCGTCGTGAAGTACATCGGGTAGGCCGCATCGGGGACCTCCTCCGGCGGCTTGTGCGGTCGAAGCCAGATGACGGCCCGCTTGTCGGGGCGCCCGTAGAACAGGATCCGCTGCGGATGCGTGGCGGGCACGAGGGGATCCTCGCCGCGCACGTAGCGGCGCTTCGTGCCGGGGTGACCGTGGGCCGGCAGCGGCCAGAGCAGCCCGTGCGAATCGCGGAGCCGCTCTCGCGTCATGCCGGAGAAGTCGTAGGGCGTGCCCTTGGAGAGGGTCAGGATCTCGGCCCAGGCCTCCTCCGGCTTCTGGAAGGGGATGAGCTTCTCGTGGCCGAGGCGGCGGGCCAGCTCGCAGAGGATCTCGAAGTCGGTCCGCGCCTCGGCGGGTGGCTCGACGGCCTTCGCCAGGAGCTGGTAGCGCCGCTCGGTGCACCCGTAGACGCCCTCCTTCTCGGCCCAGAGCGCGGCCGGGAGCACGACATCGGCGAGCTCCGAGGTGCGCGTCGGGTGGTAGGCCTCCGCGACCACGAGGAAGCTCGACTCGCTCGCCATCGCCTTGCGGTATCGATCGACGTTGGGGAGCGACTGCCCCGGGTTGGTGCACATCACGTAGAGGCACTTCAGCTTCCCCTCCTCCATGCCGCGGAAGAGGTCCATGGCCGAGAGGCCCGGCTTGGGCGCCAGCGTGCCCTTGGCGACACCCCACAGCTTCTCCATCTCCTCGCGATGCTTCTCGTTGGCCACGAGCCGCCCGTAGGGGAGGAGGTGCGACAGCGCGCCGCCGTCTCGCACGCCGCCGCAAGCATTCGGCTGCCCGGTGAGCGAGAGGGGCGTCGAGCCGGGGAGGCCGATTTTGCCGGTGAGCAGGTGCAGGTTGTGGACGAGGTTGTTGGCCCAGACGCCCTTCGTGCGCTGGTTGAGCCCCATGGTCCACATCGACATCGCGGCCCGGCCCTTCTCGCCGAACCAGCGAGCGGCCTTCAGGATGTCCTCCGGGTTGCAACCGGCGATCTGGGCAGCGCGGGCCGGCGTGTATTCGGCGAGGAACCGCCTGTAGTCCTCGAAGGCCTTGTTCGCCTCGGTCCCCTCGCCAAAGGCGACGTGCCCCTTCACGAACGCCTCGTCCGCCAGTCCGTCGCCAAGGATGACGTTCGCCATCGCGTTCAGGATGGCGAGATCGGTGCCCGGCGTGAAGGAGATGTGCAGATCGGCGATGCGGGAGGTGGGCGTGCGGCGCGGGTCGAGGACGATGACCTTGACGCCCTTGCCCTTCTCCTTCCGCTGCACGATGCGGCGGAAGAGGATGGGGTGCGCCTCGGCGGTATTGGACCCGACGATGAGGAACACGTCGGCGTGGTCGATGTCCTCGTAGCACCCCATCGGCTCGTCCTTGCCGTAGGTGCTCACGTATCCGGCGGTCGCCGAGGCCATGCAGAGGCGAGGGTTACCGTCGACGTTGTTCGTGCGGAGGCCGGCCTTGAAGAGCTTGTTCGCGACGTAGGTCTCCTCGGTGAGACCCTGGCCCGAGCCGTAGAAGCCGACCGCGTCGGGGCCATGCTCCTCGATCGCCTCCTTGAACCGGGAGGCCACCAGGCCCATCGCCTCGTCCCAGGTTGCCCGGACCAGCTTCCCGTTCGTGCGCACGAGCGGGTGGAGGTGCCGGTCGGGCGCCGCCATGATCTGCGGCAAGAGGAAGCCCTTCAGGCAGAGGAACCCGGCGTTGTGGTTGTCCCGGTCACCCTGGACCGCCTTCACCTTGCCGTCCTGCACGCCCACGTAGAGGCCGCAGCCGGTACCGCAGTAGCGGCATACGCTCTTCGTCCAGGTCATGGGTCCCGCGGGGCTGGCCAGGGCGCGGCCTGGGGAGCCGAGCGCGGCCAGCGCCGAGGCCGCCGCCGTCGTCTTGAGGAAGTCCCTGCGCGAGACGGTCACGGCCGACCCCCTTCCGTCTTCCCGTGTGGACTGGTGTTCTTCACTGGCCGGAGCGCATGGGCCGGGTGGCAGGAGAAGCAGTCCTGTATGCCCCCCGCTGCGCGGGTCACCGACCGGACCTCGGCTGAATGGCAGCCCGCGCAGGAGCCGAACTCCGGCTGCAACCGGAAATCGGCGCCGGTCGAGCCGTGGCAGACGAGACACTCCACCAGCTCGAGCCCGTGCCGGCCGTCCCTCCAGGCCCTGGCGACCTCGGGGGTAGCGTCAGCATGGCAAGCGGCGCAGGTATCCGCGCTGGCCCCGACGTCTGGATGCACCCCGCGCGTGGTGGCCGGGGGGCTCCTGCCCGAGGCGGCGCAGGCTGCCCCGCCGCCTGCCGCGAGCAGGAGCGCGAGGAACGACGCGATCTTCTTCGTTCGGGCCGTGGTCATGAGCGCGCTCGATCTCCTTGAGTTCGGGGATTCAAAGTGTGGCATACACTCGCACTGCTAGTTCACCCACGCACCGGCTCACTTGACCAAGGGTGGAACTGGAGCTGGAGCTGGCGTGGTGGCGATGGCGACCACCTCCACGGTGGGCTTGAACCCTGGATCGCGCAGGGCGATCTGCCCCTGGCGGGAGAAGTCGATGGACTCCGAGAGAAGCCGCATCGTCTCCTGGGGAGCGTGGAAGCCCGTCGAGTTCTCGGCCTCGACGAAGTCCAGCAGGAACTGGCCGCGCCGCTGGAGGTAACGAGCGCCCTCGAGATCCTTGTCGCTCCTGCCCGCCGCCTTGGCTGCCTTGAGGTCGCCGATGAGCGAGATGAGCGCGTCCATGGCCTGGTTGCGCACGCTGTAGAACTTCGACTGGATCCCTTCGACGCGCTCCTTGAGCTCCTTCTCTTCCCACTTGTGGCAGCCCTGGCAGGCGCGGTTGATGTTGAGGAGGGGGCTGCGGACGTGGTGGTCCGAGACCTTCTGTCCGCCGACGCGCATGTAGGGCATGTGGCAGTCGGCGCAGGCGACGCCGCTGCGGGCGTGCACCCCCTGGCTCCACGTCTCGAACTCGGGGTGCTGCGCCTTCAGCACGGGCGCGCCGGTCTCCTTGTGGACCCAGTCCTTGAAGCCGGCCTCGTCGTAGAACGCCAGGATCTGATCGGCGCCCAGCCCCTTCGCCCACGGGAAGACGAGCCGCTTCTCGGGGCCCTTGAAGTAGTACTCGACATGGCACTGGGCGCAGACGTAGGCGCGCATTTCCTGACGGGTAGCCATGGTGTTCGGGTCGTAGCTCTGGACGCCTTGCGAGGCCTTGAGCGCGCGCATGCCCTCCAGGAAGGCCGGCCGCGAGATGCGCAGGGTCATCGTCCTCGGCTCGTGGCAGTCGATGCAGGCGACCGGATGATCGACGAGCTTGCGCGCCTCGGCGTAAGGCATCGGGTTCATCTTCTCGAAGCCCTTCACGAGGTCGCCGCCGCCGAGCTTCATCATCGCCGGGTACACGGAGGCGTGGCACTGCATGCAGGCGCCAGGCTGCTTCACCACCTGCTGACGCTTGGTGAAGCCCTGGTCGTCGAGCATGTGCGCGTGGCCGCGGTCCTCGCGGAAGTCGGCCGCGAAGGCGTAGCCAGCCCACATCACCTTGAGGCGAGGGTCCTCGTCGATCTTGGACTGCGACACGCTGGTGCGCGGATCGTCCAGGGTGGGCACGCGCGGCATCGCCTCGCTGCCGCCGAACCGGGTCTTCCCCATCTCGGCGGTCTTCCTGTAGAGGTCGTACTCCGCCGGGAAGTCCTTGCCCCAGATGGCCGGATCGACGGTCTCGTCGGTCAGCTCGACCACGCGGACCGTGGGGTTCTTGGCCTCGGCCTGGCGCCCGGAGATGTTGACCAGCAGGGCCGCCAGGCCTGCGGCGGCGAAGGCCACGACGACGAAGGCCACGGCGAATGGCCACGTTCGGCGCGCGGGCCCGGCGGGATTCTGTTTCGCGGTCATGTCCTTCTCCTTGAGATGTCTCAGCGCAGGTGGCCCACGGAATCGTGGCAACGGACGCACGAGACCGCGCCGCCGGCCTCCATGCTGGCGACGACGTCGGCGTGGCAATGCCGGCACTGGCCCTCGACCACCGCCCGGCTGCTCTCGCGCATCAAGATGACGTCGGGGTAGTCGCCCGAGGTGAAGGCCTTCGAGTGGTGCCAGCCGTTGAGCGCCTTCACCAGGTACTTCGCGGCCGGGGACGCCGGCGTATGGCAGTCGTTGCAAACGGCCGCGGCATGATGCGGCCCGCTGCGCCAGCTGTCGTAGCGTGACCGCATGACGTGGCAGTTGGCACAGGCCGCCGGGGCGTCGCTCGCGTACGAGCTGCCCTTGGCAAACACGAAGGTGTAGCCACCGAGGCCGGCGGCGACCCCCAGCGACGCGGCGAGCGCCAAGGCGGGAAGGCTCAGGAGATGGGCCAGCATGTCGTCTCCCGGGGACGCCCTGGAAGAGGCCGCCCCCGTCGATTGCTTGCGAGCCTCCCAGCAGTAGCAATCGCTGGACCAAGTTTGACCAGGCCTCCAGCCCGCGAAGGGAGGCCAACTTGCCGGAGCGCAGGGGCACGAGGCAGGCACGGATCGGATCCCGGCAGCTGCGCGATCGGATCAGCAGATCCGATTGCCCCGCCCTCGGGCCCGCCGGCAGGATCGCGCCCCGAGTCCCCCCACCAGCCTTCCAATGCCGCGCTCACGGTGAAAGGCGACTGGCCGGGAAGACCGCGACGACCCTTCGCCATGGTCGTCCATCTCGCCGGATTGCATTCCATGTCGGTGATGCGGTTCCGGCGTGCAACGGACGGCGCAGCGAATACACGCGGATCGAATCCAGCACTGGTCCACACCTACGGGTGAGATGGCACCCCGTCCGCTGGCGCGCACCGTGCAGCTCTGTACTGCCGAGGTGCTGCCCGCGCAGACGCAGGTGTGTCCGCCCTCCAGGAGAAGCCGGTGAATTCGACGAAGCCTCAAAGAGCGGACCTGAAGCAAATCCTCTCCCGGAATGCGAACATCAAGGCCGCCGCCCGCACGAACCAGCAGGGCAGCGTGCTCGAGGTCGCGGGAGAGATGGACGCGGAAACGGCCTGCGCCGTGGTCGCCATGACCTCGCAGATGGTCGCCGAGGCAACCTCCGAGGCGGGGCTCGGGCTGCCCTCGGCGTGGCACGTCTCCCTGGGCTCCTCCACGTTCTATGTCGTGCAAGACCAGGGAGAGTTCCTGGTGATGTTCGGAAGCGCATCCAGGAATCCCGCCTCGATGCTCAAGACGCTCGCCCAGAGCCGTGGGGGGTAGCGATGGACGAGGCGCTGGATAGTCTCTCGAAGGCCGAAGGAGTCTTTGGCGTCGTGGTGTTCGACGCCCACGGGACGTGTCTCGCCAACCGTCTGCAAGCGCCCTTCGAGCCGGCCTTGCTCGCGAGAGTCGTCAGACGGCTGTCCACGGCCTTCGACGCCTTCTCTTCGCTCGAGGACGGTGAAGCGACGAGCTTCTCCGCCGACTGCCAGGACGGGAGCATCCTCCTGCGGCGCGTGGACAACTGCTGGATCGTCGTCCTCACGTACCCTGAGTGCAACGTCAACACCTTGAACGTGGCGTTGAACGTCGCCGTACGCAACCTGAGCCGGGGCGCCCCGGGGAGCGGAGCGCAGGCCCCAGTCCGTGGCCCGGCGGACTCCGTCGCCAACCTCGCGAGCGCGAGCCCGTCGCCGTCGCCCGCTGCATCGGTCGTCGACACTCCTCCTGACGCCCTGGACCGGAGCGTGGTGCAGCAACTCCTGGTCATCTACACCGATTACCTGGGTCCGGCGTCGAAGCTCGTCTTCAAGCAGCAGCTCGCGACGCTGGGCGCGACCTCGCGAACGCTCCGGCGTTCGCAGCTGGACAATCTCCTGGCGCGGCTGACCGCGAGGATTCCGGTGCCGGAGCGCCAACGGCAGTTCGCCGCGGCTGTCCGTGAGTGCCGGGAACGGGTGAAGATCTGACCTCCCGGCGCTCGCCGTCCGTCAATTGTGCATTGGTTTTGGTGAGCAACCCAGCGTCGAGCCGCCGCGGATCGGAGCCTGGGCGCGGCGACCGCGCCGCGGCCAGCGCGGCATTCACTTCCTCGGAAAGGATCGATCCCCATGTTCTCAACCATCAGCGGCAGGATGACTGCAATTCTGGCGGCCCTTGCGCTGCTGCTCGGCGCCGGCGCATTGGCGAGCCACATCGTGCTGAAGAGACAGGCGGATGATGGGCTGATCGTGAACCTGGCGGGACGCCAGCGCATGCTCACGCAGAAGATGACGAAGGAGAGCGCTCAGCTGGTCAATGCGGCGCACGACCACAACGACCTCCTCGTCGCGGACATGCGCGATCAGGTCCAGAACACGATGCGCGCGTTCGAGATGACCCTCTTCGCCCTGCGGAGCGGAGGCCCGGCGCCAATCAATCTCGACATGACGCGCATGCGCGAGACCCCTCCCGCGTCGACTCCGGAGATCGCGAAGCAGCTCGACGCCGTGGTGGCGGCCTGGGAACCGTTCAAGAAGCACATGGGCGACCTCGTCCACTCCAACGGCGGCGACGGCGTGGCCGCCAACGCCGTGATGGCGACGAACGTCATGCTCCTGACACAGATGAACAAGGCCGTTGACCTGATGCAGGAGGACTCCGAGCAGAAGGTGAAGGTCCTCTACGTGGTCCAGATCGGAGCGCTCGCCCTCGGGCTCGTCCTGGTGGGCGTGGGGGTGTGGGTGGCGCACGCGACCATCGCACGGCCCCTGCGGGATCTCGCTGACGCCGCTCGCGCCATGACCAAGGGCGACCTGAACGTCAAGCTCGAGGCGAACGGCGCGGCGGAGGTCAAGGAGCTCGCCGCTTCGTTCGATCGGATGCGCGCGAGCATGGTCGCCGCTCTGGGAGGCGGGCTCGACGTCAAGGGCGTCGACGACGACCTTTGAGAGGGTGAGCAGCACGCGAGCGTGGGCCGCAGGTGAGCGGCTGCGCTCTTTGGGGTAGGCTCGCTACATGCGTCCCATCGCACCCGCCGCTCGCAATGCGGCCCTGGTCGGCCTGGCCTCCGCGGTGCTCGCCACCGCGACCGGCGCGCTCGTGGTCCGCGAGCAAGGGGCGGAGGAGCGGCGGCTCCTGGAGGACCGTGCGAACACGCTGGCGGACGCGCTCGGCAGCTCCCTCTCCGAGGCGATGGGTGAGCACCGGCCGGAGAGCATGACGGCCATCCTGGGCGCCCTGGCCCGCACCGAGGGCGTGGCGGGTATCGCGCTCGCGGACCGGGCGGGCGTCATCCGCCGCACGGCGGGTGAGGTCCCTTCGAGCGTCCCACCCCCCGCCAGCCCATCCTTCGCGTGGAGCGATCGCCGGCTCGCGCTGTCCCGCCCTGTCGAGAACGGCGCGTCCTGCCGTCGCTGCCACGGCACGGAGTCGCGCGTGAACGGCGCGATCTACGTCGCGCTGGACGCGACCGCGCTGGCCCCCCGCTTCGCTCGCAGCGCGCGCGCCGCGGCCCTGCTCGCGGCGGCGGCGGTGCTCGGGACGCTGGCCGCCGCCTTCCTGGTCCTCCGCGCGCGGGGCCAGGCAGCGGCCGCACGCGCGCAGACGGCGGCGACTCTGACGCGGCTCCAGGCGATCGTCGATTCGATGGCCGACGGCGTCATCTTCATCGACGCCGACGAGCGCGTGGCGCTGGTGAACGCTGCCGGACAGGTGCTCAGGAACCTGCGCGGCGACCCTGGACGCCCGCTCAAGGACTGCCACCCGCAGGCCACCTACCCGATGCTGGAGCGGGTGATGGGATGGCTGCGCGAGGGAAAGGACCCCGGGCCCACGCACTCCATCATCAAGGAGAAGGAGGGCCGCTGGGAGACGAGCTACGCGCCGGTCCGCGCGCCCGACGGTACCTACCTCGGCGTCGTCATGGTCATCCGCGACATCGCCGACCGGCGCAGCCTGGAGCGACGCCTCCTCGACGCCGAGCGGCTGGCGGCGGTGGGACAGATGTCGGCGCAGGTGGCGCACGAGCTGCGCAACCCCCTCAACGTCATCACCGGCGCCGCTCAGTACCTGCGGCGCATCCTGCCCGGGCACCCCGACGTGAAGGAATACGCCGAGCTCATCGACGACGAGGTCCGGCGCGTCAACCGCTTCGTGGACGGGCTGCTCAAGGTGGCGCGCCCGGCCAACCCGGTCTTCGCGCCGTCCAGCCTGAACAAGGTCCTGACCGAGTCGGCGCGCAAGGCAGCGCTGGCGCGCGGGGCCGACGCGGCGGCCGTACGGCTCGACCTGACCAAGGGCCTCCTCGCCTTGGACATCGACCAGGCGATGATCATGGAAGCGCTGGTGAATCTGCTGGAGAATGCCTTCGACGCCGGCGGCGACGGCGCGCCCGAGCTGGCCAGCCGATTCGAATCCTCCGGCGGCGAGGGCACGGTGGTGGTGGAGGTGCGGGACCGCGGCTGCGGCATCCCGGCCGACCAGCTGGAGGAGGTGATGCGGCCGTTCGTCACCACCAAGGCACGCGGCACGGGTCTCGGCCTCGTCATCGTCAGACGGGCCGTCGAGCAGCACCGGGCCACCTTCACGCTCGCCCAGCGCGATGGAGGCGGCACGGTTGCGACGATCCGCTTCCCGGTGCGGACGGTGCGGACGCCGGCCCAGCCGGTCGAGGTCGAGGCGTGACATGACAAGCCCGGAACCGGTACTGGTCGTCGACGACGACCCTGGAACCCGGAAGGTTGCCCGGGCGAACCTATCGCTGGAGGGGTTCGAGGTGGTGACCGCCGCTTCGGCGGTAGAGGCGCTGGCGCGGCTGGTCGAGACCGACCCCTTCGCCCTGGTGACCGACCTCAAGATGCCGGGCAAGGACGGCATCGCGCTCATGGACGAGGTGCACGCGCTCCGGCCCTCGCTGCCGGTGGTGCTGGTGACCGGCCACGCCACGGTGGAGAACGCCGTGGCCGCCATGAAGCGCGGCGCGCTCCACTATCTGACCAAACCCATCCGCTACGACGAGCTGGCGCTGGTCCTGCGGCACGCGGTGGCCGGAGAGCGCGCGCGCCGCGAGCTGCAGCGGCTGCGCGGCGAGCTCGAGCGCGCGTCCGGTTTCGACGAGATCGTGGGCGGCTCGCCCGAGATGAAGCAGGTCTTCGCCATGGTGGATCAAGTCGCGTCCTCCGACGCGACCGTCCTCATCCGGGGCGAGACCGGGACCGGCAAGGAGCTCGTCGCCCGATCGCTGCACCGCCGCTCGCGCCGTTGCGAGCGCACGTTCGTGGCGGTGAACTGCTCCGCGGTCCCGCACGCGCTCCTCGAGAGCGAGTTCTTCGGACACGAGAAGGGTGCTTTCACCGGCGCCGCCGCACGGCGGGTCGGACGCTTCGAGCAGGCCGACGACTCGACGCTGTTCCTGGACGAGGTGGGCGAGCTGGACCTGGCGGTCCAGGCCAAGCTCCTGCGCGTGCTGCAGGAGCACGAGATCACGCGCGTCGGCGGCGAACGCCCGATCGCTCTGGACGTGCGGATCGTGGCTGCTACGAACCAGGATCTCGAGGGGCTCGTCAAGGACGGACGCTTCCGCGAGGACCTCTACTACCGCCTCAACGTCATACCCATCCGCCTGCCGGCACTCCGTGAGCGGCCCGGAGACCTGCCGCTCCTCATGCAGCACTTCCTGCACAGCTTTGCCGAGCGGTACGGCAAGGGGCCCGTGCCGGCGCCGCCCGACCTGCTTGCGGCGGCCAACACCTACACGTGGCCGGGCAACGTGCGCGAGCTGCGCAACCTGTGCGAGCGGGCGGTGCTCATGGGCTGGCCGGCCGTGGCGCCCATCCTGGCCGGCGGCGCGCGGCCGCCCTCCTCGCTGTCGGCTTACGCCGACATGGACACGCCGCTGCTCACCGCGCGCGCGGTTCTGGTCGAGCGATTCGAGCGCGAGTATCTGGTGCGGCTGCTCCAGAGGCACCGCGGCATGGTGGGCGAGGTGGCGCGCGCAGCCGGGATCGCGGAGCGAAACCTGTACGAGAAGATGAAGCAGCTCGGGCTGTCACGCGACGATTTCCGCTGACCACGCGAGCGGGGCGAGAACTGGCACGCTGCCAGAATGCGCGGGAGGTCTGTCATGGCGACCTCGGCATCTTCGCGCGTCCCCGAGCCTCCCTCACCCCGACCCTCTCCCTCGCGGAGGGAGAGGGAGACGGGATCCCTTTGGCCTCCCCTCTCGTGGAGGCGTGCTTAGCCGACTGCCCGCGCGCTTGAGGCCCTCGAACCTTCCTGTGACTAATGCTCAGGGCAGAGCCGTCGGGGCCCCACCCGGGCCCCTGCGACCGCAACTGATTCTTCGACAGGTGTTGACCGCACGCGTCGGCCTGCGCCATTCATCTTGGCGCAGGCAAGGCCATGTGAAGCGCGCCCAGAGTCGAGGCTGCGTGCGAGGCTGCGTGGCGATGTTGTGTCCCGCGCGGAACGCGCTCGTGTTACTCTTTGCCATGAGAACCCGACCGCGGTTCCTGTGCGACCGCTGCAAGGCGCGGCTGGCGCACAACGGAAAGCGCGACGCCTGGTGGTGCCCGCAGTGCGACCGCTGGGCGGAAGGCACGTGCGGAGATACTGCCTGCCGACAGTGCGCCGGCCGTCCCGACAGGCCCTCGAAGGAGAACGGGCAGCGGGGCCGCGCGATCCCGGCAAGTACCCGATCGACACAGCGTCCCTGACGCGACGACTCAAGTGCCGGCGCAAGCATGCTGGCGTTGCCAGCTGTCACTTCGAAGCCGCCGCCGAAGTAGCACAACCTCTCGTAATCAGACCAGTACCGTGCGCTGACGGGAACCCGCCGTGAGAAATCGCGCGGCGGGGGCCATCTGCCGCTTGCGCTACGGCGGGTATTAAGGTATTCAGGTACCACTTTTCGGGAATTCAATTGTCCGGCATCGTCAAACTCTCGGAGGCCGCCTCCATCGCACTGCACGCCATGACCTTGCTCGCCTCGGAGGGGGACCGGCGCGTCGGGTTGAAGGACCTGGCCTCCCTGCTGCCCGTGTCCGAGGCTCACCTCGCGAAGGTGATGCAGCGGCTCGTGAAGGCGGGCATGGTCGCGTCCGTGCGCGGTCCGGGCGGCGGGTTCACGCTCCGCGCCGACCCCGCCGTGACGACGCTCCTCCAGATCTACGAGGCTATCGAGGGCAGGCTGGTGGTCGCGGACTGCATGTTCGCCGCCCGCCCCGCGGCGTGCAACGCCTGCATCCTCGACGACGCGCTGGCCGAGGCGAGCCGGATCGTGCACACGCGGCTGGCGCGGACCCACCTCTCGCAGTTCATCACCACCGTTCGCCCGGGGGCGTCGCTCGTGGCGCTCGGGCGCCCGAAGCCCGCGAGGCCGCCTCCGCCGCCTCGCGCTTGACCTTTCACCGTACCCCGGGGCACCTCGCCCCGGTTCACCAGGAGACACATAGACATGGGTATGTTTTGCTATCAGTGTGAGCAGACGGCGGCGAGCGCGGGCGGGTGCCAGGAGTTCGGCAATTGCGGGAAGGACGCCCGGGTCGCGGCACTGCAGGACGTGCTCCTACACCTGGCAGTCGGCACCTCGTCGTGGGCGCACCGCGCCGTGGCGCTGGGCCTGCGTGACGCCGCGGTGGACGCGGCGGTGGTGGAGGCGCTCTTCACGACCGTGACGAACGTGAACTTCGACCCCGACCGGCTGGTGGTCGAGATCGCCCGCACGGCCGCGGCCCGCGACCAGGCTCGCGCGCTCTACGAGCGGGGCTGCGCCGCCAAGGGCGCCGCGCCGGAGAAGCTCGGGGGCGCCGCCGTCTTCAAGCCCGCCGTGGGCGTGGACGCCCTCGTGGCGCAGGGCGAGGCGCTCGCCATCACGCAGCGCATCGGGAAGCACGGGAAGGACCTCGCGGGCCTGCAGGAGCTGCTCACCTACGGCGTGAAGGGCGCGGCGGCCTACGCCGAGCACGCCCGCGTCCTCGGCCACGAGGATCCGGCCCTCTACGCCTTCTTCCACGAGGCGCTCGCCGCCACCACGAACCCGAACCCGACCGTGGATGAGCTGTTCGCGCTCTGTATGCGCTGCGGGACCGTGAACCTGCGCACCATGGAGGTGCTCGACGCCGCGAACACCGGCGCCTACGGCCACCCGGTGCCGACGCCCGTGCGCGTGACGCCGCGCAAGGGCAAGGCCATCGTCGTCTCGGGCCACGACCTCAAGGACCTGGCCGCGCTGCTCGAGCAGACCGCCGGCAAGGGGATCAACATCTACACGCACGGCGAGATGCTGCCGGGGCACGGCTACCCGGGCCTGAAGAAGTGGCCGCACCTGGTCGGCAACTTCGGCGGCGCCTGGCAGGACCAGCAGGAGGACTTCGACGACTTCCCCGGCGCCATCCTCATGACCACGAACTGCATCCAGAAGCCGCGCGACGGCTACAAGGGGCGGCTCTTCACGAGCGGGCTCGTCGCCTGGCCCGGCGTGCGCCACATCGCTGACCAGAACTTCGCGCCCGTCATCGAGGCCGCGCTGGCCGCGCCGGGCTTCAGCGAGGACGGGGCCGAGAAGACCATCCTGGTGGGCTTCGGCCACAACGCCGTGCTCGGCGTGGCGGACAAGGTGATCGCGGCGGTGAAGTCGGGCGCGATCCGCCACTTCTTCCTGGTGGGCGGCTGCGACGGCGCGAAGACGGGCCGCAACTACTACACGCACTTCGCCGAGTCGGTGCCGAAGGACTGCGTCATCCTCACGCTCGCCTGCGGCAAGTTCCGCTTCAACACGCTCGAGTTCGGCGACATCGGCTGCATACCGCGCCTGCTCGACGTCGGCCAGTGCAACGACGCGTACTCCGCCGTCAAGATCGCGGTGGCCCTGGCGAACGCGTTCGGCACCGACGTGAACGGCCTGCCGCTCTCGTTCGTGCTCTCGTGGTACGAGCAGAAGGCGGTCGCCATCCTCCTCACGCTCCTCTCGCTCGGCGTGAAGAACATCCGCCTCGGGCCGTCGCTCCCGGCCTTCGTGACCCCGGCGGTGCTGAACGTGCTGGTGGAGAAGTTCGGTCTGAAGGGCGTGACGAAGCCCGCGGCGGACCTGGCCGAGATCCTCGGACCGGCGCCCGCGGCGAGGGCGTAGCCGGCGCAGCGGCCCCGCTCCCCATCCCCTCCTGCGCGGCGGGGGATGGGGAGACTCCGCGCCGAACGGAGAAGTGTCGGGGTCGTCCGCCGCATAGACCATGCAAGATGGCCGATGCTTCGGCCGCTTGATCCGCTTTGATCCGCTTGCCCCCGAATGAATGCTTTCGGCGCGAATGTCGCGCTGTAGACTGTGCGCACGCCATCCCCCCCCCGAGGAGACTCGATGAACATCCTTCAATCTTTGGCCCATGAGCATCGCCTGATCCGGCAGTACCTGGACAATCTCGCCTTCGCGGTCGAGAGGCTCGAGCACGGCGAGCGCCCGCCGAAGGAGTTCTTCGAGAACATGGTGCTGGTCGCTCGCGAGTTCGTCGACGGCTACCACCATTTCAAGGAAGAGCATCAGATGTTCGTGATGCTCGCGCAGAAGGTGAAGGGCAGGAACGACGCCGCGATCGAGGTCCTGCGTTACCAGCACGAACGTGGCAGGGCCATCATCACCGCCATTGCCCAGGCCATCCCCGGCTACCATGCCGGCAACGAGAAGGACGTCCTCGCGATCCTCGAGAACTCCGCCGCCTTCGGCTCGCTCCTGCGGCAGCACATCAACCGCGAGGACTCCGTCTTCTACCCCATGGCCAAGAAGGAGCTGTCGAAAGAGGACCAGGAGCGGCTGTGGGAGGAGTTCAAGCGGGCCGACGAGAAGGCGGGCGCGGACTGCTTCGAGAAGAACGAGGAGCGCGTGATGAAGATGGCCGGGCTGCTGCACGCGTGAGAGGTTGCGAGGCAACTACCCCCTCTCCCCAGCGGGGGAGAGGGCCGGGGTGAGGGGGCCGGACGCTCACGGCCGAGGACCGCCCAGATGTACTCGAGCACGCGCCAAGCCTGGTAGCTACGCCGCCGCCGAGGCCGAGGCGACCTTCTTCACAGCCTCGAGGTCGATCGCGATCCCTACCTTCTCGCCGACCACGATGCCGCCAGTCTCCAGCGCTGGGTCCCAGACCAGCCCGTAGTCGCGGCGATCGATGGCCACCCTGGCCGAGAAGCTGGCCCGCTGGTCGCCCCAGGCATCCTTTGCGATGCCTGCGAAATCGGCCTCGAGCGTCACTTCGCGTTCGACGCCGTGGAGCGACAGGTCGCCCACGACGCGGTAACCTGATTCCACCTTTTCGATCCGCTTCGACCGGAACGTCATCTCCGGGTACTTCGCCACGTCGAGGAAGCTGGCCGACTTGAGGCGCGCGTCGCGGTCCGACACCTGCTCATCCCGAGAAGCCCAGAGCGGCTCGATCGAGGCCGTGTCGATGCGAACAGCGACCGACGAGCGGGTCACGTCCTGCTCGTCGAGCGAGATGGTGCCCGACCACCTGGCGAAGCGCCCGTGGACCTTGGTGACGACCATGTGCCGCACCCAGAAGCGGATGGTCGAGTGGTCGACGTCGATGTCCCAGAGGTTCGATGCCATGTCCGCGTCCTTGTCGATGAGGGAGCGAGCCTGCTGCGCTCCGCAACGGGGATGTCTTGTCGTCGTTCCCCCCAAATGCTCGCAACACGTCAACCACGGCCAGGTTGGGCCGTGACCCAGCCAGGCGACGCGGCGCTCCGCGGCCTCTCCGCGCGCTTCCGCCAGCCCCAACCGGGTGGTACGCCAAGGCTCGAATCCGTCAGCAGTCGGCGACCCGTGTTGATTGGGTCACTTCGAGGAGGACAGGTCGATTCGGTCGAGAAGTCCGCATCTCTTCGATGGCGGCGCGACAGATGTTGCCTAGCGGACTGGCCCGGTGCACGGGCCCTGAGTTCCGGTCGCGGTCGTGGGATCTCCCGAGTCGAGCTTTGCGTTGGCGCAGTGCGGGGAGGGGTTCGACCTTGCCTTGCCCAAATGCCAGATGCGACACTGGAGGCTGTCGCCCGTCTGCGCGTTCACGGTGCCGCCGCTCGAAAAGTGCGTCGGGGTGATCGTGGCCGCGCACTTCGTCTCGCAGTCGCTCCGACTCAGGAAAGTCCGGGTGAGGCCAGCCCCGAAGCTCGGATTCGCATTCGTGCAGTTCAGTTCCTGGAGATCGCAGTAGACGTCACAGAGGTTGCCGCAAGCCCCAGTGCCGTCATTGCCCTTGCCTCCGCCGGTCGGACCGGCATTCAGGCAGTGCGCCGAGGCGTGTGCGGGATCGGTCGCGGCCTTCCGTGCCTCGGCGACGCGGCAGTCCAGGTCGTTGTTCTTGCCATTTGGATCCGAGACGGGGAGGTCATAGGTCGTCATCACCTTGTCCTCGCACACGGTCTGGTTCTGGCTCACCGTCTTCGAGCTGTCCGATTCGAGCTGATCGTCGGTCCCCGTACAGCTCGCGGCCAGCGCGGTGCACAGGTCGGCGGCGAGCTGGGCCTGGGTCTTCACGATGGTGCTCGACCCTCCACAAGCGGCTAGCAAGGCCGCGCCTATAATGATCAAGGTCGTCCTGGACATGAGGTCTCTCGTGCAAACTATCCATTGAAGTTGTGAAACGAGGCAGGAAGAGGTGAGGCGAGGAAGGAGGGCTCCACCTCGGGGCGGCCGGTGCAGAGGAGCGCCGCATCGACCGCCCATACGACTTCAACATGCAAGACAGGCCGGGGGCCTGAGCCCCCGGCCTTTGCCTACAGGTCTACATGTTCTCGCAGAGCGGCAGGCGGGTGATGACTTCCTTGCCTGCCAGACCGAAACCCGTCGGGTCGGAGAAGACCATGAGCGACTGCAAGTCGTCCGCGACGCCGATCCCGGTGACGAACCCAGGGACCCCCGAGATGTAGTTCCGGGCCAGGTACTTCGTCACGCCCGTGGCCGGATCGACCGTCACCTTGACTTGCATGACAGGGGAGGCGATGCCAGCCGTGTACATATAGTCGCCGTGGGAGATGAGCGACTGCGGCTGAGAGACGAGGTTCGCGTCGAAGATCCCGTTCGCCACAGCGTTGCTGCAACCGTTCTCCAGGTTGCGCGCGAAGGCGTCCTGGATCGAGGTGGCCTTGGTCACGAGGCCCGGGCCTTCCCAGATGCAGTTGGGCCACGCCGAGGTGAAGCTGCCGCCCGGCTGCGAATCGAAGGAGTTCACGGTGCGCTGCCCGCCGAAGTAGGGCTGGAGGTCGGGGCCGAAGGCAGAGGTGAGGCCCACCGCCAGGCCAGTGCCCGCCACCTTCATGCACTCCACAGTTCCACCCGGAGGAGGAAGGAATGCGGGGTTGATGGGGAGATTGGGATCTCCCGGATCGCCCAGCGGGTTCAAGCAGGCGAAGACATTGTTGGTGCCGCTCCTGCGGAGCGAGGAAGCGATAGCGAACTTGCCGTCCTTGCTCACGATGGCGTTCGTGAGGAACGACTTCTCGGGGATGTTCGAGTAGTAGTTCTGCGCCCCGGGAGTCTTCCCGGCTTCGCCGCCGACGAGGGGGTTGGTCACGTTGTCGAGCGGGATGGAGAAGAGGCCGCCTTGGATGTCCGCCGCGAAGAGGAAGGACGTGGCGTCCGCAGGCGTGGTGGCGAGCCCGTGGGAGATGGAGCAGCCGAGCTGGTTGAAGTAGGTGTTGGCCGGGTTCGGCGCACCGATCTGGGAGAGGAGCCCCGGGTTGCACGTCGGGGTGATCACTTCACCCTGGTAAGGAATGCCACCGAGGTTCACGACCTTGCCCAGCTTGATGATGGGGAGCAGGATGCAGTCGGTCGTGTTGTTGGCGGGGATGGCCCAGCCGGTGGACAGCCCATTGGCAGGCCCGACATCCGTCTCCTTGCACAAGGTAGAGCCCTGGTCGAAGACCCAGTGGTGTCCACCACCAGTCAGCGGGCCGTTGGGGTCGTTGTGCTCGAAGACCGAGAGGTCGGGGACGAAGATGGAGCCCGCCGTGCCGGTGAACGTTCCCGAGGACCAGTTGTCGGCCGTGGGCACGAGAGCCGAACCGACGACCCAACCACCGGCAGGCATGGCGGCGCAGCCGAGCGTGCCGACGACGGTGAACGCCACAGTGGCAGTAGCAACCGTGACGTTGTTGACGGTTGCCATCACGTCCTCCCGACCGACGACGTGCGAGGAGATGGAGCCCGTCGCTTGGCCGTTCACGTCGGTTGGTCCAGGCTGGACGAGCGTGCCCGTGCCGGACTGGGCCAGGATCGCGGTAACTCCCGCCAGGGGATTTCCGGTCGTATCGCGCGCCGTGAAGATGAGGGAGATAGGCGTCCCGTCAGCAAAGCTGACAGTCGGAGCGGCGCGAAGTGAAGTGGTGACCGCGGTGCCTGGGGAGCCCGGAGGCGCTGGCGCAATGCCACCCTTCATGAAGTCCACGTCCTTGGGTTCGAGCGCCTCGCCATCAACGGTAGCCGTGATGTGCTTCGACTCGGCGCGCATCGAGGTGAGCTTGGACTGCGCCTTGCCATCCGTGCCGCTCGCCGCCGTGGTAGCGGAGAGGGTGTTGGAAAAGCCGCTGGCGGCGAAGGTCACCAGCTTGCCCGAGAGGGCCTTGCCGGTGGAATCCTGGAGCGAGGCGGTGATGGTCACCGCGCTGGTATTGTCAGCCGGTGCAGTGACGGTGTCGACGCTCAGCGTCGACTTCGTCACGTCGACCGTCCCTGGCGGCG
The DNA here is from genome assembly GCA_041500205.1 of Anaeromyxobacteraceae bacterium. Classification (GTDB taxonomy): domain Bacteria; phylum Myxococcota; class Myxococcia; order Myxococcales; family Anaeromyxobacteraceae; genus Anaeromyxobacter_A. The sequence continues at coordinate 2,737 of JBGQLS010000054.1, read as the reverse complement.
GCGGTGTCGTAGATGTTCCCTGGGCGCTGCTCGACTTGCCGCCGCACGCCAGCAACGTGGCGCTCACGGCCGCCATGGCGATGTAACGTCTGCTCCTGATGTTCCTGTAGGTCATCACAGCCTGCCCTCCTCCGGGCAATCGTGCGTAGCTCTCTCCCGGCCCTCCGAGGAAGACGCTTCGCACTCTCTTCTGGAGTACCTGTCTCCAGCTATTTGATTTGGATTGGCCTTGTCGAGCCAGTCGGACGTCAACGGTCGCAATCGTGCCTACTGTCGGTCCGTGCCGGCATCTACCATGAACGCGGGACAACCAGCGTAATTGACCGCGATCAAGAGACACTATGAGACCGATTTCGTTGACACAACAGCGGACGGCAGGACTCCTGGTTGATGAACTGTCCGTTTGGGGCGCAATTGAACAGCGCTATTCATGCGTAGGCACGGCAACTGAGCACGTGCTCGTCCAGCGGGCAAACATGCCGCCACGGCCTCGCAAACTACAAGAACCTTTCAGCGGGGCTGTAGAAGGATCTTGTAGTCCCCTGTCCGGCCGGGAAAGGACGACGTCAAGCTTCCGCATAGCTGCGATGTTGCAATATCGCTTGGGCAACCAGTTCCCAGCTCGCTCCAGGCCGTTTCACTTGCAGCTCGACCAGGCTCCTGCAGGTGCCCTCCACTTGGCCGCTGCCCACGGGGAGCCCGCGCCCGCTCGCAGCGGCGTGGCCCATGCGATCGCCGTTTGTTCTCGAGATAACAGACCGTGTCTGCCGCCGAAGAGTGCTCTTGTCGGAGCTCGACCATCGTGCATCCGTGGATCGCGGGACGAGCTCCAAGAAGCTTTCAGCGGCACTGCAAGGAACCTGTAGTCCACTGCCCGGCGCCGGCCCGGACGCCTCGGCATTCCAGGGACTTGCGCTGGTGTCCAAATGGCCTGTGTCTAGCAAGATATCGATTGGTCCTACGCGCCAGGACGGGCTCGACGCGGTTCGGCAAGGCGCGATCTTTCGGGAAGGTGAGGCAGGATGCATCTGGGCATGGGTGAGATGCTCGTCGTGCTGGTGATCGCGCTGCTGGTCTTCGGGCCGAACAAGCTTCCGCAGCTCGGAGATGCCCTGGGCAAGGGCATCCACAACTTCAAGAGGGCTGCCGGCCAGGGCGATCCCACCGGCGAGGCAGGAGCGCAGGTCGAGCAAGCTCGGCTGAACAGTGGCTCATCCCGGAGCGGCTCGACGGCCGGCTCGATCGCAGGGACCAAGGTAGAGAGAGACGATAGCTCGTAGCGCCACACGGTTGGGGCTGGGTGGAGGCCGGCCCGCTTCGCGGGGTCCCGCGAGCGATCCTGCCGCGGCTCGGCCGGGAAGGTTAGAATCGGCCGGTGCCACGCCTCCGCCCCGGCTACCTCGTGCTCGCGCTCACGCTCTTCGCGGCCGTGGCGGTCGGAGCAACGGGCGGGATCCTCCTCGCGCGCTACCGCGACGCAGCGCTGGCGGCCGTCGCGGACCGGCAGGCCTTGCTCGTCTCCTTGCAGGCGCGGCTCATCGACGTCGAGGTGACGCGGCTCCTGGGTGAGATGCAGCGCCTCTCCCAGCTCGCAGAGGTGGACCTTGCCGACCAGAACCTCGAGCCCGAGAAGCGGGTTCTCAAGATCGCGCGCCGCGACACGGTCCTCTTCTCCGTCGCCATCGTCATCCTCGACGAGAAGGGCGAGCAGCTCTGGGCGGAGCCGCAAGACGCGACGCTCGGCGCAAACCGCGCCGTCCTGCTGGGAGAGGCGCGCGCGCGCGGGCGCGCCGTGCTCTCGCTCTCGCCGGGGGTGATCGACGTGGCGGCACCGATCGCCGGGCGCGGTGCCATCGTGGGCAAGGTCCTGGCGACCACCCACGATCTCTTCGGCGAGGGGCTTCACCGCGCGCTCCGCGCGGGCGGCGGGGCGGCGTTGCTCCAGACCGCGCCCGGCGGCTCCGGGGCGTTCACCGTCGCTGGGGTGGGCGCGGCGCTGTCGCCGGGGCTCGCGGCGCCGGAGGGACAGGCATGGATAGACGATGCGCGCGACAAGAAGTGGCTCGTCACGAAGGCGCGGCTCGGAGACGGGCCCCTCCTGCTCCGGCTCGTCCAGCCGGCAGGCGTTCTCCAAGACGAGGTGTTTCGCTCCCTGCGCAGCCTCATCCTCATCCTGACGGGTGTGCTCGTCCTCGCCATCATCGGTGGTGCGCTGCTCGCGCTCGCTATCGCGCGGCTGGAGAGGGCAGAGGTGGAGCTGGGCAAGGGGCGCGAGCTGGCGTCGATGGGCAGGACGGCCGCCGCCATCGCGCACGAGGTGAAGAACTCGCTCAACGGGCTCTCCATCGCGCTCGATCTGCTCGCCTCCGGTCGCGCGCCGGCGGCGTCCGCAACGGAGGTCCACGCCCAGGCGCGCTCCGAGATCGCGCGGCTGCGTGGCGTCGCCGATGACCTCACGCTGTTCGCGGGCCCGCCACGGCTCGACATGGGCGAGGCGGACCTCCAGGAGCTGTGCCGGCGTGCCGCGGCCTCGTGCGCGGACATCGCCCGTGACTACGAGGTGGACGTGACGCTCGACATCGGACCCGAGGAGGCGCCGCTGCTCGTGCGCGGCGACGCGCACAAGCTCCTCGGGGCGTTGCAGAACCTGGTCCGGAACGGGGTAGAGGCGATGGGCCCCGGAGCCTTCGGCGAGGGGCTCAGCTCCCCGGCGCCGCAGCGCGAGCGGCGCCTCCTC
>JBGQLS010000053.1:0-21258 GCA_041500205.1 Anaeromyxobacteraceae bacterium | reverse complement strand
CCGCCCCGGACCGCTCTGCCCAAGGTGACGGCGACCGGCCGGTGAAGAAGACGAGTGGCATAACGAGCGCCATCCGGAAGGCGCGGGAGCGCCTCGCCGTCCACAACCCGCGGAGCCTGCTCTCTCGACGCGTCCTGCTCGGCGGCGGAGGGGTCGTAGCTGCCGCTCTCATCCTCTTCGTGATGAGCAGCAGCAGCGGCAAACCGGCCAAGGACGACATGCTCTCGCGCCTCGAGCGCGAGCAGGCTGCAGCCAGACGGGATGCCGGCGCACGAGCTAATCCCGTCGCCATGTCCGCCATTCCCTTTCCTGCCCCGCGCCTCTCGACGCCGGAGGCGCCTCCGCTCACCGGCTCGGACGCGAAGGACATCGATGCTGCCCTCGCTGCTCGCTATGGCCGTCCCAGCGTGCCGCTCGGAGGTTTGCCATCCGGCTCACCGGGCGGAACCCCGAGCACGCTGCCAGAGCGGCCGGTGCGGGGGGCGACGATCGACGGTCGAGACGCCGTCACCCCGAACGGCGGAAAGGCCGTGAGGCTCGCCACGATCGACGACCCACTCGTACACGCCGAGGTCCTGAACGCATCCAGCGCACTCGCCACGAGCGACGCCGGGCCACGGAAGCTCGGCATTCCGATGGGGACTCACATCCGGGCGAAGCTGCTCTCGAACCTCGACAGCCGGACCATCGGTGCCGGCCCCGTCGAGGCCGTCCTGGCGCTCCCGTTCGTTCTCCGAGGTGCCGTCGTGCTGCCGGCCCGCACTTTGCTGTACGGCAAGGCCAGCGAGGCAAATGGGCGCTTCAACATCCAGTTCACCCAGCTGCGGCTCCCGGATGACATCGAGGTCGGCTTCGAAGGTCTGGCGCTCGACCGAGGCGACAACAAGCCTGGCCTCGCGGCCAGCGCGCGCATCGCGCCCGCCGACGGGTCCCAGGAAGACGGGCTGGGGACGAAGATCGCCCGCGGCACCGGCAACGTCCTGCTCAACACCATGACGGGTGGTGTGCCACAGGACGTAGCAAGGAGCGCGGGCTCGGCGGTCGTGAACAACCGGTCCGCCGGCACAGCCAGCGGTAGTTCAGCCATCCTCCTCGACTCCGGAGTCCTCTTTGACGTCTTCGTAGCGCGGTCGTTCTGACCACCAGCGGGCGGCTATAGTTCTCTATTGATCTCACAAGATGTATGTTGTATAGACAACTGTATATACCAGCACAGGAGGAGTAGCAGATGCGGTTGGGGGGGGCGCAGACGCTTCTTTTCGGGTTGGCGATGCTGCTCGCCCCTGCGCGCGCTCTCGCCGAGCGGGGTTCGTTCACCCTCGAAGGAGGCGGCGCAGTGCGCCTCGGGTCGGTGGGGCCATCCGTGGGCGCTGGCGACGCTGTCATGGGTACGCTTGGCGGCGCGGAGCTGACCGTCCGATATGGGTTCACCAACCGCCTCGAGATGCAGGCGAGCGGGTTCTGGGACGCGCCCGCCGCGTTCGCGCAGCCACGGGTCACGGTGAGCACTCCCTCAGGCGACGTCGCGGGCGCGCTGACCCAGGACGTTTCCCGCTGGGGCGCAGCAGTGGGCGTGCGCTACGCGGTGGCCGGGCTGGTGTGGCGCATCCCGGTCGGGTTCGAGCTCGGATGGGCGCACACGAGGGCGGCGAACAGGGATCTGCTGGACACGTCCGACCCTCGCGCACCTGTCTCGCGGCTGACCCTCGCGGACGGCAGCAGCGATGCGCTCCTCCTTGCCCCATTCGCGGGCCTCGAGTGGCTCGCGACGGATCACCTGAGGTTCTCGATCGTCCCGCGCCTGGAGGTGCTCGTGGGAGCGGCCTCGGGGTCCACTGTTGGTGTCATCGTTCCATTCACTGTCGGCTGGAGCTGGTACTGGTTTCCTGGGGGGGACTGATGTTCACGAAGGACGATTTCGCGTTGCGTCGTGGCGCCATCGCGCTTGGAGCGGCTTCTCTCCTCGGCCTCGCTGGCTGCGGAGGCGGACCCACCTTCAATCGCTCCGCTTCCGATGCGGAGGGCGCGCTGGATGTTCGGGTGAGCGCTGGAGGCCCGGTGAGCGGAGCCACGGTCACCGTCTACGCGGTGGCGGACGGGACTGGACAGGTCAATGCGCTCGTCGGCAACCTTGGCGTCCTCGGTGCCGGTGGCCCGACCGACGCCGCCGGCAAGGCGACGGTCAAGCTCGCCGTGAAGAGTTACTCGGGGCCGATCCAGGTGGTCGCAGGCGGGGCGAACCTTACGTATCCCGACCCGACGGTGACCGTCCTGGCCGGGAAGCCGGCGACGGTCGTGCAGATCCCTTCGACCTTCGTGCTGTCGTCGTACCTTGCTCAGTACAAGACGGGGACGAGCGCGGTGGTCCCGATCACGCTCGTCACCACCTTGGCCGATCATGGGGCGCTTGCCTTCGCGCGCGGGCTCCACCCGCTCCATCCCGGGGCGAAGACGCTGGGGGAGTCGCTGGCTGCGCGCGACTCGCTGTGGGTCAGCCACTTCGCCACCTCGGCCAACGCCTGGAACCCGAGTAGCCTGCGATCGACCACTCCCGCGAGCTTCACCGATAGCGCCACGACGCTGGTGGACGCCGCGTACGCTGCTCTCTTCGACCTGGCCCTGAACCAGCTCGCGCGCGATACCGCCCTGCGGGCAGGCTACGGCGCGGGCTCCTCCGCCATCACGGCCATCACGCTCGCCCAGTTCCTGGAGCAGGACCTGGATGCGGATGCGGTCCTGAACGGCAAGGGAGGGGCGGGCGCAGCGATCGTCACTCAGGGGACGACCCCCGTCGCGCTCGACAGCCAGTTCCTGCGCAAGCCGCTTGCCCAGGCTCTCGACACGTGGATCCAGAACGCAGGCCTCAACCTGAGTGGCGTACATCAAGCTGACCTCATCGGCGCACAGGTCTACTCTGCGGTCGCCACCGACCCCTCCGACCTGTTCGGCGATCCGCCCGCGGGCGCGTACGACCCGGTCGATCGCTCGCCGCCCGTTGTGGCTCTCGTGGCGGAGCCCGCGCTGTACACGAACGCGTCGAGCATGAAGCTCACCGTGACGGCGAGCGACCCGAGCGGCGTGGCGGGCGTCTATGTGCGTGCGGGAGGTCAGCGATACCCGGCGGCTCTCCAGAACGATGGGACGTGGCAGGTGACCGTGAACCTGCCGAGCCCAGGACACAACATCACCACCATCTGGGCCGTGGACCAGTCACCGAGCGCGAACAGCGGCGAGGACTCGCAGCCGCCGTACCAGCTTACGCGCGACGTTCTCCTCGACACGACGCCTCCCTCGGCCACCTACGACCAAGGGTTCGCGTCGTACTACGATGAGCGGAACATGCAAGTGGGCGCGCAGACGCCGCCGGCGTATACGATTGGGCCGAAGGCTGCCGTGCAGGCGGGAGGTGACTTCTTCAAGGTGGCGACCCGCCTCAGCGCCGGAGTTCAGGCAACAGCGGCCGAGTTCGAGACGACCAACGCCCAGAACATCCCTCTCTTGCGTTTCGCCGTGCAGTTGTCTGCTCAGATCGACTCCCCGATCAGCCGGGCGACCTACACCATCAGCGTAAGGTGTCCTGCCCCTTGCCCGGCATTTCCGGACAAGGCGGGCACGTTGCTCGTCAGTCCGACGGCGACCGACCAGGCGGTGTACTTCCTACTCCCGCTCTCGACAGAATATGTGCCTGCGCTGGGTAGCCTGCAGGGGCCCGCACAGCTGACGGTAACGGTTGGCCTCGCCGACGCGGCCGGGAATCAGTGGACGAGCTCGCCCTGGACCTTCACCTTTCACGTAATCGGTCCTCCGCTCGTTGTCAGGGAGGATGCCAGCTACGCAGCAGCAAATGACGGCAAGAGCAGCTTCCCGTATCGGATGAATCAGGCCAATTACGCGACGCTGTACGATCCATCGGCTACGATTTTCAGCCCGGAAAATACGATTCGGCTCGTCCACTACATCATCATCAATCCAGCGTCACAGCCTGTCGCCCTCGGTCCGTCTCTCGCCGGCGCTGTGTGGAGCGACAACGAGACGTGGGTCGGGGCCGCCACGTCCGTCGGACACGTCTACTATTCGCCGCAGGCTCCGTGCGGATGGATAGTGGCGAACACAGGTGTTGCGCTCCCAGCCGATATGACGCCCGCGACCGTGCAATACTCTCCGTGCGCAGGCAGCAGCAAGTCCTTCACGGCTCCTGGCGGGAGCCCGCAGTGCGAGACGGATCCTGGGGCAGCGACGATCTCCGGTTCTCAAACCTCCGCCACGCTCGCAACGAATGCCTACTACCAGCCGTATGGGGTCGATGCTGGATCGGCTCCCGTCACTGCCTTCGGTCGCTACATCGTTCCGGCCGCTTCGGGAAGTTCGCCCGGCATCCTGTCACTGTACGTCGTGCGGCCGCGCGTCGGCCTTCCAGCCCGGATCCCGCTTACCGGATGGAACGGTCTCCAGTACATCCAGGACATTGGTCAAGAGGCGACCCAGGCGCAAGTGTGGATTCGCACGTCTTACAATCCACCAATTGGGCCATGTGACTATTCGCAGCGTCACCCCGGAGACTATTCCCAGGTATGGATGGCGCCCGTGTACCAGGATAACCTCGTGCACTACAGCCGGACGCTCACCGCCGCAGCCGACGGTCTCGCGGGCACGCTCTCCCTGCAGACAGCGGGGCTCGGCGCTTCAGGGGCGGAGTTCGGCGAGGTCCAGACGATTCCGGGCGGCACGCTGGATCTGACACGTACCATCGCGCACTGATGGTATACTGACAGACACATGGTCGCGGTACACGTTCAGAGGGGAAAGCCATGAAGATGCTGTTCTCAGTGATCCTGTCGGTTGGCCTCCTCGTCGCGTGTGGCGAGAAGGGGCCGGCTGGATCGCAGGGGCCCGCTGGTGCCACTGGTCCCGCTGGTCCTGTTGGCCCTGCGGGGCCGATCGGTCCTGCGGGGCCTGCAGGAGGAGGTCTCTACGTCTCGCGGACCAATGTGTACTGCGATCCACCGGTAGTCATGCCAAATGATGCTAATGTCGTCACAATTAGTGCTACGTGCAGGACTGCTCTGGACCTCCCCCTCGTCGGTGCGTGCGAGTTCACGGGAGCGGGTAGTGTCATCCTGAAGGTCAACCGACCCAATGCCTGGGGAACGCAAGGCGCACTTCCTGCCGCGTGGGAGTGTGGCTGGACCAATCTGTCCATCTCCCCCGGGGGCGACCTCGTGAACGTCCCGATGGCTACCGCGACGATTTGCTGCATCACGCACCCGTGACGTTGACACGATCCGCAGGAGGGCGTGCACGTGGTCCAGCCACCCCTCTCTGGCCGCCTACATCTTCGAGCCTCAGGCCATCCGCCGTGCCATCAGGAGATGGGCACGGTGAAGAGGTCCATCGCGGCGATGCCGTCCCGATGGTTGCGCAGGAAGGTCCTCCAGCCGTGGGAGAGCCCCGGCAGACGGGGTAGGGAACGCATGTACGGGAGGCGCTGCGCTCGGAGATCTAGAAGGCGAGACGGATCAGCTCACCGTGGATCCGGGGCGCCCCCCAGCGGTTTTCGGACGCCATCCGCCGGATGAGGTCGCGCACTTCGCGTGGCAGAGGTGGGCGGCCGGCCCGCCGGTTGCGCCGGGACAGCCAGTCCCAGTAGATCCGGAGCCCAGCGCGGTGCCAGCGGATGACGGTTTGCGGCTGAACGATGGCGAGAGCGCTTGTCCCGCCGGACCACAGGCGGCTCAGGATGACCCAGAAGGCTCGGTCGGCGGGACGGATGACGGGCCGCCGCCGAGAGGCGAGCGTGGCGAGCTTCCGGCGGAGAACGAGGTTCTCGAGAAGCAGGATGGGACGAGAACGGAGGCAGAGAGGAAAGCCGGTCCCAGCGCCGCAAGGAGGCGACCATGGGTCGGGCGACCATCGCGGCTGCAGGAGCGCCGAGCCCGCGGGGTCGTCCGGCGCCACCGCTTGACGGAGCGGCTGGTCCGGGACCTCCTCCAGCCAGGCGAATTCCAGACGGAGAGTCAAGCGTGCGAGCTCGAGCACATCCTCTCGCCCGAGGCGACCGACTCGGTGTGCGCGCTCCTCGGGCACCCGCCGACCTGCCCACACGGCAAAGCCATCCCGCCGGGCGAGCGCTGCAGCGCCGTACAGAAGGCGATCCGTCCATTCGTCACAGGCCTTGCGAGCTTCGAGCTGGGTGTGAACGGCCGGATCGTGTTCATCGCGCCGAAGTTCCACGACCGCATGGACCGGCTGGCTGCCCTGGGGGTCATTCCGGGCAGCGAGATTCGGCTGCACCAGCGGTCCTCGTCGTACGTCATCGAGGTCGGCGAGACCGCGATCGCGCTCGATCCGGAGATCGCCCGCGAGGTCTACGTGAAGCGCATCGAGCGATGAGGTTGCACGACGTCACCTCGCGAACCGGCCGCGCATGCGCCGCGCGAGCTCGGCTGCCGCCAACCCTGATGCGGTCCCGAACGGAATACCAAGAGCAAGCGAAGCGAGCGCCGCGGGCGTCCCGATCCACCGCGCGAGGGCTCCGGTGACGAGCGCAAGGCGCGTGTGACCATGCGGCGCAGGATCTCAAGGTCGTGGCGCATGCTGCACCAGGCCGCGAGGTCGGACGCGTCTTTCTCGCGGCGGAGCCGCTTGACACCGCAACCTTGTCATTTTAGCGTGTGCTCAATCGTGCATCCTCAGCGCGCCACACGTTCGAACAGAAGCGGCCGCGCGCGCGGCGTCGACGGCGTGCGTTCGCGCGGCGCTTGCCGCGTTTTTTCGTCCGACGAGGGACGGGTGGCCCGTGCGCTCGAGCGGATGCCGGCGGCGGCGGTCATCGAGGATGTGGCCGCCACGTTCAAGGTGCTGGCGCATCGGACGCGGATCCGGATCGTTCACGCCCTCGGCGCGGAGGAGCTGTGCGTGTGCGATCTCGCGCGCGTGCTCGGGGTCTCCGTCTCCGCAACGTCTCACCAGCTGAAGGCGCTCCGCGCGATGAAGATCGTCCAGTACCGGGTGGACGGGAAGCTCGCGTACTACTCGCTGCGCGACCCGTTTCTTCGAAACCTGCTCGCCGACGGCGTGCGCCACGCGACCACGGCATCGGACGCGGTGGCGTGATGGACGCCGGCATCTCCCGACACCGTAGGACGCCTTGGGGCCGACGCACCGTTGGGCTGGTCGCCGCCGCGTTCCTCCTCTTCGGCGCCGTCGCGGACAACGCGGCGGTGTGCCCGGGCGAAAGCGGCCCGGGATCGAGCGTGCCCACCTCGAGACACGACGGTGGTCCAGCACCGGCCCACGCATGCCCACAGAGCCCCTGCCAGACGCCCACCATTCTCCAGCCGTCGGGCGTCGTTGAGTTCCCGTTCGAGCGTGACTCCGAACCCTTCCACGACGGGGTAGCTGCCCCCCTGCAGGCGGAGCTCCCAGCTCCTCCCACGCCACCTCCGACCGTGCTCGTCTAGCGTCTCCGCTTCGACGAGCAGCATTCAGTCATGCGCCGTCGCGCGTGCGTGAGGGACGTTCCCTCGCGCTCCGCACGCGGTCGGGGAGTCGGCACTCATGGATAATCATCAGCCGCGAAGCGCGGCGAGCGCGGGCAAACGCCGTGTAACGGCCGTGTTTGCGATCACCACCGGATACATGATCGCCGAGGTCGCGGGTGGTCTCCTCACCGGGAGCCTCGCGCTCCTCGCCGACGCCGGCCACATGTTGACCGACGTTGCCGGTCTCGGCCTCGCTCTGCTCGGGATCCGCTTCGCCGAACGGCCGGCGACGCCCGAGCGGACGTACGGCTACTATCGTGTCGAGATCATGGCGGCGCTCGCCAACGCCATCCTGCTCATAGGCGTGTCGGCGTACGTGCTGTACGAGGCGTTCCGGCGTTTCCAGGCACCGCCCGACGTGGCAGCCGGGCCCATGCTGGCGGTGGCCGCAGTCGGCCTCTTGGTGAACGTTGCGGGTGTCCTCCTGCTTCACGGCGGCTCCCGCGAGAGCCTCAATCTCAAAGGTGCGTACTTCGAGGTGCTCTCCGACCTGCTCGCGTCGATCGGCGTCATCATCGCGGCCGCGGTCATGTGGTTGACAGGCTGGTACTACGCCGACGCTCTCGTCTCGGCGGCCATTGGGTTGTTCATCCTGCCGCGCACCTGGGCGCTCCTCCGCGAGGCAGTGGGAATCCTCCTCGAGGGGACGCCGCGCGGCCTAGACCTCGTCCAGGTCCGCAACGCGGTCGCCAGGCTCGACGGGATCGTGGCGGTTCACGACCTTCACGTCTGGACGCTCACGTCCGGTGTGAACGCGATGAGCGTCCACGTCGTGCTGCGCGACATCTCTCGAGCGGACGCCGCCCGCCGGGCCATCCAGAGCGCTGTCGAGCGCCCTTTTTCGATCGCTCACCTCACGGTGCAGACGGAATGCGAGTCGTGCCCCAACCAGGAGACGCATCCGTGACCCCTGTTCCTGTCACTGTGGAGAGAGCGGCGCTGCATATCGTGCTCGTCGCGTCGCTGTTCGCCGCCCCGAACGGCGTATCAGCCGACGAGCCGCTGAAGCTCGATCTCCGTGCCGCCATCACGCTTGCCCGCAAGGGCAACCCTGGAGCTGACGCCGCACGCCGCCGCATCGACGAAGCTCGCGGCGGGCTGAGTGGCGCTCGCGTGCTGCTCCTCGAGAACCCCGAGCTCGAGTTCGGCGTTGGACCGAGGTTTCGCCCGTCGCCCGAGACGGGGAGCAGCCTCGATGTCGATGCCAGCCTCTCGCAGCGCCTGGAGGTCGCGGGCCAGCGCTCGCATCGGATCGCGCGTGCGCGCGCCGAGGTCTCCGCGGCCGAAGGTGACGCCGAGGCGGTGCTGCGAGCGCTCGACCTGGCTGTCGCCGGTGCGTTCGTCCAGGTGCTCGCGGGGAATCAGCGCGTCGCCATCGCTGACGAGAACCTGGGGCTGGCACAGGAACTCGCCCAGATCGCCACGCGCCGCTTCGAGATGGGGGCCGCGACACCGCTCGACGTGAACGGGGCACGCATTAGGGTGGCAGAGGCCAATCGGACGCTCCAGCGTGTCCGCGCCGAATGGGATGCCGCGCTGGCCCGGCTGGGCCCTCTCGTCGGCGCCTCGGCCGGCACCGCTCTCCAAGTCGAGGGAGACCTTCCTCTTCCCGGCGAGCCGGTCCCGTTCGACCTCGATGTCGCCTTGCGCAACCGCCCGGAGGCCCGGGCGGCGCAGCGTCGCCTCGAAGCGGCGGAGGCCGCCGCTCGGCTCGCCAGCGCACAGGCCGTTCCCGACATCCGGATCGGCGCACGCTACGCTCTCGAAGAAGGCTCGCGCGTCGTGCTCGGCACGGTCGCGATTCCTCTGCCACTCTTCCAGCGGAACCAGGGAGAGAGGGAGCGCTCGCGGGCCGCGGTCGCGCGCGCACAGGCCGAGGAACGTGCGACCCGGGCCGATGTGCTGGGAGACGTCAGGCAGGCGGCGCTGGAGCTCGAGCGCGCACGCCGGACCCTCACGGTCTACGACGAGGGCGTCCTTCGCTCCCAGTCAGACAACGTCGTGCTGCTGGGCCGCATGTTCGAAGCCGGCAAGGTGAGTCCGGCCGAGGTCATCCTGCTCCAGCGCGAGCTCCTCGAAGGCCGCCTCGGGTACGTCGACGCTCGCGCCGAGCTTGCCACCGCCGACGCCCGCCTGCGCACCGCGCTCGGTCTTTCCATCCTCGACGACGCCAACGGAGGCTCGCGATGAAGCACCATTCCATCCTGGCGCTGATCCTGTCCGCCGTGGTCGTCGGCCCCGTCGTGGGCTGCCGGCGGCCCTCCGCCGCGAAGGAGCGCGCGGACGATGCCTCGCCCGCCAAAGCGGAGCACGACGAAAAGGGCAAGAAGGGAGGCGATGAAGGAGAGCGCGGCACGCCCGATCGCATCGAGCTGGAGGAGGAAGCGCTCAAGTCGTTGAACCTCAGGATCGCGAAGGCTGAGGTGAAGGACCTCGCGCCCGCGCTCCAGGTGTCCGCGGAGATCGTTCCGAACCCCGACCGCCGCGCTGACGTAGGCGCGCGCGCCGCCGGGCGCGTCGTCGAGTTCCGGGTGAAGGTCGGCGATCGTGTGAGCCGCGGCAGTCCGCTCGTGGTTCTGGAGAGCCCGGAGGTCGGGAGGGTTCGCGCCGACTTAGTGTCGGCCGCCGCCCGCGCGGAGATCGCAAGCAAGACCTTCGCCCGCGAGCGAGCGCTATTCGACGCGAGGGCGACGTCGCAGCGGGAGCTGCTGGAAGCGGAGGCTGCCGCGAAGACCAGCGAGGCCGAACTCTCCGCCACGCGGACGAGGGCCGCCACGCTCGGCGCGTCGAGCGCCGATGATTCGGCGCGGGATCCTGCTCGCACGATCCTGCGAAGCCCCATCGCCGGAACCGTCGTCGCGCGGTCTGCCCATATCGGCAAGAGCGTGGAGCCCTCCGAGACCCTCGTGCAGGTGATTGATCTCGACGAGCTGTGGCTCGCCGCTCAGGTGTACGAGCGCGAGATGAGGTTCCTCGCTCGCGGCCAGCCGGTCCAGCTCGAGACACGGGCGCTGCCGGGCGAGGTGTTTCGCGGCCGGATCGACTACGTCGGCGAGACGCTGGACGAGAAGACGCGTGCCGTCGCCGTCCGCGTGCAGCTCCCCAACCGCGGGCACAAGCTCAAGCCGGGCATGTTCGCGACGGCCCGCATCATCGGTACCCGCGCAAACGAGCCACGCCACATGCTCGTCATCCCGTGGGCCGCGGTGCAGGACATCGACGGTCATCCATCGGTGTTCGTCCGCGATGGCGAGCGCGCTTTCGAGCTGCGGAAGATCCACACCGGCGAGCGCTCCGGCGACGAGGTCGAGGTGCTCAACGGGATCAAGCCCGGCGATGAGGTCGTCGGGGAGGGGAGCTTCCTGCTCAAGGGTGAGCTGCTCAAGGCTACGCTCGGAGAGGAGGAGTGATGGCTTCAAAGCTCGTCGCGTGGGCGCTGCACAACAGGCTCATCGTGGTCGTGCTCGGCATCCTCGTCGCTGCGGCGGGCGTCGAGCACATGCTGCGGCTCCCCATAGACGCCGTCCCGGACGTCACGAACGTCCAGGTGCAGGTCCTGACGAAGGCTCCGGCGCTGGCGCCACTCGAGGTGGAGCGGCTCATCACGTTTCCGGTCGAGTCCGGGATGGCGGGCCTCCCCGACCTGGAGGAGATGCGCTCGGTCTCGAAGTTCGGGCTCTCCGCCGTCACGATCGTGTTCAAGGAAGGCACCGACATCTTCCGGGCGCGGCAGCTCGTCCAGGAGCGGCTGGCCGACGTCCGGGAAGCCATACCGGCGGGGTACGGCAGCCCGGAGATGGGCCCCATCTCCACCGGGCTCGGTGAGATCTTCCAGTTCGAGGTGAAGGGTGAGCCGGCGTGCCCCGCCGGCGTCGATCGGCCGGACTGCTACTCGCCCATGGAGCTGCGCACCATCCTCGACTGGTTCATCGGGTACCAGCTGAAGAGCGTTCCGGGCGTCGTCGAGGTGAACACGTTCGGCGGGGAGCTCAAGACGTACGAGGTGCAACCGAACCCGGCCGCGCTGACCGCCCACCGCATCTCGCTCCACGAGGTGTTCGAAGCGCTCGAGAAGAACAACCGCAACGTGGGCGGCGCGTACCTCGTGCGCAATCGAGAGCAGGTGCTCATCCGAGGCGAGGGCCTGCTCGCTGGCGTCGACGACATCGCGCGGGTCGTGCTGCGCACGAGCGAGGACGGGACGCCGCTCTACGTGAGGGACGTCGCGAACGTCGTGCTCGCGCCCATGGTCCGGCAAGGGGTGGTGACGCGCGACGGCCGCGGCGAAGCGGTCGTGGGCGTGACGATGATGCTCATGGGCGCGAACTCGCGCGAGGTCGTCGACGCCGTCAAGGAGAAGATCAAGACCATCTCGAAGAGCCTCCCCAAGGGCGTGACGATTGATCCGTTCTACGATCGCACCGACCTCGTGCGCCGCACCATCTCCACGGTCGAGAAGAACCTGGTCGAAGGCGGGCTGCTGGTCGTGGCGGTGCTGTTCCTCATGCTCGGGAACCTGCGCGGAGGGCTCATCGTGGCGTCCGCCATCCCGCTCTCGATGCTGTTCGCGTTCATCGGGATGGTGCGTTCCGGAGTCTCGGGCAACCTGATGAGCCTCGGCGCCATCGACTTCGGGCTCATCGTCGACGGCTCGGTCGTCATGATCGAGAACGTCTTCCGGCTCATGAGCGAGAAGCGAGAGCAGGGAAGGGCGCCGGGCGACATCGTCCGCGAGGCGAGCGCGGAGGTGGCGCGCCCCGTCGCCTTCGCGGTCGGCATCATCATGATCGTGTACCTGCCTATCCTCACGCTCACCGGCGTCGAGGGGAAGATGTTCAAGCCGATGGCGGTGACCGTCATGTTCGCGCTGGCAGGATCGCTCGTACTCGCGCTCACGCTCGTCCCCGTGCTCGCGGCGCTGTTCCTGAAGAAGCCGCCGAAGCACCACGAGACGTGGACGGTGCGCCAGATGAAGCGGGGGTATGCCCCGGCCCTGGCGCTGGCGATGCGTCACCGCTTCGCGGTCGTGGGGATCGCGGTCGCCGTCTTCGCCGCCGGCGCCGGGGTGGCCTCGTTCATGGGCGGCGAGTTCATCCCGAGGCTCGACGAGGGCGCGATCGCCTTGCAGGTGTGGCGCCTCCCCTCCGTCTCCGTGGAGGAGGCGGCGAAGCAGTCCGCGCTCATCGAGAACGCGCTCAGGCGCGAGTTCCCGAGCGAGGTCGAGACCATCGTCTCCAAGACCGGCCGGCCGGAGATCGCCACCGACCCCATGGGCGTCGAGATGAGCGACGTCTTCGTCATGCTGAAGCCACATCGCGATTGGCGCTTCGGGTCGAAGGATGAGCTCATCGAGGCGATGGAGAAGACCTTGCGGCGCGCAGCGCCCGGCGTGGCGCTAGGATTCTCGCAACCCATCGAGCTGCGCGTCGCGGAGCTCATCTCTGGCGTCCGGTCAGACGTGGCGATCAAGCTCTTCGGAGATGACCTCGACGTGCTGCGCCGCGAGGCGAACGAGATCGCTCGCGCGATCTCGGGCTTGCCCGGAGCCCAGGACGTGAAGGTCGAGCAGGTCTCGGGTCTTCCCATCATGACGGCGAAGATCGACCGCGAAGCGATCGCGCGTCATGGAGCGACGGCAGACGAGGTGCTGTCCGTCATCGAAGCGCTCGGTGGCCGACAGGTCGGGGTCATCCTCGAAGGCGAGAAGCGCTTTGCGCTGCGCGTCAGGTTTCCGGCCGACGTCCGGAACGACACCGAGGGCATCGCGCGAATCCCGGTCTCGACGAGCGGTGGCCGCCTCGTACCGCTCGGCGAGCTGGCCGACATCGACGTGGAGCCCTCGGCTGCGCAGATCAGCCGCGAGAACATCAAGCGGCGCATCACCATCGAGATGAACGTCCGCGGTCGTGACATCGCGTCGTTCGTCGAACAGGCGAAGGCGGCGATCGCTTCGAAGGTGCAATTGCCGCCCGGCTACACCGTGGCCTGGGGTGGCCAGTTCGAGAACCTGGAGCGAGCCTCGCGGCGCCTTGGCGTCGTCGTCCCGCTCGCGCTGCTTCTCATCTTCGTGCTGCTGTACGGCACCTTCGGCGCGGTCCGCCCCGCGCTGCTCATCTTCCTCAACGTGCCGTTCGCGGCGACGGGGGGTGTGTTCGCGCTCGCCCTCCGTGGAATGCCGTTCAGCATCTCCGCCGGCGTCGGCTTCATCGCCCTGTTCGGCGTCGCGGTGATGAACGGGGTGGTGCTCGTGAACTACGTTCGCCGGCTCGAGCGCGAGGAGGGGCTCACGCCGTCCGATGCCGCTCGCGATGGGGCGCTCGCCCGGATGCGGCCCGTGATGATGACCGCACTCGTGGCGGCGCTCGGTTTCGTCCCGATGGCCATCGCGACCGGCGCCGGCGCGGAGGTGCAGCGGCCGCTCGCCACGGTGGTCATCGGCGGGCTCGTGACTTCTACGCTGCTGACACTCCTCGTGCTTCCCACCATCTACGGGTGGTTCGTGGGACGGCTTGAGGCATTTGCGCCGGCGAACGCCGGCGATGCTCGCCCACGGCCAGCGGCTGCCGTCGGTGAAGGAGGTGCGCGATGAGACAGGGCCGCCTCGAGTTGCGCGTGAACAATCTCGACTGCGTGGCGGAGGATGGCCACCGCGACCGGGTGCTCGCTGTGCCGCTCGACGCTCGCGGCGATCGTCAGCGCCTGGTCGGGTGAGACGCCGATCTGCGCGAGCCGGGGCAGCGGCTGGACGTCGGTCAGCTCTGGGCGGCCAAGAGCGTGGGTCGGGTAGCCCGGACGTACACGCACGCCCAACTTGTCGGATCGTCGGATCAACATGCCCGCACGCCCAACGCACGGGCGCCGTGGCGCTCCGCGCATCACGCGACCCTTGTCTTCAGCTACAGGAGCGGCGGATCGAGTAGTGGCGAAGCACAGTGGGCGAGTTGAGCGTGTGCGGCATGGCAGGCTAGTTCGGCCCGGCTGACCAAAAGTGACTGGCCTGGCGCGCGTTCCCCTGACTAGAGATGGAACGTGCCATCTCGAGGAAGCCGGATGCCCGAGCACAGCGCCCCCGAACGGGCGAATGAACTGTTCGCCGCCGTGCGGCAGCGATACGCAGCCGTCGCGCGTGAACCGCGCGGGCAGTTCCCGTACCCGGTCGGTCTGGAGAGCCTCGCCGGCCTTGGCTACGCGCCCGCGTGGATCTCTAGCGTTCCGCCGCAGTTGGCGGCTCGGTTCGTCGGAGTCGGAAACCCCTTCACCATTCGCCTACCACGGCCTGGAGAGCGGGTCCTCGACATCGGCTGCGGCTGCGGTGTCGATACTCTCATCGCCGCCAGCCTGGTCGGGCTGACGGGGCGGTCCGTTGGGTTGGATGCCACGCCCGAGATGCTCGACTGGCCTCGCAGCGTCGGCACCGTCAGCGACGGCTGTGCCCCCGAGTTCGTGCAGGGCTCCGTCGAGAACCTGCCCTTTGAGGACTGCTCGTTCGACGTTGTCATCTCGAACGGCGCGCTCAACCTTGCGATGGACAAGGATCGTGCGTTCGGCGAGATCGCGCGCGTCCTGGGGCGGGGCGGAGAGATGGTCGTCGCGGACCTAATTGTGAGGGAGACCATTCCGGAGGAACTCCTCGCGAGCATGGACGCATGGTCGACCTGAATCTCTGGCGCGCTACCAGGTAGGTCCTACCTGGACAAGCTGCGGCAGGCGGGATTCGACTCGGCCGAGATCGTCGAGCGGACTGGTTATACGACGTCCAAGTACACGGAAGCCGTGGTCATCCGCGCGTCTCGATGACCCCGGGCTCTTTCGAGGGCTTCCGCAATCTCACGCGGAAGAGCCGCCGAGGAAGCTTTCCTTCGTCGAGCTCATCGATACCGAGGATCTCGTAGCCGACCGCGAGCTGCTCGACCTTCGCGCGGTCGAAGAAGTGAACGATGAATCCCTGATTCTCGTACAGGTCCTCGCCTCGGTGAACGCCGCGGCCGAAGTCGGGGTCGCTCGTGTTTCGCACCGTGTAGACGCACTGCCCGCCGGGGCAAAGCACTCGAAGGACTTCTCGCGCAATCGCCTCGAGCTGCGCGGTGGTGAGCGCCATGCAGAAGAGCATGTGCGAGTAACAGGCGTCGAACGACGCGTCTGGCGCGGGGAGCGGCCGGCGAACGTCGTGCTGCATGGAGGTGATCCGTTGGCCGAACCCCGCTTCCGCCGCCTTGCGCAAGATCGTGTCGACGCCTGCCTGAGCGTAGTCCAAGACGTGCACCTCGAACCCCTCCGCTGCGAAGAAGAGGGAGTCACGACCCTGCCCCCCGCCCAGTTCCAAGATGTGGTGGGCGCGCGCGGTCCTGAACTCGGCAGCGCTCCGGCGCGCCGGCTCGCTCGGCTCGCGCCCGAACATCTCCGGCATCGACTCGAGCGTGCCCTCCCAGTGCTGCTTCTGGCCATCGAGCACGGGCTTCTCGGGCTTCATGGGCATGATCGTCTCGCAGAGCTCACGATACGTCGCGGCGGATCTGATCGAACTGCTCTCGCGTGATCTCGCCGCGCGCGTACCGACGCTTGAGAATGTCGAGTGCGCTTTCGCCCGCCGTGGCGCTTCCGCCGGACGGCCCGCCCCAGCTACCCCGGGGACCGAAGTGCGCGAACGGCCCTCGCGGCCAGAACACGAGGAATAGGACCACGATCATCATCACGAGCCCGATGATGGGGAAGATGAACCAGAAGCCGAACCACGGTCCACACACCGGCATGATGCTTCTCCTACGAACGAACGAGGCCGAGCTTCGCCGCCAACGCGCTGCATTGCTGGACGGTCTTCCAGACCGCCTTGTCGGCGATTCAGTAGAAGACGAAGGCGCCTCTTCGCTCCGCCCGCGCGATCCCCGCCTCTTTCAGGACGCGCAGATGGTGCGAGACCAGTGGCTGAGGGAGCCCGGACTCGGCAACGAGCGTGGAGACGGCCTTGCACTTCATCGTCATCGCTTGAAGTAGCTTGAGACGTGCAGGTTCAGCGAGGACCCGGAAGAACTCGGCAACGGAGTCGTATGACTCGCTGACCAGCTGTCGATTCGGCCCATGCATATCTACCGTGGTTGATATCAGTTCGCATCGATATGCGCTAGTCTCTACGTCGTGGGCGCGCTCGGCGAAGGAGGAACGGTCGACGCGACATGGTCTCTCGTGCCCAACTCGCGGCGGCTGTGCGGCGCTGCCCGATGAGACGAACTCCAGGTAGATGTGCAGTCGAAGGCGGAGCGCGTCACGCACGCCGCTTCCGCCGTCGGCTCCACATTACGGAGTGCTCACCATTCATGCAGAACGCTCCTCGCCTTGGAAACTCCAGGCTTTCCGGTCCGCAAGGGCATGGAAATCACGGAGGTCTGCCGAACCGGGTCGTTCCATACCGCACCACAAACGCATACGAACGACGCCGTTTGGCGCGCCGGTGGCGCGGCAAGTCACGGTACAGCAGTTGGCGACGCACCTCGGGTTGCGCCGCCCCCGACCATCGCGATAACATTCAAGCATGCGTTTGAAGCATCGACCGTCTCGGGTGCACCCCGCGCGCTCCGGCGATCTCTGCAACGTCCCCTGCTTCAAGGAAGAGCTGGTCGCGCGGCTCAAGCGCGAGATGCCCTCCGAGGAGGCGTTGGAGGAGGCGCGGGTGCTCTTCGCTGCGCTCGCCGATCGCATGCGCCTTCGCATCCTGCATGCCCTCATGTGCGCTGACGAGCTGTGCGTCTGCGACGTCGCGCACGTGCTTGGGATGAGTGTCGCGGCCGCCTCGCACCACCTGCGAAAGCTCCGGCAGCTCGGGATCCTGAAGCTGCGGAACGACGGCAAGATGGCCTACTACTCGCTGCGCGACCGCTTCGCGGCGGAGCTCGCCACGCACGCGGTGCGCGAGGCGGCGGCCTAGAGGTCATTCAAGCATGCCTGCGAACCTGGAGTCAGCCGGCAAGGACGCGCTTGCGATCGTAGAGGAGCAGCTCTCCGAGGCGACCGCGGCGAAGAAATGCCACGCCTGCGGCTGCTTCCATGCGGCGGTCGCCGCGTTCGAGCAGACGAAGGCAGGGCAGGGCGAGCTCGCGCCCAGCCTCGCCCGCGCCCGTGAGGCCTTCGAGCCTATGAAGTACGACTGCCTCGGGTGCGAGATTTGCTACCCCGCGGTCGCGCAGAACGCCTTCGCCGAGGCATTCCCCGGCCTGGCCCCCACGCCCCTCTGCCCGACCGACGTCCCTGCCGAGCGCCGCGGCTGGCCACCCTTGCCCGGCGACTACAGGGTCGTCCGGTTCGGCGCCCCCGTGGCGGTATGCGCGCTCAACAGCTCCGAGGTCTTGGAGAAGCTGGCGGCTCACTCGCCCCCGGGGCTCGCACTTGCGGGCACGCTCCACACCGAGAACCTCGGCATCGAGCGCATCGTGAGGAACGTGCTCGCAAACCCGCACGTCCGGTTCCTGGTCGTCTGCGGCGAGGACACGCGGCAGGCCATCGGCCACCTCCCCGGCCAGTCGCTTGCGGCGCTGTGCGAGAACGGGGTGGACGGCGCTGGTAGGATCCACGGCGCGCGGGGAAAGCGCCCGGTGCTGAAGAACGTGACGGGAGAGCAGATCGAGGCGTTCCGGAAGCAGGTGGAGCTAGTGTCGCTCGTGGGCGAGCTGGACCTGGAGCGCATCGAGGCAGCCGTGGCCGCGTGCGCGGCACGCGACCCGGGTGCGTTCGAGGGCGCGCCTATCGATGGCGCCGTTCCGCTCTTCCCGGCCCGGCAGCCCTCCAAGCTCGTCCTGGATCCCGCCGGATTCGTCGTTGTCTACCCCGATCCGTCCCGAGGCCTCGTCCTCGAGCACTACCGGAACGAGGGCGTGCTCGAGTGCGTGATCGAGGGTTCCACGGCTGCTGCCGTGGGCACCAGCGCCGTCGAGCGCGGTGTCGTGTCGCGCCTCGATCATGCGGTCTACCTCGGGCGGGAGCTGGCCCGCGCGGAGGAGAGCCTGCGAACCGGGAGGCCATACGCACAGGACCGCGCTCCTGGCCCGCCGGAGCCGGATACGAGCCAGACCTGCGCCTGCGCGCCGAACACGTGAAACACGACCTGACGCCGGTCGGCGTCTCTCTCCCATCGGAGTCGAGCATGATTGCGAAGCGGATCGCACTCCTCGTGGTCGTGGTGGCCGCCCTCGCCATCGTGGCCGTGAAGGCGCGCTCGCGCGGCAACGTCGCTCCGACGACCGGCGCGGTCGCAGGGCGAGTGGCCGTGGTGATGGTCGCGGACGCGCGGGAGGCAGACAGCGATTGCGGCTGCGGTGAGATCATCCGCCGGGTACGCGCGGCGAAGGCGCGCGGGGTCGCGGTACGGGAGGTCGCCCCTGACGATGCCGAAGCCGCCCGCCGCTATGGCGTGACCGTCGCGCCCACCGTCGTGTTTCTCGGCGCCGACAGCGGAA
Source organism: Anaeromyxobacteraceae bacterium (assembly GCA_041500205.1). Lineage (GTDB taxonomy): Bacteria > Myxococcota > Myxococcia > Myxococcales > Anaeromyxobacteraceae > Anaeromyxobacter_A. The sequence goes on along the minus strand of JBGQLS010000053.1, from coordinate 2,273 downwards.
TCATCGCCCGGCGCGAGGGCGAGTCGCCCGAGACCGTCGCTGCCATCGCAGCCGACCTCTCCAGGCTGGAAGAGACTCGCCGGTGACCAGCCTAGTCGAGTCGATCCGCGCGGCTGCGTCCGCCGGCGGCCTCGTGGCCGTGCCGCTCGCGTTCGCCGGCGGGATGCTCGCCGGCTTGAACCCCTGCTGCATCCCGCTTTACCCGGCCGCCGCCGCCACCTGCTGCGCAGCCCGTGGCGACGGTCCTAATACCGCCCTCGGGAGATCCACCGCGTTCGTGGCGGGCGTCGCCGTGGCCACGGCCGCCCTCGGTGTCCTGGCCGCCCTCGCCGGCCGGGCCCTGACCGGGCTCGGCGGGTGGGCGCCGTATCTCGTCGCCCTCATTCCGCTGGTCATGGGCCTCCACCTCCTCGGCTGGATGAGGGTGCCCTTGCCCACCTCATCCGGCACGGCAAAGACCAGGGGCGTGATCGGCTCGTTCGCGAGCGGATTGCTCTTGTCGCTCGTCCTCGCGCCCTGCGGGACCCCCGTGCTCGCCTCCGTGCTCTCGTTCGCAGCCTACAAGCAGAGCGTCGCCTATGGTGGCACGCTGCTCTTCGCTTACGGCCTCGGCGTAGGCCTCCCCATGCTCATCCTCGGCACGGCAGCGAGCAGCCTCGCGCAGCGCCTCGACCGCCTCGGCTGGCGCGCTTGGGTGGACCGGATCGCCGGCGGGGCCCTGCTTGCGTTGGGCTTCTATCTGCTCTGGGTGGCGTGACGGGAACACTCAGGGCGCGGCGAACACATGGTCCCGGACATCGACGGCAGGAGCGATCCGGTGACACCGAGCCGCATTCCGTCGGGCGTGTGGGTGCTCGGCGGCGTCAGCCTGCTCATGGACGTCTCCTCGGAGATGATCCACAGCCTGCTGCCCCTGTTCATGGTCACGACCCTCGGACTCGGTGCCTTCACGGTCGGAGCGATCGAGGGGCTCGCCGAATCGACCGCGCTCATCGTCAAGATCTTCTCGGGAGTGCTCAGTGACTACCTGGGCAAGCGCAAGGGGCTGGCGGTGTTCGGATATGCGCTGGGTGCGCTGACGAAGCCGGTGTTCGCCGTCGCGCCGACCGCGGCCGTGGTGCTCACGGCCCGCCTGCTGGATCGGGTGGGCAAGGGCATCCGCGGCGCGCCCCGCGATGCACTGGTCGCGGACATCACACCCCCTCACCTGCGCGGGGCGGCCTTCGGACTGCGCCAGTCGCTCGACACCGTGGGCGCCTTCATCGGCCCGCTCCTCGCGACCGGACTGATGCTGCTTTGGGCAAACGACTTCCGGGCGGTGTTCTGGGTGGCCGTGATCCCCGGCACGATGGCGGTTGCGCTGCTCCATTTCGGGTTGCACGAGCCCGAGCATCACCAGGCGGAGCGACCCACCAATCCGATTCGCCGGGAGAGCCTGAAGCGCCTCGGTGCGCCGTACTGGTGGGTGGTGGGCGTCGGGGCAGTGTTCACGTTGGCCCGGTTCAGCGAGGCCTTCCTGGTGCTGCGCGCTCGGCAAGGCGGCGTCCCGCTCGCGCTGGTGCCACTGGTGATGGTCGCGATGAACGTGATCTATTCGCTTTCGGCGTACCCCTTCGGCAAGCTCTCGGATCGCGTGAGCCACACCCGGCTGCTGGCACTCGGGCTCGTCGTCCTCATCGCAGCCGACCTGGTGCTGGCCATCGACGATCGCTGGGGCGTCGTGCTCGCCGGTGTGGCGCTCTGGGGCGTGCACATGGGTATCACGCAAGGCCTGCTCGCCACGATGGTGGCAGACGCCGCACCGGCCGATCTGCGCGGCACCGCCTATGGATTCTTCAACTTGACGAGCGGGATCGCCATGCTCGTCGCCAGCACCTTCGCCGGGCTCCTGTGGGATCGACTGGGGGCGTCCTCCACGTTCTACGCGGGCGCGTTCTTCTGCGTAATCGCGCTCATCGGACTCGCGTGGCGACCCACCGCCCAGTGCGCGCGGGCCTGATCCGTCCGCGACCCTTCTGGTCGCCGTGTTATCGAGTTGGCCGTGCAGGCCTCCTGCGCCACGTCAGGGGCGTTCATCAAGCTCGGTTGCACAGGGAACCGATTCCAGTATCTCTGAAGACGTGCGGCGCCTGCTCGCCATCCTGATTGCAGGCGCGGTCGCGACGACGTCTGTCGCGGCCGCTGCGGAGCCGTGCCCCACGATGCGCGCGCATGCGCTGAAGCGGTGCTGCTGTCCACCTGCACCCCAGGGGCACGCTCGCCTGACGTGCTGT
>JBGQLS010000052.1:0-21561 GCA_041500205.1 Anaeromyxobacteraceae bacterium | reverse complement strand
CCCGAAGGCCTGCACGGGCGAGAAGTCGTTCCGCGCGAGAAGCGTGGCCCTGGAGGGCAACTCGAGGACGTGATCCGCGTGCGTCTGCTGCGCGAGGAAGGTGGTCGGGATCCCGGCGAAGAGCGGGTCGCGAGCGCCCGCATCCGTGAGGTGCACCTCGACCGTCCCGGCTTCACGACCCCGGGTGTTGGGCTCGACCCGCCCTCCCAGGGCTCTCGCCAGCAGCTGGTGCCCGAAACAGATGCCGAGCACGGGCCGCGTGCGTGCCGCGGCCAGCATGTAGGCGGCGGCCTCGTCCATCCACGGCTCCGGCGCCGTGACGCTGCGGGGCGAGCCAGTCATGAGGACCCCGTGGAACGGGGACAAGGGCGGGATCTGCTCCTGGTAGGGGCGGACCACCCGCAGCTCCACGCGATGCGCGAGGTGCCGGGCGAACCACGCGGGGTAGTCCCCCTGGCGCGCGCGCACCGCGGGATTCGCCGAGCCCGCCTGCAAGATGAGCACTCGCCTCATCTGGGGTACGCCCTCGCCCACCCACGCGGGCCACGAAGCGGGGGACGAACCCCCGCGCTACGTTGCTGAAAAGCCATTCTTCAGGACGGGCCGCTCCCCGATGGATTGGCCGTTCCCTCGACGATCTGCAAGTGAGGTGCCCATGGTACGCGCCGAGTCCCTCGACCTCGAGAGCCTGCGTCTCGTCTTCGAGGAGCGGAAGGTCTCGAAGGTCAAGATCGGGGGGTTCGACGTCGACGGTGTCCTGCGCGGGAAGTACGTCTCTCTCGAGAAGTTCTTCAGCGCGGCCCAGGGCGGCCTCGGCTTCTGCGACGTCATCTTCGGATGGGACGTCGGCGACCAGCTCTACGACAACGCCCAGGTGACCGGCTGGCACACCGGCTATCCCGACGCGCTCGCCACAATCGACCTCTCGACGTTCCGCATGATCCCCTGGGAACCCGGTACCGCCGCCTTCCTGCTCGACTTCTGCGACCGGGATGGCAAGCCGCTCGCCATCTCGCCGCGCCAGGTCCTGCAGCGAGTGCTCTCGCGGGCCGCGCGCATGGGGTTCGAGGCCCGGCTCGCCGCCGAGTACGAGTTCTTCCTGTTCAAGGAGACGCCCGAATCGGCGCGGGCCAAGGGCTTCCACGGGCTCACCCCGCTCTCGCCCGGCATGTTCGGGTATTCGTGGCTGCGCGCCAGCGAGTCGAAGGAGCTCGTCCACCAGATCCAGGATCAGCTCGCCGCCTTCGACGTGCAGATCGAGGGATTCCACACCGAGACCGGGCCGGGCGTGTTCGAGGCGGCCATCGCGGTCGACGCGGGCTTGCGCGCCGCAGACAAGGCGGCGCTCTTCAAGACGGCGGTGAAGGAGATCGCGCACGCCCACGGCCTCATGCCGTGCTTCATGGCGAAGTGGAACGAGAAGCTGCCAGGGTGCTCGGGGCACGTGCACCTCTCGCTCTGGGAAGGGCAGAGGAACGCCTTCTCGGACGGCGCGGGCGGCATGTCCCGGCAGATGGGGCAGGCCATCGCCGGCCAGCTCGCGCTCATGCCGGAGCTCACGGCGGTGATCGCGCCCACCGTGAACTCGTACAAGCGCATGGTGGAGGGTGCCTGGGCGCCGACCAGGGCCACCTGGGGCGTCGAGAACCGGACCACCGCGCTGCGCGCCATCCCGGGGAGCTCCAAGGCGACGCGCATCGAGCACCGCCAGGCGGCCGCCGACATCAACCCCTACCTCGCCATGGCGGTGGCGGTCGGATCGGCGTTGTGGGGGATCGAGCACGGGATGGCACCGCCGCCGCCCGTGAGCGGCAACGCGTACGAGGCGAAGGAGGCGCCGCGGCTGCCGCGCTCTCTGGCCGAGGCCGCGGAGAGGCTGCGCGCGAGCTCGGCCGCGCGCGATATCCTGGGCCCGGAGTTCGTGGAGCACTTCGCGCGCACGCGCGAGTGGGAGGTCCGCCAGTTCGAGCGCGCCGTGACCACCTGGGAGCTGGAGCGGTATCTCGAGATAATCTAGGAGGGCTACGGACTTCGGCCTACGGGTTACGGCTGGAGCACCGATCAGTAAGGAGTGCCTTTGATTCCGTACCTATCCCCTCTCCCCCCAAGCGGGGAGAGGGAGACCCTGAACGGTCGCCCTGGAGAGCGCACCATGATCACCGAGATGTCCTTTCCCACCCGTATCGTGTTCGGCAAGGGCGCTGTCCGCGAGGTCCCGAACCACCTCGCGCGCCTCGGCGTGAAGCGGCCGCTGGTGGTGGCGGACAAGGGCGTCGTGGCTGCCGGGCTCCTGGCGCGCCTCACCGCTTTCCTCGAGGGCGCGCACGTCGGCTTCGCGGTCTTCGACGACGTGGAGCCCAACCCCACCGGCCGTACCGTGGAGCGCGGGCTGGCCGTCTACCGCGAGAGCGGCTGCGACGGCGTCGTCGCCATCGGGGGCGGCTCGCCCATCGACGCCGCCAAGGGCGTCCGGCTCCTCGCCACGCACCCGCTGCCTCTCGCCCAGTACGACGACGCCAAGGACGGGTGGCGCATCGTCACGAACCCGATGCCGCCCATGATCGCCATCCCCACCACGGCCGGGACCGGCTCGGAGGTGGGGCGGAGCTTCGTCGTCACGCTCGAGGAGACGGGGCGCAAGACGGTGGTGTTCGCGCCGCCGCTCATGCCGTCCGTGGCCGTGTGCGATCCCGAGCTCACCTACGGGTTGCCGCCCCCGATCACCGCCGCGACGGGCATGGACGCATTCACGCACAACCTGGAGGCGCTCTGTTCGAAGGGGTTCCACCCGCTCGCGGACGCGCTGGCTCGGAAGGGCATCGAGCTGTGCGGCCAGTTCCTCGTCCGCGCGGTGCGCAACGGGAACGACGAGGAGGCGCGCTCCTCGATGATGGTCGCGGCCATCACCGGGGCCGCCGCCTTCCAGAAGGGCCTTGGCGCGGCGCACGCGCTCGCCCACGCGCTCACGCCCGTGGCCGGGGTGCACCACGGGCTCGCCAACGCCATCGTCCTGCCCTTCGTGATGGAGTTCAACCTGGGCGCCGCCGCCGCCCCGCTGGCGGAGGCGGCCGTGGCCCTGGGCGAGGCGCCCTCGGCCGACCGCGACTGGCTCGCGCGACGGGCGGTGGAGCGCGTGCGCGCCTTGCAGCGCGATGCGGGGATCCCTGCGTCGCTGCGCCAGGTGGGGGTGAAGGAGAGCCAGCTTCCGCTGCTCACGCAGAAGGCGTTCGAGGACGCGAGCCACCTCGGGAACCCGCGCCCGTGCCAGCCGGCGGACCTGGCCGCGCTGTTGCACGCTGCGTTCTAGTCTAGAGCCGGCCTCGGCATCTTCGCGCGTCCCCGAGCCTCCCTCACCCCGACCCTCTCCCTCGCGGAGGGAGAGGGAGACGGGATCCCTTTGGCCTCCCCTCTCGTGAGGCGTGCTGGGTCGGGCCCAGGGGCGGGGGTCCGCCCTTGATCCCCGTTGGCCGGGGAGTAGACTTCCCCCGCGAAAGGGGTGCCCCGATGCTCGTCGTCATGAAGCCGCATGCCTCGCAGGCCGAGATCGACGCGGTGGTCGAGAAGATCCGCGCGCTCGGCCTCGCGCCGCACCCGATCCCGGGGGCGCAGCGCGTCGCCATCGGCATCACCGGCAACAGGGGCGCGCTCGAGGCGGACCTGTTCGTCTCCATGCCCGGGGTCGCCGACGCGATCCGCGTCTCGCAACCGTTCAAGCTCGTCTCGCGCGAGGTGAAGGAGGAGGACACGGTCCTCGACGTGGGCGGCGCCAGGCTGGGTGGCAAGGCCGTGACGGTCATCGCCGGACCGTGCTCGGTCGAGTCGAAGGAGCAGCTGCTCGAGGCGGCGCACGGCGTGAAGCGATACGGCGCGACCTTCCTGCGGGGCGGCGCCTTCAAGCCGCGCACGAGCCCTTACGAATTCCAGGGGCTCGGAGAGGCGGGGCTGAAGCTCCTCGCCCTGGCGCGCGAGGCGACCGGCCTCAAGGTGGTCACCGAGGTCATGGACCCGGACGACCTCGCGATGTGCGTGGAGTACGCGGACGTGCTCCAGGTCGGCGCGCGCAGCATGCAGAACTTCTCGCTCCTCCGGAAGCTCGGGGCCGTGAAGAAGCCGATCCTGCTCAAGCGCGGGCCGTCCGCGACCATCAAGGAGTTCCTCATGGCGGCCGAGTACATCCTCGCCAGCGGCAACTACCAGGTGGCGCTCTGCGAGCGCGGCATCCGTACCTTCGAGACCATGACGCGCAACACTCTCGACCTGAACGCGGTGCCGGTGCTGAAGGCGCTCACGCACCTGCCGGTCGTCGTCGACCCGTCGCACGGCATCGGCCTTCGCAAGCACGTGCCCGCCATGGCGCGGGCCGGCATCGCCGCCGGGGCGGATGCCCTCATCATCGAGGTGCACCCCTGCCCGGAGAAGGCGCTCTCCGACGGTCACCAGTCGCTCGCCATCCCGGAGTTCGCCGCGCTCATGGAGCAGGTGAAGGTCATCGCGGGAGCCATCGGCAGGCCGATGTAGCCCAGCCTCGTGTCGGCTCGAGGTCTCAAGACCTGTCGAAATATGGACCGCCCGGCCGCTTGGCGGGGCGGGGGCCGCCTTCGCCCCCGGGTACTCGGGCGCTAGCGAGCAGGCGGCCTGTAGTCCTCCGAGTGCACGCTGTACTTCTTGAGGAGCCGGTGCAGGCCCTCGCGGGAGAGTCCGGCGTGCTTCGCCGCGCGCGTGACGTTGCCGCGGAAGTCTCGCATGAGCGCGACGAGGTACTCCTGCGAGGCGCGATCGCGGGCCGCCAGCATCGCCTCGCGGAAGTCCGACGGCTGGCTCCTCGTCGCGTCCCCCGCGCGGCGCGCTCGATGCTCCAGCGCCCGGGCGACGACCAGACACACGTCGTCGGCCTGAAGCGGCTTGGAGACGTAGTCGAAGGCACCCTGCCGCATCGCGTCCACCGCGTCGGGGACACTGGCGAACCCCGTCATCATGACCACGCTCGCTTCGCTCCCGGACCGCTTCGCAGCCGCCAGGACGTCGAAGCCGCTCGCTCCCGGCATGCGGACGTCGGTGAGGACGACGTCGAAGGGCTTCTGCCCGACAAGGGCCATGGCCGCGGCGGGATCCGAGGACGTCGTCACGTCGCAAGTGGCTCCCAGGATGCTCGACATGAGCTCGAGCACGCTCTCCTTGTCGTCGACGACCAGTACCTGCGCTCTCGACATCACGCTCCTCCGTGCTCTGCTCGCGGGACGCGAAGAGTGAAGTGCGCGTCGCTCGCCTCGTCCTGGCCGACCTCGATGTCGCCGCCCAGGGCGTTGGCGATGGCGCGAGCCATCGGCAGCCCGAGTCCTGTTCCAGTCGCCTTCGTCGTGAAGAACGGCTCGAAGATCCGGGCCCGGAGCGCCGCCGGGATGCCACGCCCCGTATCGCTCACCACCACCCGGACGACCGAGTCGAGGGCGATCACCTCGATGCGGACGCGCCCGGTCCTGCCGGCGGCCTCCGCGGCGTTCTTGGCGAGGTTGAACACGACCTGGCGGAGCTTGCCGCGCGTGCCCAGGGCGGTACCTTGGCCCTCCACGGCGATGGCGGGCTGCGTCTCGCCGAGCGCCATGCGCAACGCGCTCGCCACTTCTTCGGCGACCTCGCGGAGGTCGACCGGCTCCACGACGATCGGGATGGCTGGGCGCGACAGCTGCAGGAGCCCCTCCACTATCTCCTGGCAGCGGATGGCCTCCCGCTCTACCGCTGCGAGGTGCTTTCCGATCTCGCCCCGCACCCGGTGCCGGTCCAGCGAGATGTAGCCGAGCATGACCTGGAGAGGGTTGTTCAGCTCGTGAGCGACGCCCGCGGCGAGGCGCCCAAGGCTAGCGAGCTTCTCGGCCTGAACGAGCTTCTCCTGCTGTTCCTTGAGCGCCGCCGTCATCGCGTTGAACTTGGAGGCGAGCGCGCCGAACTCGTCACGCGTCGAGAGGTCGATGCGCGTGGCGAGATCGCCGCTCGCGACCCGCGACGCGCCTTCGCCGAGCACCGCCAGCGGACGCGCGATGGAGCGCGAAAGGTAGACCGCGATCGCGAGCGCGAAGATGGGCGTTCCGATGAAGAACAGGATCCCGAGCCGCAGCGTCGACCGTTCCAGCGTCTTGACCTGCTCGTGATACTTCATCGTCGCCGCGCGCAGAAACCCGAAGACGCGATCCACGTTTGTCTCGACGCGATGCACTAGCGCCGCAGTCTTGTCGTGGGTCGCCGCCGAGCTGGGCGTTCGACCAGGGCCGGCCGGCGCCATCTCCCGCTGGAGGACGCGGTCGAGCTCCGCGGTGATCTCCCTGATCTCCGCGAGCCAGGCGTCCGCTTCGGGCTCGTCCACGCGCCTGTCGAGCTCCGCGAGCAGCTGGACGGCTCTCGCATGTGCCTCACGGTAGCCCGCGAACTGCGTGTCGTCGCCGGCCATGAACTGCGCCTGATGAGCGAGCTGGCTCTCGATCGCGTTCTCGAACTCGACCGTGAGGCGGGCCTGCTGGTCGTGCTCCTGGAGCTGCGCGAGGCGGCCCTCGATGCGCCGGAGCCCCGCGAGCTGCGACCAGAAGGCCACCGCGAACACCGCCGCGATGGCGAGGAACGCTGCGAAAAGCCTGCGCCGGGTGTCGAATCGGCGTCGAGATGAGGGGCCGACGAGATCAGGGGTCGGGGATGCGCCCGGCGCCACCAGGGTCATGACGCCGCTCGGCTCGTCTCCTTGGCTGGTCCGCTGATCGACCTGGGCGACGCCTTCGTGCGCCGGCGACGACCCGGTTACCATGCGGGAATCCTCCGGAAAGCGCTTCTTCGCTCATACGCGCAGGCGTTCATTCTACGAAAGTAGCCCGCACGGTACGAGTGTAGCTTGCGCGGCTACACGCGTCGGCGCAAGGCGCCCTCGGACTGACGTGGGTGAAGGTGCCTGCGATGGCGCGCTCGCAGGCGTGAAAGGCTACCCCTCGTGCGCGCGTGCTCGACGAGTCGTCTCGATCGCGCTCGCATGGTTGCGGTGGGGCGGGCGTGTGTGGCCGCCGGCAGCACACCGTGATCGCATGACACGCGGGCGTGTAACGTAGTCCTGACATTGACAGTTGGTGATTGCCCCAATCGGACCCAGATTCCCGCTACCGAGCAAATTGGTGGGCTGACGCGCCGCTTCGGTAGAGAGGGCACAAATGAATCCGAGTTCGACATGGAGGGGAGTGGCGGACCGTGGCTGGGCTCCGCGCGGTCTCCAGCTCGTCCTGGCGCTCATGACGGCGGCCTGGGCGCCTGGAGCGCTCGCTGCCGTCACCGCGCCCCTTACCGGAGAGATCCAGAACATCACGATCACCGATCCACTGGACCACTGGTCAGGCGGTACGATCTCGGTAGCAGGGACGCTCGTCACGATCCCGCGCAATCTCCTCATGGACCTCCCCGCCAACCGGCTGACGCTGCAACAGCTCTACGACCAGGCGCCCGCAGCGTGCAAGGCCATCGGGCAGAGTGGTCTCGCGAAGGGGGACAGCTGCAACACGAGCGGCATGGGTGCGATCGCCACCATCTCGGCAAACTACACCCTGGCCGGGAACGTCATCGCCGGCGACGTGCTCATCGAGAAGGGGATCGAGAGCGTCATCGGGACGATCACCTACATCGACTATGCCAACGGCTACTTCCGGCTGAACGGAAACCCGGCCAGCGCGGCGGCGACCGGCGTCATGGTCCGCCTGAACGACCCGGGGAGCCGGCACACGGTGCAGGGGGGCCCGGGCTGCGCCGCAGGTTCGCAGAACTGCAGCGCCGATCCGCGCTTCACGCTCGACCCCGACAACTACACCAACACGTTCTCGTCCGGTTATCCGTGGTGCATCCCGAGCACGGTGCAGCGCGGCCCCTTCGTCGACGTGCTCAATCTGGGCGTGACGGTGGCCCAGGCCGCGGCCGACGGCACGGGCGACGTGCTCTGCCCGCAGTCGAACCGCCCCGCGGCGGGCATCCTGGCCGCTGATTCGAGGCGATTCGCTCCCCTCAAGCTGGGGGACTCCATCAATGCCGAGGGCAACTTCGAGACGGTGAACGGGGTCCGCTTCCTGTCCGCCCACAGCACGATGGTCCAGGCGGCGCTCAGCACGTCACCAGCGGCCGAGCAGCCCGACTACATCTTCATCGAGGAAGCGTTCATCGACGGGCCGGGCTTCCAGAACGATCGCGCTCGCACCCTCTTCATCGGCTTCGCCACGCTCGCTCCAGCGGACGTCCTGCTCTGGTCGATCCACTACGACCCGACCACCAACCAGAAGCACCTGCTCCCTCTGGGCACGACGAGAGGCTGCGACCTCGCCGACGGCTCCGTGCCTGGCCTCGGAGCGACCTGTAGCGGACAGGGGCTCGTGGCCAACGGCCCCGACATCTTCAGAATCCGCCATGACGTCGACTTCACGGCAGGAGCCAAGCCCAGGCTGAATCCGTGCGCCCACCTCGTCGCCGATCCCAGAATGGGCACGGGCATCTGCCCGAATGGCGGCGCCGGCGCGGACGCCGCTCCGATGACCATCGCCGAGCAGTTCGCGATTCTGAGCCCGATCCCGCACGAGGTTCAGTTCAAGACAGGGAAGAAGTTCGCGAGCGAGAATGGCGGCACACCTCTCATCTCGCTCGACATCAACGGACAGGACACCCCCAACGGCCAGTACCTCTTCCCGTTCGGCATGAACCTGGGCGGCATCGACATCCCGAACGCCTTCGAGTTCAACCTGAGCGCGGTCAACACCCCGTTCAGCTTCAGCGGGATCCCCTGGAACCTCGATCGGCGGCTCTCTCCTGGCGGATGCGACGGCGCCTGTGAGCAGACGCCGCAGCCGCTCGACCCGTTCCCCTTCGAGGGCACCGACCCCCGCTTGCTGGCGGCGATTCCCGTCAACCCCACCCCCTACAACGACCCGAACTTCACGGCTGCGCCGCTGGCTCAGGTCCGCGACCGCATCCTCTCCTTCGTGGACGCGCAGGGCAGCTTCCAGGGCGACAGCTCAAGGCTCGCGTGGCCGCCGGGCGAGCCCGCCTTCCAAAGCATTGCGCCCACTCCCGACGTCGGGCTCGTTTGCAGTGCCGGTGGGATCGTGGCCCCGCCGACGGCGGGCGTGCCAGACGCTATCAACCTGGCTCAGTTCAGGACCCTCGGGCCGAATGAATGGCTCGTGACGGGCACCTCTTCCGTGCCCAGCGCAAGCATCGCTATTCACACGGGCCCCGACCTCACCGGGCCACTGCTCGCCACGGTCACGGCGGACGCGAACGGAAGCTGGTCCTTCCTCGAAACGAACTCGCTGACGGCGTCCACCACCAGTGTCAGCGTCCAGTCGTCGGGAGGGGCAGTCATCCTCAACTTCCCCGTCATCGTGCGTTGACCGACGCAGCGCCTCGCGCCGGGCGGACGATGCGGTCGCCCCCGGCGCGAAGGCACCCCGACGGCCTCGCAGTCGACTCGCGTTGTGCTCACTCGTTTTCTCCGGCACGAGCCGGACAGAGGGTAGGGACATGGCATCGAAGACGAACTGGTATTCGAGGACTTGCTCGGCAATGGTGGGCGCCGTCCTGCTGGCGGCGTGTTCGGGGACGGACGCGCAGGGCACGCAAGGACCCAAGGGCGATACGGGCCCGGCCGGCCCTGCCGGGCCCGCTGGTCCGCAGGGCCCTGCCGGTGGCCCTGCAGGTCCTGCAGGGCCTCAGGGAATCGCCGGTCCGCAGGGCGTTGCCGGCCCGCAGGGCGTCGCCGGAACTCCGGGCGTCGCCGGCTCTCAGGGCGTCGCCGGACCCGCGGGGCCTCGCGGCCTCATCGGCGACGTAGGTCCGGCCGGTCCTGCGGGTGCGGCTGGCGCCTCGGGCATCATCGCCAGCGCCACGGCGGCAGGAGCGGTCCTGGCCTTCCCGTCCGGCACCTGTAACGGACAGGACAACGTGGCCTTCCGAGGCGCCCAGGTCCGTGTCGTCCTCGCCGCAAACCAGAAGATCGTCGCCAACGCCACGCTCAGTCTCGGGGCGGCCGCCGCCCCTGTGGCCAATCTCTTCCTCAACATCTGTCACAGGAACGTCGCCACGAACATCCTGGTCGCCGATCTCAACAGGTTCCAGGGGCTCTCCCTCGGAGCCGGCAACGTGCTGCCGTTCTCGATGGGGAAGCAGATCGAGAACCTGGTAGAGGGGAGCTACGACGTCGGCATCTGCGGATGCATCAACGGCGCGGACGCGTGGGTGACGGACTGGAGCTGGATCAACGCGCAGGTCTTGTCGCAGTAGCCATCGTCGCAGATGATGCGGGGGCGCCGGCTCGAGCCCGGCGCCCCCTTCTTCATGCGCTCACCTGTCACTGGTCCCCAACCGTCCCGCCCACGCCGTAACGTCGCCTTCGCGCCCGCGCTCGCCGCGGGCGCCGTCCTTTTGGTCGCCGCGCTCGGTATCGCCTTCGCGCTCGGGCGCTGGTCCTCGGAACCGCCAGCGCCGAGCGCAGGTGGGCCTTTGACCCCCGGCCCGCACACACCTTCCGAGCCGCCCCGCGCCGAGCTGCCGCCCCGCGCACCGCCTCAGGAAGTCCGAGCGCCGGTCGCTGAAGGTGGGCCACCCGCGCCAGCGCCTTCGACTGTCGCCGTCACGCCGCAACTGGTGGCTCGCGTGACGGAAGAGACGAAGGCGAAGTTCGAAACCCTTCGCGCTCACATCGTCTCGCGCTGCTGGCGATCCGGCGGATTTCGCGGGGGACCGTCGAGCACGAACCTCACCTTCAGCGTGGCATTCGACGCTCAGGGGCACGAGATCGCGCGCGGAATCACCGAGGATCGCTCGGCGCCAGCGGCGGAGTTCGTGGGTTGCCTGCGTGGCCTCGAAGGGACGACGCTCTCGATCGCTCCGCCCGGAGCGAACGTAGGCGTCACCGTGCAGATGACCTTTCCCTGAGTGTCTCGGCCTCGCCCTTTACCGTTCCGAGTGATCGCCGGACGCTGAGAGGTAAGGCTGACTGATTTCCGGGCTGCGCCTGCGCGCGCTGGCGCGAGTGGCCGCCGGCCCCGTCGCAGAGCGGGAGCGAGCACCGCTCCCCAGCCCCCACGAAGAGGGCTGGAAGAGCGAAACGACGAGGTCAGCGCTCGGCCAAGCTCACTGTTCGGCTTGAGCGCTCCGGGTGCGTGTGAGCGAGACGCCGCGGTGCTGCGTCTCGTGGGACCGCAGCCGGTGGGAAAGGGAGACTCCGCCGCTTCGGCCCGAGGCACGGGGCGCGGGCGAGAAGGCCGGGGGGCTCTCCTTGGTGCTCGGGCCAGGTGCGGAGCCACAGCCCGCGAGCGTGCCGGCGAGAGCGAACACGAAGGCTACGACCAAGGCGGCTTTCATGTTTGGCCTCGACCTGCGGGCCGGGAACGTCTCGACCGGGAGAATGGATCGCATGCTCAGAGATGCATCCGCATGGCGTCTGCTGCGACTCCCGTGGACGAGGGACAAGGGCTGGCCAGGCCCTTCAGACGAAGCGGCGCGCGACCGCTCTCCACAACGGGCGAGGCGGGCCCGTGGGAAGGCCCGCCTCGATGGGAAAAGACCCCCGTTCTCGGTGCCGGCCACTTACGGCGTGCCGCCATGCGGCTTGCAGATGCCGTTGTCGCACTCGAGGCCCGCCGCGCAAGCCGGGTCGCAGCTCGCCACGCCGGCCACCGGGCTCGGCTCCAGCTCGTTGTGCGCCTTGCAGATCCCGTCGTCGCACTCGAACCCCGAGTCGCAAACGCTGCTGCAAACCTGGGCGTGCTCGTTCTCCTCGTGCGGCTTGCACACGCCGTCGTCGCACTCCTCGCTCGCGCTGCACGCCGTTGCACAGGTGAGGCCGTGCTCCACCTCGATCTCCACCTCACCGAGCTTGCTCACGCCCGTCTTGAACAGGTGGTGGTTGCGGTCCTCCACCTCCACCTCGCCCAGGTGCTCCACCTCGTTCTCGATGTGGATCATCTTCACCTTGGAGTTCGCGTTGTCGACGCGCACCGACAGATTGGCCGGCTTCGCCAGCGGCAGGTCCCGCGGCTCCAGCTCGATCCGGGCCACGCGGCCCACGTGATGCGGCTCCGCCTCCCGAAGCGTGATCTGCGTGTCGCTCGCGAGCGCGCCGGCGGGGATGGACAGGCTGGCTTGTCCGGCCCGTAGCGTGGCGCCCGCAGCGCCCACGGTGGCGGTGGTCTGGGTGGCGGCGCCGGAGCCTGCTCCACCACAGCCGACGAGGGTGAGTGCGGCAGCGGCGAAGGCGGCGACGAGGGTCAGATTCTTAGAGGTCATTGGGTTCATCTCCTTTGCCTCTTGACCTGAATCAGCTCGAAGCGGTCACGGCCCTTGTGGAGCTCCCGCGAGCATGTGACTTCGCCGGCTCTGCTGCATGCGCCGTGGTCACTGATAGTCGCTGGCGGGGAGGAACGCAGTTGGCAGTCGGCGCGCCGCCACCGGGCGCAACTCCTCACGCCACCTCGCGCTCGCTACGGCGCGGCCGTCTCGGGCGCCTCGCTCCCGTTGAACCCCGCCTCCTTGAGCCGGCGGCGGCGCACGCTCTCGGCGAGCGTCTCGAGCACGCGCACGCTCTCCTCCCAGCCGAGGCAGCCGTCGGTGATGCTCTGGCCGTAGGTCAGCTCCTTGCCGGGCACGAGATCCTGCCGTCCGGCGACGAGGTGGCTCTCCACCATGGCGCCGATGATGCGCTCGTCCCCGCCACCTACCTGGTTCCCGATGGCCTCGCACACCGGGATCTGGTTCTCCGGCTTCTTCTGGCTGTTCGCGTGGCTCGCGTCGATCATGAGGCGCTGCGCGAGGCCCGCCTTCGCGATCTCGCGGCAGGCCGCGTCGACGCTGGGAGCGTCGTAGTTGGGCGTCCTCCCTCCGCGCAGGATGACGTGGCAGTCCTCGTTGCCGTTCGTGGCGACGATGGCGGAGTGCCCGCCCTTCGTGACCGACAGGAAATAGTGGGGCTGCTGCGCGGCCTTGATCGCGTCGACGGCGATGCGGACGTTGCCGTCGGTGCCGTTCTTGAACCCGACCGGGCAGGACAGGCCCGAGGCGAGCTCGCGGTGGACCTGGCTCTCGGTGGTGCGGGCGCCGATCGCCCCCCACGACACGAGGTCGGCGATGTACTGCGGCGTGATCATGTCGAGGTACTCGCAGCCCGCCGGTACGCCCAGCTCGTTGATCTCGAGGAGGAGCTCGCGCGCCAGCCGCAATCCGCGGTTGATGTCGCAGCTGCCGTCGAGGGAGGGGTCGTTGATGAGCCCCTTCCAGCCCACCGTGGTGCGCGGCTTCTCGAAGTACACCCTCATCACGACCTCGAGGTCGTTCGCGAAGCGCCTCCGTTGTTCGGAGAGCCGCCCGGCGTACTCCTTGGCAGCCCGAACGTCGTGGATCGAGCACGGTCCGATGACGACCGCGAGCCGGTCGTCCATGCCATGGAGCACCCGATGAAGCCCCTCCCGCGCGTCGTGGACAACGCTGGAGGCCTTGTCGGTGCACGGGAACTCGCGGATGAGGTGGGCCGGCGGCGCGAGCTCGTGGATGCCGCGGATCCGTAGATCGTCGGTGCGGTAGGGCATGAAGGCACGGATGATATCGCAGGAGGCCGGGCCGCGGCCAAGGGCGCGGCCCTTGGTCGCGGCGCTCGACAGGCACTGTAGTGAACGCGAATCGCCTCTTCCTCGCAGCGGCGAGCGGCGAACGCGTGTTCCTCGTCGGGACCGCCTCACTCGTCGTCATCGACGCAGTTACCACCAGCCGCTTCGCAATCGCGGCAGAAGCAGACCCCGTCCGCATCGAGGAGATGTTCACCCGCGTCGGTGGCAAGACGTCCCGAGTTCCAGACGCCCCGGATGACGTGCCCTCCCGCCGACTGCGCCGCGCGCGCGAACCCGGTCACGACCGTCTCGACCCGCGTACCGTCCGCGGTACCGCCCTCGACGAGCCGGACCGTCTCCCCGCGGGCGAGGGAGGACTCGGCCTCGGCGCGCAGGAGGGCGTGCCTGACGAGGTCGAGCGTCCTCGTCGTCACCACCACACCATCCGTTCGTCGTTTCCCTGTCATGGCGGATGTCTTGCTCGCGAGCCCGGAGGGGGCTCTCACCGCCTCATCGCGCGCTTGAGTCCCTTCACGAACCGTTTCACGCGGTCCACGCGCGCCTGGCGGCTTCCCTTCTCGGCGAGGCGCGAGACGATGGCGCTTCCCACGACCACGCCGTCGGCCATCCCGGCGAGCTCGTGTGCCTGTGCGGGCGTGGAGACCCCGAACCCGACCACCACCGGCACCGGGGAGACGGCGCGCACCGCGGCGAGCTGCGCGGGGAGATCCTCCGGGAGCGCCTTTCGCGCGCCGGTGACCCCGGTGACCGCCACGAAGTAGAGAAACCCGCTCGCCGCCTGCACCGCGGCCTGCCGGCGGAGTTCCGTGGAGGTCGGGGCGAGGAGGAAGACCATCCTCACGCCGGCGGCGTCGGCGAGCTGCCTGAGCTCGCCCGCCTCCTCGGGCGGCACGTCCGGGAGGATGACCGCGTCCACGCCAGCGCTCGAGGCGTCGCGGAAGAAGCGCTCGAGGCCGTAGGCGAGGACGGGGTTCACGTATCCCATGAGCGCGAGGCACGCATTCGAGCGCGCCCGCACGTGCGCCGCGACGGCGAGCGCGTCCCCGACGTTCGTGCCGCCGGCGAGCGCGCGCTCGGCGGCGCGCTGGATGGTCGGGCCGTCCGCGATCGGGTCCGAGAACGGCATTCCGATCTCGATGAGGTCGGCCCCCGCCTCGGCGCAGGCGCGGGCCGCGGCCTTGGAAGTGGCGAGGTCGGGATCGCCCGCCATGAGGTACGTGACGAGCGCCGCTTCCTCCCTGGCGCGTGCCGCCTCGAACATCGAGGCGATGCGATCCTCGGTCCTCGGCGTCGCCGCCACCACCCGGCTCATCGCGACCTCCCGTTGCGCGGACTGCGGCGCGGAGCTCGCGCGGGCCGGGCCGGGCGACGCCCAGCCGGAGCGGAGGCGCGGGGGGGTCTCTTCTTCGGAGCAGCCGCCTGCGCCGCCTGGAGCGCCCGTCGCACGTGCTCCACGTCCTTGTCTCCGCGGCCCGAGACGTTCACGAGGAGGAGGCCGCCGGGGCCGAGCTCCCTCGCGATCTCCCGCGCCGCCGCGATCGCGTGCGCGCTCTCGAGGGCCGGGATGATGCCCTCCGTGCGCGCCAGGTACTGCAGGGCCTCGAGCGCCTCGGCGTCCGTCGCGTGCCGGACCGTGACCCGCCCCTCGTCCTTGAGGTAAGCGAGCTCGGGGCCGACGCCGGGGTAGTCGAGGCCGGCGCTGATCGAGTGCGCCTCGGCGATCTGCCCCTCGTCCGTCTGGAGCACGTAGCTCCTCGAGCCGTGCAGCACGCCCGGTCGTCCCTTGGTGAGCGAGGCGCCGTGCTTGCCGCTGTCGAGTCCGAGGCCCGCCGCCTCGACGCCGATGAGCTTCACGCCCGGGTCCGAGAGGAAGGCGCTGAAGATGCCCATGGCGTTCGAGCCACCCCCGACGCAGGCCACCACGGCGTCGGGGAGGCGCCCCGCCATCTCCAGCGCCTGCGCCCGCGCCTCGACCCCGATCACGACCTGGAAGTCGCGCACCAGCGCCGGGTAGGGGTGCGGCCCCGCCACCGAGCCGATGATGTAATGGGTCTCGCGGACGTTCGTCACCCAGTCGCGGATGGCCTCGTTCATGGCGTCCTTGAGCGTGCGCGAGCCGGCCTCGACCGGGATCACGCGCGCTCCGAGGAGCTGCATCCGGAAGACGTTGAGCGCCTGCCGTTCCACGTCGAGCGCGCCCATGAACACGTCGCAGGGGAGCCCGAAGAGGGCGGCGGCGGTGGCGGTGGCGACGCCGTGCTGGCCGGCGCCGGTCTCGGCGATGATGCGCTTCTTGCCCATGCGCCGGGCGAGGAGCACTTGACCGAGCGTGTTGTTGATCTTGTGCGCGCCCGTGTGGCAGAGGTCCTCGCGCTTGAGCAAGACGCGGCAGCCGCCCAGATCGGCGCTCATCCGGCGCGCCTCGCCGACCGGCGTCGGCCTGCCGGCGAAGCGGCGCAGGAGGTCGTCGAGCTCGCGCCGGAAGGCTTCGTCCGCCCTCGCCGCTCGCCAGGCAGCCTCCAGCTCGTCGAGCGCGGGGATGAGCGTCTCGGGGACGAAGCGTCCGCCGTAGTCGCCGAAGCGGCCGCGGGCGTCGGGAAGCGTACTCAAGCAGGAATCTCCTTCTTGGCGTTGGCGATGAAGCGCGCGAGCTTGTCCGGATCCTTGACGCCGGGAGAGGCCTCGACCCCGCTCGCGACGTCCACGGCCCAGGGGCGGACCGCGCGGACGGCCTCGGCCACGTTCTCCGGCGCGAGCCCGCCGGCGAGGATGATGGTCCCGCGCGCGGAGGCCTGGCGCGCCAGCGCCCAGTCGAAGACGGCGCCGCTCCCGCCGAAGCCGGCGCTGGGGGCGTCGAGCAGGAACGCCTGGACCCGGTAGCGACCCATCTCGGCCAGGCTCTCCGGTCCCGCCATCCGGAACGCCTTGATGGCCGGGATGGGATAGCCGTTGCAATCCTCGGGTGGCTCGTCTCCGTGCAGCTGGACCACGGTGACCCCGGACTGAGCGGCGGTCGCGAGTACGTGCGTGGGCGGCTGGTTCACGAAGACGCCGACCGCCGTGACGAAGGGGGGCAGCCTCCCGACGATGGCGCGTGCCGCGTCGGGATCGACGAAGCGCTTCGACCCGGGCCAGAAGTTGAAGCCGAGGGCGTCGGCGCCGAGCTCTGCCGCGAGCAGCGCGTCCTCGAGCCGGGTGATGCCGCAGATCTTGACCTTCACGATGCTCACGCCATGCCCTTGCCTGAACCCGAAGGGAGGGAGCAGAAGATCCCCTCTCCCCCTGCGGGGGAGAGGGCCAGGGTGAGGGGGCCCTTCATTCGGTCATTTCCCTCAGCAGCTTCCCCGGATCCTCTGCCCTGACCAGCGCCTCCCCCACCAGCAGATTCGCCGCGCCCGCCCGGCGCAGCCGGCGCGCGTCGTCGGACGTGCGGACACCGCTCTCGGCGACGCCCTTCACGGCCTCCGGCAGCATCGGCAAGATCCGTTCGCTCACCGCCAGATCGACCACGAACGTCTTGAGGTCACGGTTGTTCACTCCGACGATGCGCGCACCCGCGCCCAGCGCGATCTCCGCCTCCGGAGGGTCGTGGACCTCCACCAGCGCGGCGAGCCCGAGAGAGACGCACTCGGCGAGCAGCCGGCGAAGGGCCTCTCCGGGCAGCGCGGCCACGATGAGGAGCGCCGCGTCGGCCCCGTGGAGGCGCGCCTCCAGGAGCTGGTAGGGGTCTAAGACGAAGTCCTTGCGCAGGAGCGGCGTGCCGACCGCCGCCCGCACCGCCGAGAGGTCCTCGAGAGAGCCGCCGAAGCCTGGGCCGTCGGTGAGGACGGAGATGGCAGCGGCGCCCGCCTCCGCGTAGCGGCGCGCCTGGGCTGGCGCATCGAGCCCGGCGGAGATCGCGCCGGCCGAGGGGCTCGCGCGCTTCACCTCGGCGATGACGCGCGCGGGCCCGCCGCGGGGCGAGAGCGCGCCGAAGAAGTCGCGCGGGGCCGGCAGGTCGCGGCAAGCCGCGCGCAGCTCGCGCTCGGGCTGGGCCGACCGGCGCGAGGCGACCTCGCTCGCCTTTCGCAGGAGGATCTCGGCCAGGAAGGTCACGCGGTGCCCTGGGAGAGCGCGCGCAGGCGCTCGAGCTTGTCGAGGGCCGCGCCGCTGTCCAGCGCCGCGGCGGCGATCTTCACGCCGGCCGCCAGATCCGGCGCTGCCTCGCCCGCGACCAGTGCCGCGGCCGCGTTGGCGAGCACCGCGTCTCGCGGCGCGCCCTTCTGGCCCATGAGGACGTCGCGGAGGATGGCGGCGTTAAGGTCGGCGTCGCCGCCCAGGATGTCCTTCTTGTCCCATCGGCGGAGCCCCAGGTCCTCGGGCAACATGGCGTAGCGCTCCACCTTGTCGCCCTTCACCTCGCACACGTGCGTCATCCCGGTGACCGCGATCTCGTCGAGGCCCTCGCCGTGCACGACGAAGGCGTGGCGCGTGCCCAGCGCGGCGAGGACGCCCCCGATGATGGGCACCCAGCGCGGTTCGTAGACGCCCATGACTTGATGGCGGGCTCCGGCCGGGTTCGCGAGCGGCCCGAGGAGGTTGAAGACCGACCGGATGCCGAGCTCGCGGCGGATGCCGGCCACCGCCTTGAACGCGGGGTGCAGCTTGGGCGCGAAGAGGAACCCGATGCCGCACTCGGAGATGCACCGCTCGACGATGTCCTTGGCGGCGTCGACGTCGACGCCCAGCGCGGCCAGCACGTCCGCCGAGCCGCAGCGCGAGGACACCGAGCGGTTGCCGTGCTTCGCGACGCAGACGCCGGCGCCGGCCACCACGAAGGCGGCCGTGGTGGAGATGTTGAAGGTGTTCTGGTTGTCGCCGCCCGTCCCGCAGGTGTCGACGAAGACGTCGCGGCCGACGTGGACCCTGTCGGCGCGCGCCCGCATGACCTCGGCCGCGCCGGCGATCTCGTCGACCGTCTCGCCCTTGAGCCGCAGCGCCGCCAGGAAGGCGCCCACCTGGGCCGGGGAGGCGTTGCCGTCCGCGATCTCGTTCATGACCTCGGTCGCCTCGGCGCGGCTGAGGTCGTGACGGTCGACGAGGCGCGCGATGGCTTGCTGGATCATGGGCGGCCTCCTGCGGCGCGCGGCGGCGGGCCCCGCCGCCCGCGCCGGACGGCAGGCGCCGGCGGGTTCACTCCGGGCTCGGGCGTTCCCTGTCCGCGGCGAGCCATGGCCTCGCGACCGATCCGGGACAGCCAGTTGTCGAGGAGCTTCATTCCACCTGCGGTCAAGATGGACTCGGGGTGAAACTGGACTCCCTCCACGTCGAGCCTGCGGTGGCGCAAGCCCATGATCTCGCCCTGGTCGGTCCAGGACGTGACGCGAAGCGCGGTGGGGAGGCTCTCCTTCTCGACCACCAGCGAGTGGTAACGGCCGGCCGCGAAGGGCGAGGGCAGGCCCGCGTACAGCCCTGTGCCCCGGTGCCGCACCGGCGTCGCCTTGCCGTGGACGATCCGGGCGTTCCGGACCACCTTTCCGCCGAAGGCCTGTCCGATGGCCTGGTGCCCGAGGCAGACGCCCAGGATGGGGAGCGCGCCCGCCAGCTCGCCGATGGCGGGAAGCGTCACCCCGGCCTCGTTGGGCGTGCAAGGGCCCGGCGAGATCACGAGGCCGTCCGGCCGGCGCGCGCGTATGCCGGGCACGTCGATCTCGTCGTTGCGGAACACCTCGACCTCGGCGCCGAGCTCGCCCAGGTACTGCACCAGGTTGAAGGTGAAGGAGTCGTAGTTGTCGATGAGGACGAGACGCGCGCGCTTCATCGGCGGCCTCCTACGCGGGCGGCGCGAGCGGCACGGACCACGGGCGCGCGCTCGTCCGCCCCCGCCGGCGCCTTGGCCACCGCGTCGAGCGAGCCCGACTCGGCTTGCGCCACGGCGGTGAAGAGCGCGCGGGCCTTGTTGACCGTCTCCTGGTACTCGGCGGCCGGCTTCGAGTCGTAGACGAGCCCGGCCCCGGCCTGCACCGACACGCGCCGCCCGTTCTGCAGCAACGTGCGGATGGCGATGCACATCTCCATGTTGCCGCGGCGGTCGAAGTAGCCCACCGCCCCCGCGTACGGCCCCCGCCGCGCAGGCTCCAGCTCGTCGACGATCTGCATCGCCCGCACCTTGGGCGAGCCGGTCACCGTTCCGGCCGGGAACCCGGCGCGCAGGACGTCCACGGCGGTGAGGCCCGGGGCGAGCCGCCCCTTCACCTCCGAGACGAGGTGCATGACGTGCGAGTAGCGCTCCACCGTCTTGAGCGAGGTGACCTTCACGGTCCCGATCTGCGAGACGCGCCCCACGTCGTTGCGGCCGAGGTCGACCAGCATGACGTGCTCGGCGTTCTCCTTCGGATCGGCGCGCAGCTCGGCCTCGAGGCGCGCGTCCTCGGCGGCGTCCTTGCCTCGGCGGCGGGTGCCGGCGATGGGGCGGAGCGTGACCTCGCCGTCCTCGAGCTTGATGAGCGTCTCGGGCGAGCTCCCCACCAGGGCGCGCTCGCCGTCCTGGAGGTAGAAGAGGTAAGGCGACGGGTTCACGCGGCGCAGCGCCCGGTACACGTCGAACGGCGCCACACTCACCTCGGCGTCGAAGCGCTGCGCGAGGACGATCTGCTGACAGTCGCCCGCCTTCACGTACTCCTTGGCGCGCCGGACGGCCGCCTCGAAGGCGCTGCGCTCCACGCGCGGCCGGAGCTCGGCCGGCCGCCCCGGTGCGCGGGCGCGCCTTTCCCGAAATGGCCGGGCGAGCGTCCGCAGCGTGGCCTGGATGCGCGCGAGGGCCTGGGCGTAGAGGTCCCGCGGGTCGTCGCCCTTCTCGCAGCGCGCCTCGGCGATGACGTGCAGCGAATGGCGGCGGTTGTCGAAGGCCACCACCAGGTCGTAGTCCATGAAGCAGACGTCGGGGAACCCGAGCTCGTCCACCTTGGCGATGGGGACGCGCGGCTCGAAGAGCTGGACCGCGTCGTAGGAGAGCCAGCCCACGAGGCCGCCCGAGAAGCTGGGCGTGCCCTCGACGCGGACCGAGCTGTGCGAGGCCAGATCGCGTCGGATGCGCGCCACCGGATCGCCCGGCTCGCCGAGCCTCCAGGTGAGGACGCTCTTCGGCCCGGCGCCGAGGAAGCTGAAGCGCGCGCTGCGCTCGCCGCCCTCCACCGACTCGAGCAGGAAGGCGTGCCGCTCGCCGCGCGCGAGCTTGAGGAAGGCGGAGACCGGTGTCTCCGTGTCCGCTTCGACCTCGACGCGCACCGGTACGGCGCGCCCGGGACGGCACAGGCCGAGGAAGGTGTCGAGGTCTGGCTGAGGTCTCAACCTGGCTGCGCTAGCCGCGCCAAAGAAGCACCGTCACGCCGTCACCCGGCGCGCAGGACCCGCGACCTCGACGGCGCCGCGGGCGGCCACGCGGTTCTTCCCGTCCACGAGCACCACCTGAGGCACGTGCGCGCGCGCCTCCGCCTCGTCCATCTCCGCGAAGGTGGCGATGATGACCTTGTCGCCCGGCTTGTTGAGGTGCGCGGCCGCGCCGTTGATGCAGATGATCCCCGAGCCGGGCTGCCCCTTGATCGCGTAAGTCTGGAGCCGGGTCCCGCGCGAGATGTTCCACACGTGGACGGCCTCGTATTCCCAGATCCCGGCCGCCGTCATGAGGTCTTCGTCGATCGTCACGGAGCCCTCGTAGTCGAGGTCGGCGTGGGTGACGGTGGCACGGTGGATCTTGGATTTGAAGAGGCTCCGGCGCATCCCGCCTCTTTACCTGCTCGGCGCGTTGGGTGCAAGGAGGTAGGCTGTCGCGGGCGACGGGCCCTGGCGTCAGCCGAGCCCCTTGGCCGTCCGGCTCGAGACCTGTCGAAAAATGTGATCGCTCTGCAGCGTGGCCGGGGTGGGGCCCCGATGGGCTTTGCCCGGCGGGGCGGGG
>JBGQLS010000051.1:0-21725 GCA_041500205.1 Anaeromyxobacteraceae bacterium | reverse complement strand
GACGTGCGTGAGCGTTTGGCAAAGGGCGGGTTCCCTGAAAAGGTGGTTCAAGCCTTCTTGGCATCTCGCCCTGGACAGAAGCGGTTGCGGACAGCTACCGGGAGATGAGTCCGGCCCCCTTGGCAAGCTGAAGCGCCTCTTCCTCAGAAAACCCAAGATGCGTTGCCCCATTCGCGGACGATCGTCCGTCGCATCTTGTCGCCGAACTCGTTCTGAACAAGCGACGTCAGGATTTCGCTATCGGCAAGGCCCTTTTCACGAGCGAGCCGGACGATGTACGCCCGGTCAGATGAGTAGACGAGGCCGGCTGGGGCGCGCGTTGTAGGTTTCGGTTTCGTCACTCGGCCTCCTGCAATCGACTAATTGTTGACGGTACGTGAAGCGGCTGCCCGGCTGGGGGTGTGCACCGCTCTCGTCTACCGCGCCTGCGCCGCCGGCGAGCTGCGGCACACGCGCATCGGGTCGGTCATCCGGATCGCGCCGGAGGACCTCGCGGCGTTCGTGGCGCGCGGTTCGCCAGGGTGAAACAAGGGAACCGGCAGGGTCGCGCCCGCGCAGAGACGCCAACGACGCTAGCCCACGCGTGCTCGAGGGCTCTGCTGCAGGACGAAGTCCTCGCCGGGTGCGACGGCTGCCAGGAGCTCGAAGAGCTTTTCCACGGTGGGTACGCTTCGCCCTTGCTCGTAGCGCGCGTAAGCCGTCTTCGAGCGTGCGCCCAGGCGGCGGGCGACCTCGGCGAGGGACACACCATGCTTTTCGCGCTGCCGGCGAAGCATGACAGCCACGAGCGCGGCTGCGTCCTCGGAACCGATCTCGAAGGTGCCCCGCTCGCCCGGAAAGACCGCGACCTTCAAGCCCTTCTTGTCGGCCATGGTCTCGACGAGGTCAGCGATCATGCGCAGGGCCTCCCGCTCGGAGTGCCCCTGGGTCATGGCGTCGAGCATGGGCACTTCCGCGAGCCAGAACTTGCCATCCTTCCGGATGCGTCCCGAGAGTCTCATGATTCGGATTCCCTTTTCGTGGCAGCCTTTCGCAGAATCTTGCGCGCCAGGTTCTCGTTGATCTCGGCGTGGCGCGGGACGTACTCCAGCCGGTCGCCGTTCGACCAGACGTCGTGGTTCCCACCGTGCCGAAGGAATGCCCATCCGAGCTCTCGGAGGCTAGCCTCGAGTTCGCGGCGCTTCACGTGGCTAACGTACACGTTTACGTGTACGAACGCAAGGCCCTGCCATGTAGGTGGGCGCGGCGGCAAGGCTCCCACACCGCAGCCGTTCTACCCGCGGCCGGACTTGGTCTTTAAGACGTTACCGCAACCGGCGGCGCGTGCTGTAGATGGGATATTCCAGAGCCTACCTACGCGGGCAACAGGGCCAATAAGGCCTTCTTCTGAAGTGGGTTTGCTTCCGCCATGTCCTCAAGCAACTGCCGGGCGTTATCATCCGCTATGAAGGTGTACTGAACGGGGCCGAACTCTTTGCCCTTTCCGGTCGGCTTGAGTGGTGTGTGCGTTCCCGGAATGATTGTTACCGAAACCCTAACAATGACATTCTCGGCTTTGACAGCGCGATAAATGTCTCCGTCCTGCATGCATCCGAACACTAGGCCTTCGACTTTGGAGGGTGGTTGCACGACGCCGCTCTGCTTCCCGCTGGACAGCACATACGAGTCCGTCTTCGGCGATAGCAGGTGGAAGTTCTGCTCGAACGGCCCGTAGTATACGATGGCGTGGAGCAAAGATAACCTCCCGGAGAGCCAGCTACGTTATGGAGTGACCTTGCATTCGAGCAGGGACGTGACGATCACTGCCGGAACGATGTGCTTCTTCAGCGCCAGCGAAGCTGGTGACTTTGCGCGCGCCAGTTCGGTCACGAGCTGCACGTTGGCACCGATTGTCTCGCCCTTGGTCATGATCTCCTGCACATGTCCCCTTGGAACTAGGAAGAAGACGTATGGTGAGTCGTCAACGTACTGGTCCGGAAAGCGCGGGTCCTTGTCCCCGACGAGTACGAGAAAGTCGAAGTCTTTTCCTTTGTCTTTCCAGCCCAAAGGCTTGGACCAGTTCCATCGGCGAGTCGGTTGTCCCAGGTTCGGTGTGTTCAGTTTGCTAAACTTGACTTCGACCGTGACGTCCTGACCGACCCTGAGATCGAACGACTCCGCGTAATTGGCGGCTAACGCGCCGCCAGTAAGGCGCGCGGTCAGCGTCTCGCCCTTCATTCCCTGCGCCAAGGTGAAGTGCGTCCGAAGAAACGAGACCTCCTGCTTCAGTGACGCGACCTGTGCCCTCAACTCATCGTTGTCCCTTCTGAGAGCGTCGATCTGTGAGTCTGAGGCGTCTGTCAAGTGTCCCCCCTATCTTCGCGAGCTTGGCCAAAACGCCAAGATTACCTGATACGGGCAGGATGGAGAACAGCTACCGCGATCGAGCGCTGGCGCGTAGAGAGAGGTGTGGCGCACTGGACTGGGCAGGGAGCCAGCACGGTTGTGCGATCGGGCTCTGTCCGGCGATGCGTACGACGGCGCAAGACGCGCGGGCACCCTGCATTTTCTATATGTGAAGCATTCATTGCTGATGCTGATCCGTTCTGTGGCCCGGGCGAAGCCCTACGTCGTGGTGGCACGGCACGCAGTTCGTGATGTCTACCGTGTTCGCTTCACTGCCAGACAGGTTCTCATACAGGACGCGAGACAGCGCGGCACGCG
Source organism: Anaeromyxobacteraceae bacterium (assembly GCA_041500205.1). GTDB lineage: Bacteria > Myxococcota > Myxococcia > Myxococcales > Anaeromyxobacteraceae > Anaeromyxobacter_A. Next base: position 19,022 of record JBGQLS010000051.1, on the reverse strand, counting down.
TACGATGCCGGCGTTGGTCAGCTTGTACCGCTTTCGGGCCTGCTGCCCACGGCCCAGCTTCTTCGTCTGGACGAGCAGGCTCGGGGCCTGGTTGATCAGCAGGGACAAGGTCGCCGTGATATTCGCGAGATTGTGCCCTATGTGTTTTGGCTCCGAGTTCGGTGCTTGGGCGTCTGATGAGGGGTAAAGCAGGGCGCGTACACGACGCACGGGACCGCCGCGCGGCCGCGAACCAGGCCCAGGCCCTCGCGTGGCGAGGACGCTCCCCACGTCGCGTTGGCCCGTGATACTCCTCCTCGGATGAGCGACCTCGGGGCAGCCCTGCGCGAGCGGCTGCGCGCCCTCACCTTCGAGCTCGGAGGCCCTGGCACCAGGGAGCGCCTCGAGAAGCTCACCCCACCCCGCAACGAGTACGGCGTCGATCCCTACGGCTTCGACGTCGACTTCGCCATCGCAGCCATCGCTCCCTTCCTGTGGTTCTACCGCAAGTACTTCCGCGTCCAGGTGCACGGGATCGAGCGCGTGCCGGCCGAGGGGCGCGTCCTGCTCGTCCCCAACCACTCCGGCCAGCTCCCGTTCGACGCTGCCATGCTGGCCATCTCCACGCTCGTCGAGATGGATCCGCCTCGCTTCGTGCGCGCCCTGGTCGAGAAGTGGGTGCCGAGGCTCCCCTTCGTCTCCAGCTTCTACGCGCGGCTGGGCCAGGTCGTCGGCACGCCCGAGAACTGCCGGCGCCTCCTCGCGGCCGAGGAGGCGATCCTCGTGTTCCCGGAGGGCGTGCGCGGGCTCAACAAGCCCTTCCGCCAGCGCTACCAGCTGCAGGACTTCGGGCTCGGCTTCATGCGACTGGCGCTCGAGGCCGAGGCGCCCATCGTCCCCGTCGGCATCGTCGGAGCGGAGGAGCAGGCGCCGGCCTTGGTCGATCTGAAGTTCCTGGCCCGCCTCCTCGCCATTCCGGCCATGCCGATCACGCCCACGCCGCTCGCCCTGCCGCTCCCGACGCGTTACCACATCCACTTCGGCGAGCCGATGCGGTTCACGGGTTCGGCGGACGACGAGGACGCGGTGCTGGAGGAGAAGGTGGGCGAGGTGAAGCGCGCAGTGCAGAAGCTGCTCGACGAGGGCGTGCGCGAGCGCAAGCACGTCTTCTGGTAAGCCCCCGGCCATGCCCGCCCCCGACCACGCCGCCGAGGCAGTCACCTTCCCCGGGATGCCGCGGCTGGTCGGGATCACCGGCATCTCGGGCAACCTGGGGAAGGCCCTGGCGCGCCTGCTCCACACGGAGGCGCACATCGTCGGCATCGACCGGCGCCCGTTCCGGGAGAAGCCGAAGGACCTCCCGCACTACCAGGTGGACATCCGCAAGAGGAAGCTGGGCGAGGTGTTCCGCCGCCACCGGATCGAGGCGCTCATCCACCTCGGCATCATGCATGACCCACGCGTGCCCTTCTCAGAGGCGCACAGCTTCAACATCCTGGGCACGCAGAAGCTGCTCGAGCTGTGCGTGCAGCACGGCGTGAAGAAGGTGGTCGTCCTCTCCTCGGCCAACGTCTACGGGCCCCTCCCCGACAACTCGAACTTCCTCACCGAGGAGACGCCGCTCATGGCGGCCGACCGGTACTCCGACGTCCGCGACCTCATCGAGGTCGACATGTACGCACAGTCGTTCCTCTGGAAGCACCCTGACATCGAGACGGTCGTCCTGCGCCCCGTGCACATCGTCGGGCCGACCGTCCGGAACGCGCCCTCGAACTACCTGCGCCTCGAGAGGCCCATCACCGTGCTCGGCTTCGACCCCATGGTGCAGCTCATCCACATGGACGACGTCTGCCGGGCCATGGTCCTCGCGCTCAAGCCCGGCGTGCGCGGCGTGTACAACGTGACCGGCCCCGGCGAGATCCCGCTCTCGACGGTCCTGAAGGAGCTCGGTCGCAAGCCCGTACGGGTGCCGCACTTCCTCGTGCGCGGACTGCTCCGGCGCGCCTTCGAGGCGCGGCTCACCAGCTTCCCGCCCGAAGAGGTCGACCACCTCCAGTTCCTGTGCGCGGTGGACGGCTCGCGCGCGGCGCGCGACCTCGGCTACGCTCCGCGGCACTCGCTGCGGGAAACGATCAGGAGCGTGCTGCCGAATTGAACGACGCGGGCCCCCATCGTGTTAGATCGTTCACGACGCACCGTCGCCCAGGCCCGAACCCGGAGGCTCGCCATTCCGCGCAAGAAGAAGACCCGAGTCCGCGCCACAGTGAAGCGCCGTCCAACTGCCACAGTGAAGCGCCGTCCGGCTGCCACAGTGAAGCGCCGTCCGGCTCCTGTCACCGCCGGCAAGCCATCGCGCGCCTTGCGCGGCCGGAAGCTCAAGGCCGTCCGGCCCTCTCGCCGTGCCGAGCAGCCCCTGGGCGAGGGCGTGGGCGACGCGTTCGCGCTGATGCGCCTCAACGTACCGCAGCAACACGGGCTCGCCGGCCGGGAAGTCGGCGTGCGCGAGGTGGGCTGGTCGCAGTTCGGCGAGCTCGCGCGGGACCTGGCCGAGCGCATCGGCCGCGAGTTCCAGCCCGACGTCATCCTGGGGGTCGTGAACGGAGGCGTGTTCCTGGGCGGCGCCCTGGCCGTGCCGCTCCGGGCGGAGTTCCACTCGGTCCAGGTCGAGAAGCAAGGCAAGCGTTCTGTCGCCGAGCGTCTCTCCTCCCTCGCCGGGAAGTCCGTCCTGGTGGTCGACGACGTGACCGTGAGCGGCAAGACTCTCGCGGCCGCCTGCGCCGCCGCCCACAAGGCCGGCGCGAAGGAGACGCGCACGGCCACGCTGGTGGTGCGCCCGGGAGGCAACCACGCCGACTTCTTCGCGCTCGAGACGAGGGACCTCGTCGTCTTCGGCTGGGACTACCAGCTCCACGGCGGCGCCTCGGGCTCGAACGACCCTGGCGAGGTCGGCGTGTGACGCAGGAATGGGTCCCCCGTCCCCTCTCCACCACCGGGGGAGAGGGCAGGGTGAGGGGGCCTACCTCCGACCCTCTCCCCAACCCTTTCCAGGCGGAGGGGGCCAAGATGCGCCGGCATCGGCCATGAAGCGAATCGTCCTCGGCACGGCCGGTCACATCGACCACGGCAAGACGGCGTTGGTGAAGGCGCTCACAGGCATCGACACCGACCGCCTGAGCGAGGAGAAGCGGCGCGGGATCACCATCGAGCTCGGGTTCGCGCACCTCGAGCTCCCCGACGGGACGGTCGCGGGTGTCGTCGACGTGCCCGGGCACGAGCGCTTCGTCCGCGCGATGGCCGCCGGCGCGGGTGGCATCGACCTCGTCGTCCTGGTCGTGGCCGCCGACGAGGGCGTGATGCCGCAGACGCGCGAGCACGTCGACATCTGCCGGCTGCTCGGCGTCCCGCGCGGCCTCGTGGCGCTCACCAAGGCCGACCTCCTGCCCGAGCTGGGCGAGGAATGGCTGCCGCTCCTCGAGCAGGACGTCCGGGCCGCCGTGCAAGGCACCTTTCTCGAGGGCGCGCCCATGGTCCCCGTGTCGTCGCGCACGGGTGCCGGCCTTCCCGCGCTCGTCGAGGCCATCGCGGCGCTGGCGCGCCAGGCACCGGAGCGCCCCGCCGACGGCCCGCTCTTCCTGCCCGTCGACCGCGCCTTCTCGCTCAAGGGCTTCGGGACGATCGTCACGGGCACGCTCCTCTCCGGAACGGTCGCCGAGGAGGACGCGGTGGTGCTCTCGCCGCCGGCGCAGGGTCAGGGCTCCTTGCGCATCCGAACCGTCCAGGTGCATGGGAAACAGGTCCCGCGGGCCCTCGCCGGCCAGCGCACGGCGGTGAACCTGCCGGGCCTGGAGGCGCAGGCGATCTCCCGCGGGCAAGCGCTGGTGCACGCCGGGGTGGTCCCGGTGAGCCACGCGCTCGACGTCGAGCTCTCCCTGCTCGCGGCGGCGCCCAAGCCACTGCGGCACCGCGCCAAGCTCCTGCTCCACGTGGGCACGGCGCAGGTGCCGGCCTCGGTCGCCCTGCTCGATCGCGGCGAGCTCGCTCCGGGCGCCACCGCGCTCGCGCAGCTGCGCCTGGCCGCCCCCGCGGCTGCCCTGCCTGGCCAGCGCTTCATCCTCCGCGGGTTCTCGGTGCTGGAGGGACGCGGCAAGACCGTCGCGGGTGGGCGGGTGCTGGCGGTGGCCGCGCGGCGCCGCAAGCGGGGGCGTCCCGCCGAGATGGCGCAGCTGGAGGCCCTCGCGCGCGGGGACGCCGAGGCGCGCATCACCGCCGTGCTCGCCATGGCCGGCCCGGCAGGCCTCGCCTCCGAGACGCTGGTGGGCCGCACCGCGCTCGCGCCGAAGGTGCTCCAGGCGAACCTCGAGCGGCTCGGCGCGAAGGGTGGCGCGCTCCTCTTCGACCGCGAGCGCCGCGCCTACGTGGCGGGCGAGGTGGCGCGCGGCCTCGCGGCCCGGCTCGTCGACGCGGTGGTCGCCTTCCACCTGGCGAAGCCGCTCGCCGCGGGCATCTCGCGCGAGGAGCTGCGCGGGAAGCTTCCGCCCGTGACGGACCCGCGCCTCTTCGCGCGCCTCCTGGCGAGCCTGGCGGAGAAGGGCGAGCTCCTGGCCGAGGGCGATCACGTCCGCGTGCCGTCGCACCACGCAGCGAGCGGCGCCGCCGGTGGAGCGCTCAAGGCCGAGGTGTCGGCCGTCCTCGCGCGCGGTGGGCTCACCCCGCCCTGGCTCTCCGAGCTGCCCGCCGCCGCCAAGGCACCCCTCGCCGAAGTGGTGGCGGTGCTGAAGCTGCTCGTGGCGGAGGGACGCGTCCTGCGGATCTCCGCGGAGCTCTACTTCGACGCGGACGCGGTGCAGCGGCTTCGGGAGCGGCTCGTGCGCGACCTCCAGGAGAAGCGCGCCATCACGACGCAGGAGTTCAAGGAGCTGGTCGGCGCCACGCGCAAGCACGTCATCCCGCTGGCGGAGTACTTCGATCGTGAAAAGGTCACCCTGCGCGTCGGCGAGAAGCGGGTGCTCCGCGGATCGGCCCCCTCACCCTAACCCTCTCCCCCGGTGGGGGAGAGGGGATAGGTACGGAATCAAAGGCATTTCTTACTGATCGCCGCTCTAGCGCGGGCTCGTCCCCGCCATGGATCACATCCTAACCCTCTCCCCCGGTGGGGAGAGGGGATAGGTACGGAGTCAAAGGCATTTCTCACTGATCTCTGCTCTAGCGCGGGCTCGTCCCCGCGACGGATCACACCCGATGGACCGCTCCGCGCTCGATGCCGCACCCATTCCGACCGTGGTCCTGCGGGACACCCGCGTCGCCTACGCCAACGACGCCCTCCTCTCGCTGCTCAAGACGACGCGCGAGGCGTTCCTGGGTCGACCCTACACGGACTTCGTGGCGCCGGACGAGCTCGAGCGCGTGGCGGACCGCCAGGCGCGCCGCCTGCGGGGAGAGCATTCGCCCAGCGTATATGTCACCACGCTCCTCTGGGGCACGGAACGGCGATCGGTGCGCGTGCACGCCGCGGCCTCCGGCGGCGACATCGTGGTGCAGTTCATCGACGTGACGGGCGAGGCGGTCCGGAGCACACGCCTCTCGGCCATGGCCCAGCTCGGCGCCCTCGTCCAGCGGGAGCTGCGCGAGGACGACGTCCGCCGCACCGTGCTCGAGGCGCTCCCCGGTCTCGAGCTGGAAGGGATCGTGTTCCGGCCCGACGGCGACGAGCTCCGGGTGGAGGACGCCCGGCTCGAGCCAGGGCGAGCCGCCCGCTTCGAGCTGGCTTTCGGCAAGAGCATGGTCGGCTCGCGCCAGCCCTGGATCCCGGCGCTGCGCCAGGCCTGGAGAGACGGGGCCGTCTTCATGGACGAGTGGCTGGCGGAGGCGCGTCGCCTCGCGCCCGGGGAGCTGCCAGCGGAGGAAGCGGCGGACGCGGCGCGCCGCTCGGCGGCAGCGGTGCGCGTCGACGTGGGCGGACGGCCGGACGCGCTCCTCGTCGCCGTCGGGCCGTGGCTACGCGCAGAGGATCTCCCAGCCTTCTGGCTGTTCGGCTCGCAGGTCTCTGCCGCACTCGACGCGGCGCGCTCCATCCAGGTGCTCTCCAGGCGCAACGCCGAGCTGGCCGCGCTCAACCGGGTGGCGGAGGCCGCCGGGTCGGCGCCGGACGTCCAGTCCTTTCTCGCCCGGGCCTCGCAGGAGGTCGCGTCGGTCCTGCACTGCACGACGGTGGGCTTCTCCCTCCTCGACCGAGAGCAGCGCGAGTGGAAGCTGCTCCATCTCCACGGGGGCGGCGAGGAGGATCGGCAGCGGCTCGCGCGCGCTCCTCTCGAGGGCGAGCTCTTCGGCAGGCCCGAGCTGGACGGCTTGGTGCAGGTGCGCCACGCGAGCGAGTCCCCCGAGCCGCTGCGTGCGCTGCTTCATGGGCTGGCGCTCGCCACCGTGGCGAGCGTGCCGGTGCGGTTCCGATCCACCGTCATCGGCGTCATGACCGTCGGCTTCCGCGAGACCCGAGAACCCGCGGAGTGCCGCACCGAGCTCCTGCAGGCCATGGGGGCCCATTTCGCCGGAGCGGTGGAGACGCACCGGCTGCTCGGCGATCTGCGCGGGCGCGTGGCGGAGCTCACGTTACTGAACGACATCGCGGTCGCGACGGCCACGCTCGACCCCGTGCTCCTCCTCGAGAACGCGCTGCGCCGGATCTCGACGACCTTCAGGGCCGACGCGGCCGCTGCCTTCGTGCTGGAAGGGGATGAGCTCGTCCAGACTGCTTCGCTCGGCACGCGCCCCGGGACACAGCCGGGGAAAACGCGGTTCCCGCTGGGGTTTGGCCCAGCCGGCCTCGCGGTCGCGCAGCGCAAGACGATCCATCTGCCGGACCTCGCGGCGCGGGGCGAGCCGACCGGGATGCTGGAATGCGATGGGATCTCCACGGCCGTGGGCGTGCCGCTCCTCGTCAAGGACCGGGCTCTGGGCGCGTTCCTCCTCGGGCGCCGGCCCCGCCATCCCTTCAGTGACGCCGAGCTCGCGCTCCTCTCCGCCATCGGGGTCCAGCTCGGCGTCGCGGTGGAGAACGCCCGGCTGTTCGCCTCCGAGGCCGCCATGGGCCTCGAAAACGCAGAGCTCTACGCGGAGGAGAAGCGGCGCGTGGAGGAGCTCTCCCTCCTCAACGAAGTCGGCCGGAGCGTGGCCGGCTCGCTCGACCTCGATCGCATCCTGGGCGAGGGCGCGCGCGCGGTGCGGCAGCTCCTCTCGACCACCCACTGCCACGTCCTGCTCGTGGACGCGGTCCACCGCGAGCTCCGTTTCGGCGCGAGCACCGCCGAGGAGGTCCCGGGCTTGCTCGACGGGACGGCGAGCCTCGACGCGCCGCTGCTCGCCGCAGCGGCGGTCCGCGAACGCCGGCCCTTCGCCGTGCACGAGCTCGCCGGCAGCGCGTTTCGCGACGTGGCGGAGGAAGCCGCCCACGGCGCGTGGGCTGTCCTGGCCGCGCCGGTGCTCTTCCGCGATCAGCCGATGGGCGTACTCGTCGTGTGCGAACACGGCGGGCCACGCCGCTTCACCGCGGCCGAGATCGAGCGGGCCATGGCCGTCGCGAACCAGCTCGCGGTGGCCATCGACAACGCCCGGCTCTTCGACGAGACGCGGCGCCGCGCCGAGGAGCTGGAGCTGCTCCAGGACCAGCTCGTCCACCAGGAGCGCCTTGCCGCGCTGGGCGAGCTGGCGGCGGTGGTGGCGCACGAGGTGCGAAACCCCCTGGGCGCCATCTTCAACTCCCTCGGCACGCTGCGCCGGATGGTGCGGCCCAGGGGCGACGCCAAGATGCTCTTCGACATCGTCGGCGAGGAGGCCGACCACCTGAACCGGATCGTGGGCCAGCTCCTCGACTTCGCGAGGCCCGCTCCAGCCACGATGCGCGCCGAGCCGCTCGACCGCGTCCTGGACGAGGCCGTGGCGGCGGCGCTCGCCGAGGCCCACGGTCGCATCGCGCTCGTGCGCGACGTCCCCGACGGTTTGCCGCTCATCCCCATGGACGCAGGGCTCATCCGGCAGGCGCTCCTGAACGTCGCGTTGAACGCGGTCCAGGCCATGCCCAAGGGCGGCACGCTCTCCGTTCACGCCCGCCTCTCGGGAGAGGCGGCCGTGGTCGAGCTGGCCGACACGGGGCCCGGCATTCCCGAAGAGGTCCGCCACCGCATCTTCGAGCCGTTCTTCACCACCAAGGCGACCGGCACCGGGCTCGGGCTGGCCGTGGTGAAGCGCATCCTCGAAGACCACCGCGGGCGGGTGGAGGTGCGCGGGCGGGACTCGGGCGGCACCGTCTTCGCCCTCCACCTGCCGTTGACCACGCCGGAAGGCAGACAACGGCGGGCGATCCCGTCGGCTGACGGATGATCTCCCTCACGGGAACCTACACTGCTCCCCCCGCCCTGTTGAAAACCGCCGCGTCTAGGCCGAGGATGGCCCCATGGGCGAGACGGCGGATGCCAAGGCGCGCGGCAGCCGACCGCTCTCGCCGTCGAGCGCGCCCGGCAAGGTCCTGGTGGTGGACGACCAGCGCAACATGCGCGCCACGACCGCCATCCTCCTGCGGGAAGCCGGCTACACGGTGGGCGAGGCAGAGGACGGCGCGGCCGCGGTCCAGCGGCTTTCGGGCGAGACGTTCGACGTCGTGCTCACGGACGTCCGGATGGGCACGGTGGACGGCATGGAGGTACTCCGCGCCACCCTGGAGGCGGCGCCCACGACGCAGGTCATCGTGATGACCGCCTACGGCACCATCGAGGCCGCCGTGGAGGCGATCCGGCGCGGCGCCTACGACTACATCGCGAAGCCCTTCAAGGAGGACGAGCTCCTCCTGCGCGTGTCGAAGGCGATGGAGAAGCGCCGGCTCCTCGGCGAGGTGAGCCTCCTGCGGAGCGACTTCCAGGCCCGCTACGGGCTCGCGCACATCGTCGGCCGGGCCGCGTGCCTGCGCGAGCTCCTCGACCGCGTGGTGCGCGTCGCGCCGACCGACGCCACCATCCTCCTCAGCGGCGAGTCGGGCACCGGCAAGGAGCTCATCGCGCGCGCTCTCCATGCCGCGTCGCGCCGCTCCGACAAGCCCTTCGTCCCGGTGAACTGCGCCGCCATCACCGAGACGCTCCTCGAGTCGGAGCTCTTCGGACACGCCCGGGGCGCCTTCACCGGCGCGACGCGGGCGCGACGGGGCCTGTTCGAGGAGGCGAGCGGCGGCACGCTCTTCATCGACGAGATCGGCGAGACCGCGCCCGGGTGCCAGGCGAAGCTCCTGCGCGCCATCCAGGAGGGCGAGATCCGGCGCGTGGGCGAGTCGCTCCCGGTGAACGTGGACGTCCGCGTCATCGCCGCCAGCAACCAGAACCTGGTCGTCGCGGTGGCCGAGAAGCGATTCCGGGAGGACCTGTTCTACCGGCTCAACGTGGTGCCGCTGCGGGTGCCGCCGCTGCGCGAGCGCCGCGAGGACGTGCCACCCCTCGCCCAGCATTTCCTGGAGCAGTACGCGAAGCGCACCGGGGAGCGGAAGACGCTCACGCCCACCGCGCTCCAGAAGCTCGTCGAGTATCCGTGGCCGGGCAACGTGCGCGAGCTCGAGAACATGATCGAGCAGGCGGCCGCGCTCGCCCCGCACGCCACGCTCTCCGACGCGGACATCCGCTTCGAGGTGGCGGACCTGGGCCTGGGCGGGAGGACCGCGCAGACCCTGGCGGAGGCCGTCGACACGGCGGAGCGCCGGGCCATCGAGAATGCCCTGGCGCGGAGCGGGGGCGACCTCGCGCGCGTGGCGAAGGAGCTGGCCGTGTCCTCGACCACGCTCTGGCGCAAGATGAAGCGGATCGGCCTCGGCGCGGGCGGCGGCCGCCCGGCTTGACCCGTCTTCAGGGCGCGATCGTGGACGCGGCTCGAGCCAGGGCCGCCACCGACTCGGGGCCGACGCCGAGGACGACCACCGCCACGGCGGAGGCCGTGAGCGCCACCGAGAGCGCCGGCGACAGCGCGGGCTCCTCACCGGCCTCGGGCGCGCGCATGTACATGTAGACGACGACGCGCAGGTAATAGTACGCGCCGAGCGCGCTCGTGAGGACGCCCACCACGGCGAGGCCGTAGGCCTGCGCGCTGATGGCGGCCTTGAAGATGAGGAGCTTCGCGATGAATCCCGCGCTGGGAGGGACGCCGGCCAGCGAGATCATGAAGACCGCCATCGCGAAGGCGAGCCCGGGGCGGCGTCGGGCGAGCCCCGCCAGCCGCGTCAGGTCCCAGGCGTCCGGGGGCTCTTCCCCTGGCGCGCCGCGCAGCTCGAGCGCGCCCACCACCGCGAAGGCCCCGATCACGGTCGCCGTGTAGGCGGCGAGGTAGAAGAGCACGCTCGAGATGGCGGCCTCGCGGGCCCCGGCGGCGCCCGCCGAGACGATGCCGACGAGCAGGTATCCCGCGTGCGCGATGGACGAGTAGGCGAGCATCCGTTTCACGCTTCGCTGAGGCAGCGCGAGCAGGTTGCCGAAGAGCATGGTGAGGAGCGCCAGCGCCGCCACCACCTTGACGAAGGCCGTGCCGCCGAGCCCCGCGCCCGCGAAGACGACGAGCAGCAGGCGCGCCAGCACGGCGAAGGCAGCCGTCTTCACGCCCGCCGCCATGAAGGCCGTCACGGGCGTCGGGGCGCCCTCGTACACGTCGGGCGTCCAGAGGTGGAACGGCACCGCCGCGATCTTGAAGGCGAGGCCCGCTCCGACCAGGCCGAGCCCCGTCGTGAGCAGGGATCCCGAGGAGCGCGAGATGTCGGAGAACAGCGTGGAGCCCGTCGCGCCGTAGACGAGCGCGGCGCCGTAGATGAAGAGCGCCGACGAGAACGCGCCCAGCAGGAAGTACTTGAAGGCGGCCTCGGCCGGCTTGCGCCCCCGCCGCATCCAGGCCGCGAGCGCGTACGTCGCGAGGCTCATCACCTCGATGGCGATGAAGGCGACCAGGAGGTCCGACGCGCTGCCGAGGAGGCACATCCCACAGGCCGCGAAGAGCGCCAGCGCGTAGAACTCGCCTCGCTCGGCCCCGCGGGCATGCAGCCAGGGAGCGCCGACCAGCGCGGAGAGCGCGAGCCCGCCGCACACCGTCACGGTCACGAAGACGGAGAAGGCGTCCACCACCGCCTGCCCGCCGAAGACGCGGCCGGCCGGGGGCACCGCCACTGCGGCGATCGCGGCCAGAGCGGCGGTGGCCACGGTGAGCCCGGCCTGGTAGCCGCGGCGACCCGAGGTGAGGAAGACCTCGGTCATGAGGAGGACGAGCGCGCCAACCATCAGGATGAAGATGGGGAGGAGCGCGGCGACGTCACCAGCCGGCGGGTTCATGTCACTCCCTCCCTGCGAGCGCGGGCGGCTGCGTGCCGGTGGTGGGCGGACGCGTCGGATCCTGGTCTCGCAGGCGCTGCTCGGCGGCAGCGAAGCGCGTGAGGAGCCGATCCACCGCCGGCTTCGCCGGATCGAGGAACGGCTGCGGGACGAGGCCCATCACGCCGATGAGGAGGAGGAGCGGCAAGAGGACCACCCACTCGCGGACGGAGAGGTCGGCGAGCCCGGCGTTCTTCGGGTTGCGCATGGGGCCGAAGAAGACGCGCTCGACGAGGACGAGCATGTAGACCGCCCCCAGGATGACCCCGGTCGCCGCGACCGCCGAGAACCAGGGAGCGTGGGCGAGCCGCCCGAACCACGTGCCGGAGAGGATGAGGAACTCGCCGACGAAGCCGTTCGTGCCGGGCAAGCCGATGGACGAGAGCGTCACGATGACGAAGGTGGCGGCCACCCAGGGCACCTGGCGGGCGATGCCGCCGTACTCGGAGATGAGCCGGGTGTGCCTGCGCTCGTAGAGCATGCCCACCATGAGGAAGAGCGCGCCCGTCGAGACGCCGTGGTTCAGCATCTGGTAGACGCCGCCGGTGAGCCCCTCCGCCGTGAGCGCCATGAGCCCGAGCATGACGAACCCGAGGTGCGAGACCGAGGAGTAGGCGACGAGCCGCTTCATGTCCTTCTGCACGAAGCACATGAGCGCGCCGTAGACGATGCCGACCACGGCCAGCGTGGCGATGGCGGGCCGGAAATGGAGCGCCGCCTCGGGGAAGAGCGGCAGGGCGTAGCGGAAGAAGCCGAAGGTCCCCATCTTGAGGAGCACGCCCGCCAGGATGACCGAGCCGGCGGTGGGCGCCTCGGTGTGCGCGTCGGGCAGCCAGGTATGGAACGGGAACATGGGCACCTTCACCGCGAAGGCGACGGCGAAGGCGAGGAAGAGCCAGCGCTGGGTGGAGCCCGTGGCCTGGAGCGTCTGCCGCACCTGGACGTAGTCGAAGGTGCCGCCCGCCTGCCCGCCCACGTAGATGATGGCGACGAGCATGAGCACGCTCGCCACGAAGGTGTAGATGAAGAACTTCACCGTCGCGTAGAGCCGGTTGTCCGAGCCCCAGATCCCGATGAGCAGGTACATGGGGATGAGGACCGACTCCCAGAAGACGTAGAAGAGGACCAGGTCGAGCGCGGCGAAGGTGCCGATCATCGCGGTCTCGAGCACCAGCATCGCGATCATGAACTCCTTCACGCGCTCCTGGACCGCGTTCCAGGCCGACAGGACGACGATGGGCGTGAGCGCGGTGGTCAGCATCACCAGGAGCAGGGCCACCCCGTCGAGCCCGACGTGGTAGCCGATGCCGAGGGTCTTGATCCACGGAACGTGAACATCGAACTGGAACTCGGGGGCGCCGGGCGCGGAGCTGAAGCCGAACCACAGCCCGAGCGAGAGGAGGAAGGTGGCGAGGGAGACGACGAGCGCGAGCGCCCGGTGCTGGCCGGGCTCGGCGGCGGGGAAGAAGCTGGCGGCTACGGCCCCCGCCAGCGGCAGGAAGACCACCATCGTGAGCAAGTTCACTAGCGGCCTCCCACGCCGAGGACGGACCACAAGATGACGGCCGCCGCGATCGCCATCAGGGCGGCGTAGCGCTGGGCGTCGCCGTTCTGCACCAGGCGGAAGACGCGACCGAGCGCGCCGGCGACGGCTGCGACGAGGTTCACCGTGCCGTCGATGAGGACCGTGTCGACGACGCGCCAGAGGCCAAAGGCCACCCCGCGTAGGGGCTTCACGACGAAGAGGTCGTACAGCTCGTCCACCCGGAACTTGTCGAGGGTGAAGCGGTACAGGGCGGGGAAGGCCCGGACCACGCGCTCGGGGACGCCGCGCCAGGCTCCGGCGTACATGCGCCAGGCGATGCCGCCGCAGACCACCGCCACCACCCAGGCGACGAGGAACGGCCAGGCCTGGACGTGCTCCTCGCCTCCGCCCAGGACCCCGCTCGCCTGCGCGAAGACGGGGTGCACGAATTCACCGAAGACCTCGCCCCAGTGGCCGAGAGCCTCGACCTTGGGAAGGCCGAGAAAGAGCGCGATCACGGAGAGTATGGCGAGCACCCAGAGAGGTCCGGTCATGACCGGGGAGGACTCGTGTGCGTGCTCCGCCGCCTGCGAGCGCGGCTTGCCGGCGAAGGTGAGCGCGAAGAGCCGCACCATGTAGAAGGCGGTGCCGGCGGCGGCCAGAGTCCCGAGCACGTAGGCGGCCTTGCCGGCCCAGGGCAGCGCGTGGTTCTCGCTGAACAGGGCGCCCGCCAGGATGGCGTCCTTGGAGAAGAAGCCGGAGAGCGGGACGATGCCGGTGATGGCGAGGGTGGCGATCCCGAACGTCTTGGCGGTGTGCGGCATCTTCGACCACAGGCCGCCCATGTTCCGGATGTCGGTGTCCTCGTGCATCCCGTGCATGACGGAACCCGCGCCGAGGAAGAGGCAGGCCTTGAAGAAGGCGTGCGTCACGAGGTGCAGGGTGCCGGCGAAGAAGACGCCGGCGCCGACGCCGATGAACATGAAGCCGAGCTGGCTCACCGTCGAGTAGGCGAGCACCTTCTTGATGTCGTTCTGGGCGAAGGCGATGGCGGCCGACCAGACCGCGGTCACCGCGCCGACCAGCATGACGACGGCCATCGAGGCGGGCGCGAGCGCGAAGAGGAAGCCCGTGCGGGCGACCAGGTAGACGCCCGCGGTCACCATGGTAGCGGCGTGGATGAGGGCGGAGACGGGCGTCGGGCCTGCCATCGCGTCGGGGAGCCACACGTAGAGCGGCAGCTGGGCGCTCTTGCCGCAGCAGCCCAGGAAGAGCCCCAGCGTCGCGAAGGTGAGCGCCCACCCCAGGGTCTTCCCGGAGAACACGCCCGCGCCGAGCACAGCGTCGGGCGAAGCGCCGCGCGCCATGCCCGCCAGCTGTCCGTAGTCGACCGTTCCGAAGATGGAGAGCAGCGCGAAGAGGCCGATGAGGAAGCCGAAGTCGCCGATGCGGTTCACGACGAAGGCCTTGCGCCCGCAGTACGCCTTCTGCGCGTCGGTGTACCAGAAGCCGATGAGCAGGTAGCTGCACAGGCCGACGCCTTCCCAGCCGACGAAGGTGAGGACGAGGCTGTCGCCGAGGACGAGCGTCATCATGGCCGCGACGAAGAGGTTCAGGTACGTGAAGAAGCGCGCGTACCCGAACTCGTCCTCGTGGCTCATGTACGACACGGAGTAGATGTGGATCAGCGAGCCGACGCCGGTGACGACGAGCGCGAGCGTCCCGGAGAGACGGTCGAAGAGGAAGCCCCAGCTGACGTCGATGAGCGCGCGCCCACCCGGTCCCGCTATCCGGAACCAGGTGCCGCCGCGGAAGTGCAGCGCCTCGCCCTGCAACGTCCAGTAGAAGGCGATGAGGGAGAGCGCGAACGATCCCACCAGCGCGGAGATGGCGACGAGGGCGACGTTGCCCTTGCCGAGCTTGCGCCCGACAAGGCCATTGACCGCGGCGCCGAGGAGCGGCAGCGCGACAATGAGCCACAGGTAAGACTGCGCCGCAGCAACAGCCGGACCACCCATGGACGGGAGCATATGAGGGTCACAGGATTACCCTGGCACTTCAGCCGAGGCAACAAGCTTGTGCCCTCGCCGGGATAACGCTCCCCCTCTCGACGCGGCCGTGGCCACGAAAGCGTGCTATGCGAGACCCATGACGCCGGACAAGACGGCGGAGCGGGGCCTGGAAGTACGCAAGATCCCCAAGGCCGACCGGCTCCTGGAGGCCGCCGGGGCCGCGGGCCTGGTCGGACGCCTGGGGCACGGCGTCGTCATGGAAGTGGTGCGCGCCGAGCTCGACGCGTTGCGGGGGTGGGTCCTTGCCGGCAACGCATGCCCGGCCTGGCCCGACCTCGAGCGGGCGCTCCTCGGCCGGCTGGAGGCCGTCGCCAAGGGATCCCTGCGCCGCGTGATCAACGCGACCGGCGTCGTGATCCACACCAACCTCGGGCGAGCGCCGCTCTCCGAGGAGACGCTCGCCGCCATGCGCGAGGTGGGCGGCGGCTACTCGAACCTGGAGTACGACCTCGCGGCGGGCGCGCGCGGGGACCGCTACGGCCACGCCGCGGCGTCCCTCTGCAGGCTCACCGGCGCCGAGGCGGCGGTGGTCGTGAACAACAACGCGGCTTCCGTGCTCGTCGCGCTCGCGGCGCTGTGCTGGAGCCGGCCGGGAGAGAGCCCCTTCTCCGCCGGAAGCAGAAGTTCAGCTCGAAGGCCACGAACCTCCCTCGCCCCCGCAGGGGGAGAGGGTCGGGGTGAGGGGGCCGTCCCAGACCGTAGCGCGGGGGCTTGTCCCCCGCCGGCGGGCACTGCAGGAGACAGCAGGGGAGAGGGTCGGGGTGAGGGGCCTGGGCTGGCAGTCGTACCCGAGGTCATCATCTCCCGCGGCCAGCTCATCGAGATCGGCGGTGGTTTTCGCATCCCTGACGTCCTGCGCCGGTCCGGCGCCGCGCTCGTCGAGGTCGGCACGACCAACCGCACGTACGTACGCGACTACGAGGCGGCCATCACGGAGCGCACGCGCCTCTTGCTCTCCGTGCACCGGTCCAACTTCAAGCTCTCGGGCTTCGTCCACGACGCGATGCTCTCGGAGCTGGTCGAGCTGGGGCGCCGGCGCGCGCTGTGGGTCATGGACGACCTGGGCTCGGGCACGCTGCTTCCCACGGCGCCGCACGGACTCGGCCACGAGCCGTCCGTACAGGAGCGCGTCGCCGCCGGCGCCGACCTGGTCTGCTTCTCCGGCGACAAGCTCCTCGGCGGGCCGCAGGCGGGAATCCTGGTTGGAAGTCGAGAGGCGGTGGAGCGCGTGAAGCGCCACCCGCTCATGCGCGCACTGCGTGTCGACAAGGTCACGCTGGCCGGACTGGGCGCCACCTTGGCGCACTACGAACGCGGAGAGGCCGAGCGGAAGATCCCGGTGTGGAGAGCCATCGCCCAGAAGGAGGAGGCGCTCGAGCGGCGAGCGCGCGGCTGGCTCGCCGCCCTGGGTGAGACGGCACCCGGCGCGGCCGTCCGCGCAAGCGTCTCGGCGGTCGGCGGTGGATCGCTGCCCGAGGTGACCCTCCCCACCCGCGTCCTGGCCCTCCCGTCGAGCGCTCCCGATGAGCTCGCGGCACGCCTCCGACAGGGCGACCCGCCAGTCATCGCCCGCATCGAGGAGGGCGCGGTGGTGCTCGACCCCCGGACGGTAGGCCCCGGGGAGGACGAGGCGCTCCTCACGACGGTACGCGCCGCGGTTTCACGAGGCGGATAGAATTGGTGGCATGAGCTCCGCACTCCTGGCGTTCTCTGCTCTCGCGCTCTCAGCGGTTTCCAGCAGCAAGCTGGGTGTGTTCGTCACGAACGACGACCCCCAGGCAATTCTTGCTTCCTGCCCGCGGCTGGCGGTGTTCCCTCTTCCGAGCACGAACCCGAACATCGCGACGGTGATGTCAGCGTACAAGGCAGCGTGCGCTGGCGCGAAGGTCATCGCTCAGGTCGGTAGCCGAAACTTCCCCGTCCTCGCGAACACGCAGCCCGACCCTGCGTGGCTCACGGATGTGAACGCGGTGAAGGTCGCGTGCCCTTCGTGCATCGACGCGGTCGAAGGGCCTTCGGAGCCGCAAGGGAATTCGACTGACCTCGCCGCGTTCTGGGCGCTCTTCACCCTGACCATGAACACGGCCGGGTTCCAGCCTATCGTCGGAGGTCTCGCGCCCGGCCTCCCGCTGGGAGGAAACACTGCCTCGGATGCGTTTTGCGCGACGGCGACCGCAGTCAAGGCGCAGTTGCCTACTTTTGCATGGAGCTATCACGCACGGTCCTTGACGATGTCGACGGATCCCACGGTCGAATCCGCCACCACCTTCGCGTACCGTCAGATCATCGCGGACTGCGCGGCCGCGGGGACGTCGCTCGCGAGCAACCAGCTATTCCTCACCGAGGCAGGGCCTTCGTCGCGGGCCTGGCAGACGACCGACAGCGCCTGGCTCACGTTCTTCGACACGCAGCTCTCCCAGGACGCAACCGTGCAGGGAGCAGCGCTGTTCGAGGCCAGCACAGGCAACTTCTTCCTCGGGCCCGTGGCCACCGCGCTCAAGGACGAGCTCGCGAACCCGCTGATCCCGGACGCCGGCGTCCCCGACGGAGGAACTGACGCGGGGAACCCTGGCGGCGTGTTCCAGGGGAGTACCCCGGTGGGCGGCACGCTCGGCCCGGTCAAGACGTCCGGCTGCTCCACCGGCGGACCCGCCTTTCTCATGCTGGCGCTCTCGCCGGTGCTGTTCGCGATCAGGCGCCCGAGGAAGTAGAGCGGCTCCAGCGTCGTCGCCCGAGAAGGGGCTCGTTTTCGAGACCGGTGGGCCAGACTTCGGCCCACCACGTCATTGGAACGTCTACCCCAGTACCCCGGCGATGTGCGCCTCCGTCGCAGCGAATACCCGTTTACCATGTGTCAACGCCACGTCACTCGGGCCTGGGATGGGAACCGTTCACTGACTGGAAATAGAGTGAGGGCCAAGCTCGGTCTCACGCTTCACCGGTTCGGAAATGCGTTCCCGTCTCCAATAGCCCGTCGAAGAGTGCATGAGCGCAAACGACCACAGCCGCCCGATCGGCAGGACGAAAGCCCTGCCCCTGGTTCGCATGACGCTTGCGTACAGGGCAGAGGACGCGTGCCTGCGGGCGTTCCTCGATCGATACCGGACGGAGGGCGTGTTCGTCGCCACCGACCGCGTGCGACCGGTCGGTGAACGGATCCGCTTCAAGATACAGTTGCTCGATTGCTCGGCGGACTATTCCAGCGACGCCGTGGTCGCCGCCCACGAATGGAAGGAATCCAAGTTCGGGATGAGGATCCGGCTCGTGCTGCCCGAGCGCGTCGCCCTCGCATGCGAGCCCGCGCCCGCCGAGACGACCTCGGAGGAAGCGCTACGGGACCCGGAGGACACTCCGCTACTCGCAGTGAGCCTGGCGGATTACCTGTGCGAACCCGGTGCGACGCCGAAGACGACCGGTGGAGCGCGTGGCGACGATCGTACGACCGGCGCACTGAACCTCTCCCCGGCCCGCATCGCCGGACCGATCGAGCCGAAGGGTCGCGCTCACTGGCCGCCGGCCGTGCGCGAGCTCTACGGTCGTCCCTCCATCGAGGCCATCGAGGGCCTCCATCGGACGTACGTGAGGACGAGGGAGGTGGAGCCGATGACCGCGATGGCGGCGGCCCAGGCGATGATCGACCTGGCCCGCTCCGATCACGGCCGCCACCTCGTCCGTTCCATTCGCCTGCTGACGCGCGACGGCCATGAGATCCTCGAGCTCGCGCTCGAGCGCCTGGAGGAAGCGGAGACGCCGGAGGCTGGGCGCGAGGCGCAGCAGCTCTTCGACGAGGCCCTGCAGACGATCGTCGTGCCGTGACCTGACGAGCGCGGACGCGGAGCGGGGCGAACCTCGACGTCGCCCCGATCAACGAGCCCATCGCCGCTCCTGCGGCCCTCCGTGCTAGAACCTCGACGGGGGCGCCCTTTCATGCCCTCCCGCGTCGGAGGTCACCCATGCGCAGCTGGCTGCGGCTCACCGTCGCATCGCTCGCGCTTCTCGGCTCGGGCTGCTCCTGGCTCTGGCCGGCGGTGGTGCGGACGTCGCCGCGCGAGCCACTCTTCCACTCCG
>JBGQLS010000050.1:0-21790 GCA_041500205.1 Anaeromyxobacteraceae bacterium | reverse complement strand
TCCCCTCCCGTCGCCGCGACGGCCGATCTGCGGCGCCGGGCATCGTTGCAAGCCCTCGCAGTAGCACGAACTACAGCTTCGGGCTTGCGCCTCGCGCGGCTTGCAGCTAGGCCGTCTGGCTCGGTCCGAGGATAAACTCACTGGCCCTGACGCGCCGCTCGCTGCCCGCGCCGCAACTCACTCCTTCTTCTTCAGCTTGCCCTCGTTCTCCTTGATGAAGGAACGGATGTCGTCGGCCAGGTCGAGGAGCTTGAGCCACTGCTCCTGGTAGAGGGTCACCGGGAAGCGGCCGAGCCCGTAGATCGAGACGCCGCCCTTCTCGCTCACCTTCATCGAGACCCCTTTGCTGCCGCGCGCCTTGAGAGCCTGGTTCTCGGCCTTGAGCCGTTCCAGCTCCGCCTTCAGATCTGCCTCGCTGCTCATGGATGCCTCCCTTTCGTGTCGGTGGCCGACGGGGCGTCGGGATGGTACCACCCACTCAACCCCGCTCACGAAACGCAGCCACGAACGCGTCGAGCCGCCGGGCGTCCTCGCACGCCCGCGCGAGGCCACCGATCACCGCCTCGAACTCGACGCCGCGCGAGGTATGCGCCTGCGGGTCGAAGAAGATCTCCGCCCGGACCACGCCTTCGCTGGCGGCTCGCGCGAGGTAGGCGGCGGCTAGGTCGTGGAAGTCGCGCTCGGTGCGGAGGACGCTCGCGCCGGCGTAGTAGAGGTCCAGGAAGGACTGGAGATCGGTGAAGGCGTAGGCGTCGCGCAGGGCCTGGACGTCGGGGTAGGCGAGCGGGATCCCGTTCCGCTCCGCCACCGCGAAGATGAGCTCGGGCTCGAGCGTGCCCTCCACGTGGACGTGCAGCTCGGCCTTGGGCATGCCGCACAGGAACTCGGCGAGCCGCTCGCGAGGAAAGTCGAGGTACCGCATCGGTCTCAAGACCTGTCGAACAATGCCTTTGGCTTCTTAGCCGGGGTGGGGCCCCGACGGCTATGCCGGCGGGGCGGGGCGGCGCGAGCCCCGGGTACTCAGTATCTCTCGTCCGCGCAAGGACTGCGCAGGCGATGAAGCGCGCGCGGTCTTCTGCGCGCTTTCACCCATACGTGCAGCGTACCGCCCTGCATCAGGGGGCACATCGCTTGCTTGGAGCACCGGGAAACACCGCCAGCCTCAGACGACGCTCCTTCGATGCGAAGAGCCCAAGCCCTCCTCGTCCTCATCGGACTCCTCGCGTGCTCGAACAGGGCGGAGCCACCCCAGGCCGTCGAGGCGCGCGGCGAGGCGCCGCCGCCGGGCGCCGGGACGCTCACCCTCCTCGTCCTCCCCGTCGAGCGCGTCGAGGTGATGTACGAGCGCTTCCTCCCGCTCAAGCACCATCTCGAGAAGACGCTCGGGATGCGGGTCGCCATCCGCGTCGCCAGGGACCACGAGTCGGGGCTCCAGGAGATCGGCCGCGGCGACGCGCACATCGCGTGTCTGGACCCCGCGGCGTACTGCGAGGTGCGCGCGAAGTATCGCGAGAAGGTCGTGCCCCTGGCCTCGGCGGTCGGGAGAGACGGCCGCGCGTCGCGCAGCGTCCTCGTCGCGAAGAGCGGCAGCGGCATCGAGAGGGTCGTCGATGCGGGGGGCAAGCGGCTGGCCCTCGGCACGCGCCAGTCCGCCTTCAGCTACGTGATGCCGCTCGCCATGCTCGAGGACCTCGGGATCAAGGCGAGGGACTTCGCCAGCGTGGATCTGCTGCAGCAGGAGGACAGGGTAGCCCTCTCGGTCCTCGTCGGCGCACACGACGTGGGAGGGATCAGCGAGGCGGTGGCGCAGAAGTACGCCGCCGACGGGCTGAGGGTCCTGAAGAGCTCCGAGGCCGTGTCGCGCTACATGATCTGCGGTTCGCCGTCGCTTTCCGATGAGCTCAGGCGGCGGATCGTCGTGGGCCTGCAGCAATTGACGGACCCTGGCGTCCTGTCCTCCATCGACCCGGACATCGGCGGCTTCGTGGTCGCGGAGGACCGCGACTACGACATGGTGCGGGTCATGATCAGGAACGCGACAGGGAGGGACGACATCGAGTACGGGGCCAAGACGGTCAAGGTCGCGGTGCTGCCCCTCTATTCGCCGATCACCATGTACGAACGCTACGAGCCCATCATGCGCTACCTGTCCCGGGAGACAGGGCGCGAGTTCAAGCTCGTGATCCCCCGTGACTTCGACGACTTCATGGGCGTCGTGAAGGCCGGAGCAGTGGAGTTCTCCTACCAGAATCCCTACGTCTACGCCCTCCTCGGCAAGGAAGTGCCGATGCAGGCACTGCTGACCACGGTGAGCGCGAGCGACAAGGACGTCCAGGACGGTTTCCGCGGCGTCATCATCACCAGGGACGACAGCGACATCCGCGACGTCAGCCAGCTGAAGCGGAAGAAGGTCCTCATCGTCTCCCGCAAGTCGGCCGGTGGCTTCCTCTCCCAGCGGCTGTTCCTCCAAATGACGGGAATCGACGTCGAGAGGGACCTCGTCCTGGTGGACGCCAAGCGGCAGGAGAGCGTCATCCTCGGCGTGTACCGCGGCGAGGCGGCGGCCGGCTTCGTCCGTGAGTCCGCGCTCGCGGAGCTGAAGGACGAGATCGACATGAAGAGGATACGCGTTCTCGCCCGCGCGAAATCGCTCCCCGACTGGCCCTTCGCCATCCGGGGAAGGGTCAGCCCGGCCCTCGCCGCCTCCGTGAAGCGCCTTCTCCTGGGGCTCGGAGGAAGCGACCTCCTTCGCGCGGCGAAGATCGAGCGCTTCCGGGCCACCGACGCCCGGGAGTTCGAGCCCCTCAGGGAACACTGACCGTGGGAGCAAGGATCCTCCAGGCATTCAAGAACCTGCGCCTGGCGCGCAAGTTCACCCTCGCAGTGGTCCTCGTCATGGCGGTGGTCGTGGTCGCCGTGACGACCCTCATCATCAGCTACCAGCGCCGAGCCTTGCGGACGGAGATCGACCGACACGAGTCAGGCCTGGCCCAGAACCTCGCGAAGGACGTCGCCGGTCCATTGATCTTCCTCGACCCCCTGAGGCTCGACGAGCTGGTCCGGGCCATCGACCAGGTGCCGGGCTGCGTCTCGGCGGGCGTCGTCGACCGGCAGCGCCGGATCGTGGCGCACACCGACCGGAAGCGGCTCGGGGAGGTGCTCCCCTCGATGCCGGTCTCCCGTGTCTCCGTGGCCGGCGCGCCCGACGACGCGGGGGTGAGGGAGATCGTCGTGCCCGTGACCGTGGGGTACGAAGTGATCGGCACGGTGATGGTGGGCTTCTCGCAAGACGAGCGGGAGGGGTTCGTCGAAGACGACCTCAAGGCCCTGAAGCGCTACATCATCGCGATCTCTTCGGTCATCCTCGGCCTCGGCGTGGCGGGGGCCTTCGGCCTTGCCCGTCTCCTGACCACGCCCATCCAGCGGCTCAAGGACATGATGGCGCTCGTCCAGGAGGGTGATCTCTCGGTCCAGGTGGAGCTCGGAGCCGGCGAGCGCTGCAGCGAGATCATGGCCTGCGACGAGGTGGACTGCCCGGCTCGCGAAGCCGGCCCGTGCTGGACCGTTCCCGGAACCAGCTGCGGCGGGCTCATCCAGGGCGACGCGGCCTCCAAGATCGCGACTTGCAAGAAGTGCATCGTCTACCGCCGCGTCTGCGGTGACGAGATCGGCGAGCTCAGCGCGGCCTTCAACGAGATGGTGAAGCGGCTCAGCGCGAACATGCGGCGTCTCGAGGAGACGAGCAGGGAGAAGGCCCGCCTCGAGCGCGTCACGGCCCTCGGCGAGATGTCGATGACCGTCGCTCACGAGATCAAGAATCCCCTGAACGCGATCCGCGGCGCCGTCTCGTACCTGCACGACAACGCCCGGGACGACGGCCAGGAGGAGTTCCTGGAGATCATCGAGGAGGAGACGGAGAGGCTGAACGAGATCGTGACGAGCTTCCTGCGCTTCTCGAAGCCGCCCCCGCTGCGGCTTCAGGCCTCGGACGTCAACCACATCGTGAAGGACACGGTGAGGCTGGTGAGGCAGGAGGCGACGGAAGGAGGCGTGGAGCTGCACCTCTTCCTCGACGAGAGGGTGCCGCCCATCCCCCTCGACGCCCAGCAGTTCAGGCAGGCCCTCCTCAACATCCTCGTCAACGCCCTCGCCGCGACCAAGCACGGCGGCACGGTGACCATCCTGACCGGGGTGGCGGACCTGCGGGTGAGGGTCATCGTCGTGGATACCGGCGCTGGAATCGGCGACGATGTCGTGAAGGACATCTTCAAACCCTTCTTCACGACGAAGACGAGGGGCTCCGGTCTCGGGCTCGCCTGCGTCGAGCGCGTGGTGAGGGAGCACGGCGGCGACATCGCCGTCAAGAGTCAGCTTGGCATAGGCACCGAGTTCGCGATCTCGCTGCCGCTCGAGAGGAGCAATGGATAGGACCAAGGGTACGATACTCCTCGTCGACGACGAGGTGAACACCCTCAAGGTGCTCTCCGCCATCCTGAGGAAGGACGGGTACGAGGTGGCCACCGCGACGACGGCCGAGGAGGCGCTGGAGAAGGTAGCCGCGCTCGACCCGGACACCGTCGTCGTCGACTACAAGCTCCCGGGGATGAACGGCCTGGACTTCATCCAGGAGGTGAAGCGCAGCGGCCGCACGGTGCCGGTGATCATGCTGACCGCCTTCGGGACGATCGAGAAGGCCGTCGAAGCCATGAAGCAGGGCGCCTTCATGTACGTCCCCAAGCCGGTCCATCCCGACCAGCTCCTGACCGTTACGCGCGAGGCGGTCGAGAAGAACCGCCTCTCCCGCGAGAACCTCTCCCTCAAGACGCAATTGAAGGAGCGCAACGGATTCCGGAACCTCATCGGCAAGAGCCAGGCCATGCGGGAGGTGTTCACCCTCGTCGACACGGTCTCGAAGGGCACCTCCAACGTCCTCGTCATGGGTGAGAGCGGTACGGGCAAGGAGCTGGTGGCGAGAGCGATCCACTACGAGTCGCCGAGGGCCGCCGGGCCCTTCGTGACGCTCGATTGCGCGGCCCTGCCCGAGGAGACGCTCGAGAGCGAGGTCTTCGGCCACGAGAAGGGCTCCTTCACGGGCGCCCACGAGCGGAAGGTCGGGCAGATCGAGCTCGCGCACACGGGCACGCTCTTCCTCGACGAGATCGGGGAACTCTCGCTGAACGTGCAGAAGAAGTTCCTTCGCTTCCTGCAGGAGCGTGAGTTCCTGCGGGTGGGAGGGAAGCAGCGCATCAAGGTCGACGTCCGGATCATCGCCGCCACGAACCGGGAGCTGCGGCGCGAGGTGGAGAGCGGCGGCTTCCGCGAAGACCTCTTCTATCGCCTCAACGTGGTCGTCATCCACGTCCCTCCTGTTCGAGACCGGCGAGAAGACATCCCGGCGCTCGTGAACCACTTCCTCTGCAAGTTCAACGAGGAGAACCACAAGCTCATCACGGGCGTCGACGGGGCGGTCCTGGAGGCCTTCGTGGACCACGAGTGGCCCGGGAACGTGCGGGAGCTCGAGAACGCCATGGAGCGGGCCGTGGTCCTCTGCACGACGGACACCATCACACTCCAGCACCTGCCCAGGAGCCTGCGGGAGCCGAAAGCCGCGCCGCAAAACCACGGAAACGGCTTCGGCCTCTTCGAGAACGAGAAGCGCCTCCTCCTCGAGGCCCTCGAGAGGACCGGCTGGAACCAGACGAAGACGGCCGAGGTACTCGGCATCTCGCGCAAGCAGCTCAGGACGAGAATGAAGAACCACGATCTCGTGCGGACACCCGGCCGATATCCCTGAGCTGAGCCGCCTACACGGACGCACCATCGGTCACACAGTATGTGCGCCAAAAGGGCCAACCGCTGGTCCAAATGGCACAGCGCGGCCTCCTCGCGCCCCTCGTTCAGCGCGGCCCTGCCGGAGATTCGGCGCGAACCTCGCGCTGGTACGGGGGTTGCTCATCGCAGGCTGCTCCAGGGCTACCCAGCGTGCGAATGGATTCGTCCGGCGGACTCGAGAGACGGGCCGCGGGGCAGAGCGCAGGAGAGGGAGAGAAACGGATGAAGCACTTACAGTGGTTGGCGAGGATCGGCCTCGCCTGCGGTCTCGTCGTGCTCGTTCAGAGCGGCTCAGCCGCCGCGAATTCTTCCGAGGAAGCGAAGGCTCCGGTCTCCAAGGAGACGGCCAGCGCTCCGGACGGCGCAGTGACGCCCGCGGTGACGATCCAGGTGGACAAGGGATCGCTCGACAACGGTGGGACGATCCAGGTCTCGGGCACCGCTCCCGCGGGGAAGCCGGTCTACATCGAGGTGTGGTCCGCCAAGAAGGTGCGGGCTTCGCGCTTCGACACCGAGATGGACAAGGACACGGGGAAGCGCCCCTACATCCTCTACATGACGGAGGAGATGCCGGCCTACTACAGGCTCTTCGTCCCGAAGGAGAAGAAGGACACGCTCGAGCAGCTCAAGAAGGAGGGGTCGAAGTGGAGCGTCTCGAAGGCGCTCAAGGACCTCGGCGCCGACGTGGCGTACTCGGCGCCCGCCAGGGCGGCCATCCACCGCCATCAGGCGACACTCATGGGCAGCATCATCGGGTCGCGCGGAGAGCTGCTCCCTCCCATGGACGGCAAGGAGAGCCGCAAGCGCTCCATGCAGCTCCTCAAGGCCAAGTTCAGGAGCCCGGGCAAGGTGTTCGGCGCTGACGTGGACGTCTCGCCCGACGGGACCTACAAGGCCACGCTCAAGATCGGCTCGGGGCTCGCGCCCGGGCAGTACAGCATCGCCGCCGTCGTCGACAAGAGCGCGCGGAGCCAGCCGGCCGTCTTCGAGAACAAGATCAGCTTCCCCACCGTCTACCTCGGCAACGCGGGAGCGAGCGTCAACCTGTTCTGGCCGTTCCTGCTCGCGCTCGCCATCTCGATCTTCGGCGTCATGATGGGCGCCGGGGGTGGGTTCATCCTGAACCCGCTGCTCATCACGCTGTGGCCACTCCCGCACACGATCGTCGCGGGGACCGTCATGCCCACCGTGCTCTTCTCGCAGGGCAGCGGGATCTACAACTACTCGAAGATCAAGTTCATCAGCTGGAAGGTGGGGGTCGCCATCGGCCTCTCCACCATCGCCGGCGGGTTCCTCGGTCCCAAGCTCACCGAGCTCGTGACGCTCGAGCAGTACAAGTTCATCTTCGGCTGGATCCTGCTCGTCCTCGCCGCCCTGATGCTGTGGCAGACGATGCCCGGGTACCTCGCGAAGAACAAGAAGGAGCAGGCGATCCTGAAGGAGTTCAAGAAGCGCGCAGAAGAAGCCGCAAAGGGCGCGGCAGAGCCTCGCAAGGCAGCATAGGGGACGACATGCACGTTCAATTCTGGGGACAGGAATTCAAGATCAACGTCGCCCTGGGCTGTGCCCTCGGCTTCCTCATGGCGATCGTGTCGTCCATGTTCGGCTTCGGCGGCGGCCCATTCATGATCGCCATCATGACCCTGGCGCTCGGGATGCCGATGTACCTGGCCGTCGGCAGCTCGCTCCTCGTCATCTTCTTCAACACCGTCACCGGCACCGTGCGGCACTTCCAGTTCGGGAACTTCGACCTGACGTTCTTCCTCATCATGTTCCCGGCCGGGCTCCTCGGCGGCTACATCGCCCCGCAGATCACGAAGCGCGTCAGCCCGGTCGTGGCGAAGCGCGTGGCGGTGGTGGGGTTGGCAGTTCTCTCGCTCAACTTGCTGGGCGTGTTCTAGAGCATCGATCAGTAAGAGATGCTTTTGATTCCGTACCTATCCCCTCTCCCCCGCCGGGGGAGAGGGTAAGGGTGAGGGGGCCCCTCGGGCGCCTCCGGAAGCCTGTAGTCTGGAGCCGGCGACACCAGGGATCTTCAGGAGCAACATGTCATCGGTCTACAGCATGTGCGGCATGTGCGCGGTCCGCTGCCCGATCCGGGTGGAGGTCGAGGACGGCGCGGTCAAGTGGATCGAGGGCAATCCGCACGCCCCCGGGATCAACGGAAGCCTCTGCGCGAAGGGCTCCGCCGGGCTCGCCTTCGAGTACGACGCGGAGCGGCCGCAGCATCCCATGATCCGGAGCGGCCCGCGCGGGTCCGGTCAGTGGAGGAAGGCGACCTGGGACGAGGCGCTCGACCACGTCGCCGGGAAGCTCAAGGAGGTCATCGCGGCGGACGGCCCGCGCGCCGTGGCGCTCGCGGACCGGGGCGGCCTCTTCACCGATCTCACGAAGAGCTTCCTCAAGGCGCTCGGATCGCCGAACTACTTCGACCACGACGACTCCTGCGCGAGCAACGTGAACCTCGCCTGCAAGTCGGTGTTCGGGTGCGGCCGCGGCGAGATCGCGTACGACTTCGCGAACACGAAGCACATCGTGCTCTACGGGAGGAACGTCTTCGAGTCGCTCCAGGTGAAGGAGGTCAACACCATCCTGGACGCCCTCGAGGCGGGCGCCAAGCTGACGTACATCGACATCCGGGCGACGGTCACGGCCTCGAAGGCCGACACGTTCCTCATGATCCGCCCCGGAACGGACTACGCGCTCAACCTCGCCCTCATCCACGTCCTCCTGCGCGAGCAGCTCTACGACGCCGAGTTCGTCCGCAAGTGGGTGGAGGGGCTCCCCGACCTCGAGCGGTTCGTGCAGCCCTACACGCCCGAGTGGGCCGAGGAGGAGACCGGGATCGCCGCCCACGCGATCGTGCGGCTCGCCCGCGACGTCGCGGCCGCGAGACCCAAGGTCATCTTCCACGGCGGGTGGATGGTGTCGCGCTATCCCGACTCGTTCTACAGCAGCCGGTCCATCTACGTGCTGAACACCTTGATGGGCAACTTCGAGAAGGAGGGTGGCCTCATCCTCGCGAAGGGCCCCAAGGACGCGGGGGCCCGCCCGCTCAAGTCGCTCGGGGCGCGAATCCCGGAGGTGAAGGACCGGATCGTGGACGCGGAGATGCCCGGCGGACCCCTCGGCACGGGGCACCTCGTGAACCTCTACAAGGCTATCAGGACCGGGGAGCCTTATCCGGTAAGGGCCTTCTTCGCGTACCGGTTCGACCCGATCGCCGCGTTTCCGGACCCCGAGGCGCAGAAGAGGGAGCTCGACAAGGTCGATCTGCTCGTCTCGATCGACGTGAACTACAGCGACACCGCGTGGCAGGCCGACGTGATCCTGCCCGAAGCGACCTATCTCGAGAGGTCGAACATCATCGCCACGCAGAAGGGGCCGAAGCCGAGCTTCATCATGCGGAGGCAGGCGATACCGCCGCGCTACGACGCCAAGCCGGCGTGGGAGATCTTCGCGCTCATCGCCGAGCGGATGGGGGCGGGCGAGCATCTCCCCTACAAGAGCATCGACGACGTCTGGAGCTGGCAGCTCGAGGGCACCGGCGTCAAGGTCGAGGACTTCAGCGCCAAGGGCTTCGTGAGCCTCGCCAAGAAGCCGATCCTGATGGACCCGAACGATCTGAAGTTCAGCACCCCGTCGCGGAAGATCGAGTTCGTCTCGTCGATGCTGGCGCGGCGCTCCTTCGAGTCCTTCAAGCCCTACGTCCGTCCCATGAGGCCCGAGGAAGGCTCCTTCAGGCTGGCCTTCGGGCGGAGCGCGGTCCACACGCACGCTCAATCCCAGAACAACCCTTTGCTCAACGAGATCGTGCCCGAGAACACGCTCTGGATGAACGACGTCGAGGCGGACAAGCTCGGCATCAAGAACGGCGACACGGTCGAGGTCCGCGGCAGGGGCCAGACCGGCACGATCAAGGCCTACGTCACCCCCTTCATCCATCGCGAGGCGGTCTTCATGCTGCACGGCTTCGGGAACGAGGTCCCGTTGAAGACGCGATCGTTCAGGAAGGGGCTCAAGGACACCAAGTTCGCGGCCGGACTGCTCGAGTCGGTCGATCCGGTCGGGGGCGGCGTGGCCAACCTCGAGGCCACGGTGACCGTGCGCAAGGCGGCGGGTGGGCGATCATGAGCCGCTACTACATCTACCAGGACCACAAGCGCTGCATCGGCTGCTATGCGTGCGAGGTCCACTGCAAGACCGCGAACGACATCCCGGTCGGCCCGCGCAATTGCCGCATCGTCCAGGTGGGGCCGAAGCCCGTCGCCGGCATTCCCAGGATGAGGTTCGTCTTCATGCCCTGCCACCACTGCGAGAAGCCCTGGTGTGTCTCGGCTTGCCCCACGGGCGCCATGCAGAAGCGCCCGAAGGACGGGATCGTCTTCGTCGAGCCCTCGCTGTGCGTGGGCTGCGAGACGTGCATCACCGCCTGCCCCTGGGGCGTACCGCAGTGGAACGCGAGCGCGGGCAAGGTCGTGAAGTGCGACTACTGCAGGGAGCGGGTGGATCGCGGCCTCAAGCCGGCCTGCGTGACGAAGTGCACCGCGCACGCCCTGGAGTGGACCACGCCCGAGGAGGCGTCTCAACGGAAGCGAGAGCGGCACGCGAGGGAGCTTGCCGGATTCTGACCTCAGGGGCATCCATGGCTCGCTTCACCATCGACGGGAAGGGAGTTGAGAGCGCCGAGGGCGCTTGCGTGCTCGACGCCGCCCGCCAGGTCGGCATCGACATACCGAGCTTCTGCCACCATCGGGCCCTGGGGCCGTTCGGGGCGTGCCGCCTCTGCATCGTGGAGGTCGAGGGGCCGGCCCTGCCCAGGACCGTCCTCCCCGCCTGCACGTTGCCCGCCTCCGACGGTCTCGTCGTCGAGAGTCACACCGAGCGTCTGGAGCTGTACCGGAAGACGATCGTGCAGCTGCTCGTGTCGAGCCTTCCCCCCACGGAGGCGCTCACACGCCTCGCGCAGCGCTTCGGCGTCACGGTCCCGGCCTTCACGAACGACCGCCCCGACGCCTGCGCCCTGTGTGGCCTGTGCGTGCGCGCCTGCCGCGACTTCGGCGCTGGGGCCCTCGCGTCCCGGGGCGACGCGACCAGGCAGCGCAGCGTCGCCGAGCGCGTCGTCCTGGACTCGGCGGCCTGCATCGGCTGCGGGACCTGCGCCGTGCTCTGCCCGGTGGGCGCCATCGTGGTCGAGAACCGGGGCACCGAACGGCAGGTCTCCCTGTATGGCGTGATGGCGAGCCGCCTCGAGCTCGTCCCGTGCGCGACGTGCGGCCAGCCCCATGCGACCCGCGGCTTTCAGGACCTCGTACGCTCGCGGCTCGACGCGGCCCAGCAGAGGTCCCTCGAGAACCTCTGCCGCACCTGCGCCCGGGAACGGCACGCCATAGCGCTCAGCGGACCGGCTCTCGTGCTCCAGGACTGACCCATGGCCGTCACCCCGCCCCTCCTCGCCTGGTCCGGTCGCACCAGCACAGAGAACGTCCCCGCGCCCCTGCGCCTCGGTGACAGGGAGGTCGCCGCCCTGATCGGCTGGGGAGGGCTCGAGGTCCGGGATCCCGAGGTCGATCTCCTCGAGCTCTGCGCGGTCTACGCGCGCGCCGTGAGCGACTACTCATGCGGGCAGTGCATACCCTGCCGCGATGGTTCGAGGGTGCTGGCGGGACTGGTCGAGGCGCTGCGGGGAGGCCGCGACGACGCGGCGACCCTGGGCCAGATCAGGCTCGTCGCCGAGACGATGGAGAGCACCTCCCGCTGTGACGTCGGCAAGACCTCGCCCGGCGTCATCCTTTCCATCCTCGACCGTCTCGGCGGCGCGGGCGAGACCGGGAGCGCCGCGGAGGGGCAGAAGGCGTCGTTCGTCTACAAGTCCATCCTGACCGCGCCCTGCATGCAGGCGTGTCCTCTCCACGTCGACATCCCCCGCTACGTCGAGCACACCAGGGACGGCCGGTTCGACGAGGCGTTGCGGACGATCCAGGAGCGCCTGCCGTTCGCGGGCGTGGTCGGCCGCGTCTGCGTGAAGCCTTGCGAGTCGAATTGCCGGAGGGGCCTCCTCGACGGGCCCATCCAGATCAGGCACCTGAAGCGCTTCGTCGCCGACCGCGCGCGGGAGCTCGCGGGCTCGAGACCCCTCCCCGCGCTCACCACGCTTCCCGGGGCGCAGGGCGCGGCGAGCGGCGCTCGCGTCGCCGTGATCGGAGCTGGGCCGTCGGGGCTCACCTGCGCCAAGGTCCTCGCCGGCCAGGGTCACCGGGTGACCGTCTTCGAGAAGCTGCCGGGGCCTGGCGGGATGCTGGGCGTCGCCATACCGAGCTATCGCCTCCCGGTCGACATCCTCGAGGAGGAGGTGAAGGCGATAGAGGCCCTGGGCGTGAGCATCGTCCACGGCAAGGCGCTCGGCCGTGACTTCACGGTCGCCGACCTCGAGCGCCAGGGATTCCAGGCCGTCTTCATCGCCGTGGGCACCCACGCGCCGACGAAGATCAAGCTCGAAGGGAACTGCTCGGCCGAGGGAGTCTGGGACTGCCTGGATTTCCTCGAGCGCGCAAAGCTCGGCGGAGAGGTCGTGGTAGGACGGAAAGTGGTGGTGCTCGGGGGCGGCAACGTGGCGCTCGACGTGGCCCGCACGGCCAGGCGGCTCGGCGCCGCGGAGGTCCGCATCGTCTACCGGAGGACGCGCCGCCAGATGCGCGCCCACGCCTGGGAGATCGACGATGCCGTGGAAGAGGGTATCGCCATCGAGGAATGCTGGGCCCCGAGCAAGATCGTGTCCGAGGACGGCAGGGTCCGGGGCCTCGAGGTGAAGCGCTTCGACGAGGCCCGGCGCGACGATCCCCGAACCGACGAGCGCGAGGGCAAGTTCTTCGAGGCCGACACGGTCGTCTTCGCCATCGGCACGGGGGTGGACACTCTCTTCCACAGGGGCATAGAGGGGCTGGAGCTCCTCCCCGACGGGCGGATCAAGACCGATCCGCTGACATTGCAGACGAACGTCGCGGGCGTCTTCGCCGGCGGAGACTGCGTCACCGGGCCTGACATCGTCGTCCGGGCCTGCGCCCACGGTCTCGTCGCGGGCCTCCAGATCGCGCGCTACCTGGCGGCAGGCGCCGTCGCGCCCCTGGAAGAGTCCCTCGAGGAGAAGCTGGTGGGAGAGCTGCGGGTCTACGATCCAGGCGAGAAGATAGCGCTCCCCCGCGGGGGCGGGCGCGCGCCCATCGCGCAGGAGCCCGCCCTGGAGCGCACGGGCGACTTCCGCGAGGTGGAGAGCGGCTTCACCGCCGAGGAGGCGGTCAAGGAGGCGAGTCGCTGCCTCCGCTGTTACCGCGTGGTCACCTGCGCATACCGACCCTGAGTCGCCGGGGGCGCAGGCCGCCCCCGCCCCGCCGGGCAAAGCCCATCGGGGCCCCACCCCGGCCACGCCGCAGAGCGATCGCATCTTTCGACAGGTCTTGAGTGGTGATTTCCCAGCGGTGACCTCGTTTCCTGCTGGCCCCGGCCCGCGCGTTACGCGATCCTCTGCGCCACCATCGCGATGCCCCCATCCGCCATCCTCCGAGCCGAGCGGCTCTCGCGAACCGTGGACGGGCGCGCGCTCGTGGACGACGTTTCGATCGACGTCCACCAAGGCGACGTGCTCGCGATCGTGGGGCCGAGCGGCGCGGGAAAATCGTCGTTCCTGCGGCTGTTGAACCGCCTGGACGAGCCCACCGGCGGGACTGTGTTCGTCGAGGGCCGCGACTACCGCACTATGGCGCCGCGCGAGCTCCGCCAGCGCGTCGGCATGGTCATGCAAACCGCGGCGCTGTTCCCCGGCACCGTGGGCGACAACCTCCGGTTCGGCCCGAGACAGCGCGGCGCGACCGCCTCCGACAAGGCCGTGGCGAGCCTCCTCGCCCAGGTGGGCCTCGCCGGGTTCGCGGACCGAGACGTCGCGCGGCTCTCGGGCGGTGAGGCGCAGCGGGTCGCCATCGCGCGCGCGGTCGCGAACGAACCCGCCGTGCTGCTCCTGGACGAGCCGACCTCCGCGCTCGACGAGGCCGCGAAGCGCGAGATCGAGCGGCTCGTGAAGGACGTCGTCGCGGCGCGGGGCCTCACGTGCGTGATCATCACGCACGACATGGTGCAGGCCGCGCGCATCGCGACCCACGTGCTGGTGCTGCGGGCGGGCCACGTGGAGCGCGCCGGGCCGGCGCGGGAGGTGTTGAGTGCTGAGTACGATCTTCCCTGACCCGCTCGCGCTCACGCTGGCGCAGGTGGCGCTCGCCGCCATCGCCGCCCTCGTGGTGGCGCTGCTCGCCCGGCGGCGCCAGGTCCACGTCGAGAAGGATCTCGCCGTCGCCCTCGTGCGTGGCCTCGCGCAGATCTCGGCCGTCGGCTCGGTGCTCTTGCTCATGCTGCGCGGGCCTGGCTGGCTCGCCGTGTTCGCGCTCGCCGGGATGGCCGTCGCGGCAGCCGCGACCTCGGCGCGCCGAGCCAACCGCGTGCCGGGCGCCTTCTGGGTGTCGCTCCAGGCGATCGCCACGGGCGCCGGATCGCTCATCGGCGTCATGGTGCTGGCGGGCGTGATCGACACGAAGATCACGGTGGTCGTGCCGGTCGGGAGCATGCTCATCGCCAGCGCGATGAACGCGAACACCCTGGCCCTCGAGCGCTTCCGCGCCGAGGTCGCCTCGCACGCGCGAGAGGTGGAGGCGGCACTCGCGCTCGGCGCGAGCGCGGACGTGAGCGTCGCGCCCTACCTGAGATCATCGTTCGGCGCGAGCCTCACGCCGTCCATCGACAACCTCCGCTCCCTCGGTATCGTCTGGATCCCGGGCCTCATGACCGGGATGGTGCTCTCCGGCACGCCGCCGCTCCGCGCGGCGCTCTACCAGTTCGTCACCATCGCGATGATCTTCGCGTCCTCCGGGCTCACTTGCCTGGTGGGGACCACGCTCGCGCGGGCGCGCGCCTTCTCGCCGGCGGAGCAGCTCCTCATGCGCTAGAGAGCCGACCACCTAACTAGGTGATCGGCTCTCTAGCGCAGCGATCAGTAAGAAATGGCTTTTGATTCAGTACCTATCCCCTCTCCCCCACCGGGGGAGAGGGTTAGGGTGAGGGGGCCGATCCTTGGGCGCCAGCCCCTCACCCGGCCCTCTACTCCGGGTGGCCGGAGTAGCCAGAGACACAATCACGCTCGTGTGCTGACCACAGGGGTGCCAAGTGGCCGCGACGCGCCTGGCGTCGCGGCCACCACGGCTCCGGTCAGCGAATCGGCCACTGGATCTCGGTTCGGAACTGAGCAGGGTCGGTAACCTGCTGCGGCCCGACGAGATAGATCTCGCGCGGAGAGTCGGCGCACTCATGCCCGTGCTCCTGGATCCAGCGCTGGAGCGCCGCGTACACCGGCCCCACCGCGTCGTAGCGACCACAGTGGAGCGTGTACGCGCTGGGACCGCCGGCCAGCTCGCGCCCGGAGATCCTCCCGGCCCCGGACATGGGCCGGCTCACCGGGACGCAGAACTCGACGTCCACCTGCTCGTCCTCGTTCGGCGCTCCGTGGTACAGCGCGAACGGTGGGCCTACCGGCGCTGCTCCGGCACGTCCCAAGTGGCCGAACAGCTCGCCCATCGCGCGCGGCGCCTCGTTCCCGAGGTCGGCGAGTCGGGTGCGCATCCGGATTGCGATGATCTGCTGCGGCGTGACTTCCTTCGTCCTCACGTCGTACGTCATGGCGTCCTCCCTTTCGAGTTGAGCGAGGGAGGAGAGGAGCGCTTGGAGCTGGCCAAGGCGCGACTCGAGCCGGCGACGATGCCGGTCGAGAACGCCTTTGCTGCCGGTCGGATCGTGGAGGAACTCGGCGATATCCTCCAGCGGGACCTCGAGCGAGCGGAGTAGGCGGATTCGCTCCGCCTCTACTGCCTGCGCGACGGCGTAGTAGCGGTAGCCCGAATCCGGGTCCACCCACGCCGGACGAAGCAGCCCCATCTCGTCGTACAGCCGGAGCGCCTTCTGCGACAGACGGCAGATCGCCGAGAAGCGCCCGATGGGAACCAGAGTCTTCACGCCTCACCTCCCTCGCGCGCGATGTTCAGGTCTGCCCCGGGGGCAGACTCCAGGCGGAACCCGAGAAGGATGAGAGTGCTGCACCCTCCACCAAGTCTCTTGCGCAGACTAGCTCACCTTCAAATCCTCGGAGATGACCCGGTTCCACTTCCCGCCGCAGTGGCGTCACGACCTCCTCCGCGCGCTCGATCTCTTCCGGGCAGCGGCAGACCGCCGGGACCAGCGGCTCGTGGAAGCGGTGGCGATCGTCCGCTCGCGGCGCGGAGGCGACGGTCGCTGGGGTCTCGCCCGCCCGTACCCGGGAGCCATGCACTTCACGCTCGAGTCGCCAGGCGCGCCCAGCCGGATCAACACCCTGCGCGCGCTGCGCGTCCTCGCTTGGTGGGACCAGCGCGGCGGCACATGACCGTAGTTCGGATGTCGGGCGCCGCACGACCGCGAATCGTCGACGGTGAGACCCGGCGCGCACTGCCGCAAAACCCTCCCCGGCCAGCGATCGAATGCCTCGCCCGGTCTGTGGGGTTAGGCCCGGAGACTTCTCCGCGAAGTGCCGCGGAGCACACGTAACGTGAATTGGCTCAAGACATGCGGAGCGGCACTAGCCGACGCAACCGGTGGTACTTATTTACGAATTCTCCGCGACCTGAAGCCCGGCGCGCCCCCGGGCAGCCTCCGCTCGCACGGACGGACGGCGCAGGCGCGAACGGGTGTCCCAGTGCGCAAACAGGAGCTTTGTCCGCGCCGACGGGCGATGATGGCCCCCGATGCCCGAACCGCAACCACGCTCGCGCAACTTCAAGAAGTATCTCGTCACCGGGCTGCTCATCTGGGTTCCGATCTCGGTCACGTTCTTCGTCCTGCGACTGTTCGTCAACTTCGTCGACCAGACGCTGCTGCTCATCCCGAGGCCTTTCCGGCCCGAGACGATCCTCGGGTTCAACATCCCGGGGCTCGGCATCGTCCTCGCCCTGGCGGTGTTGCTGCTCACCGGAACGCTCGTCGCCAACCTGGTGGGCCGGCGGATCGTGGCCGCGTGGGAACAGCAGCTCGGGCGAATCCCGCTCATCGGCTCCATCTATCGAGGCTCGAAGCAGATCATGGAATCGGTCCTGGCCTCGGGCGGAAAGTCCTTCCGGAAGGTCGTGCTCATCCGGTGGCCCCACCGCGACGCGCGCGCGCTGGCGTTCGTGACCAGCAACTCGCTGGGCGAGGTGCAGGAGAAGACCGGGAAGGACCTGCTCTGCGTCTTCGTCCCGACCACGCCCAACCCGACCTCGGGGTTCATCCTGATGGTGCCTCGCGACGAGGTCGTCGAGCTCGACATGACCGTCGAGGAGGCCTTCCGGATGGTCGTGTCGCTGGGAGTGGTCGTGCCCGCCTGGCCACGCAGCGCGGTTTCCAGGTCGGCCCAGGGGGAGCGGGCCGGGAAGTGACTCGTTTCACCCGGGCGGACCCGTCCCGGGTCCCCGCCCGGGGCGCTGCGGCGACGGCACCGGAGGCCAGATCGTACCGGGATGGCGTCGAGACCGGAGTACGAGCTCTTCTACTGGCCGGGAATCCAGGGACGCGGCGAGTTCATCCGCCTCGCCTTCGAGGACGCCGGCGTCCCGTACGATGACGTCGGACGGCGATCGGAGTCCCAGGGCGGCGGCGTGCCCGCGATCGAGCGATTGCTCGAGGAGTCCGGGCGGTATCTGGCACCGTTCGGCCCACCCGTGCTCCGGCACGGCAAGGCGGTCATCGCGCAGACAGCGGCGATCCTCCAGTACCTGGGTCCGCGCCTTGGCCTCGTCCCGCGAGACGAGGCGAGCCGTCTGCGCGCCCATCAGATCCAGCTCACGGTCGCCGACCTCGTCGCGGAGGTCCACCAGACGCACCACCCTGTCGCCGTCTCGCTCTACTACGAGGACCAGAAGGAGGAGGCCGCCCGCTGCGCGAACACCTTCGTCCGCGAGCGTCTGCCGAAGTTCCTCGGATACTTCGACCGCGCCCTCGACTCAAGCCGCGGCGGTGGTGGGCGCTGGCTCGTCGGGGCCAAGTGCAGCTACGCCGACCTCTCGCTCTTCCAGCTCATGGCGGGGCTCCGCTACGCCTTCCCGCGCGCGATGCGCCGGTATGAGCGCCAGCTCCCGCGGCTCGGCGCGATCCACGACGCCGTCGCCGCGCGTTCGCGGATCGCGTCCTACCTCGCGTCGAGCCGACGCATCCCCTTCAACGAGCACGGGATCTTCCGGCACTACCCCGAGCTGGACCTGGCGCCGCGCGCGACGGCGGCCGGAAACGCCACCCGCCGGCAGGCCAAGCGTCGCGCAGCCAGTTGACGGGGTGTGGATCCGATCGTGAGCGGCCCCCTCGCCCTTCCCCTCTCCCCCGGTAGGGGGAGAGGGGATAGGAACAGACCTGGCTGTCTCGTCCTGGTCCTGATCTTGGTGCAACCTGAGTACCCGGGGCTCGCGCCGCCGCACCCCTGCTAAGAAGCCAAAGACATTTTTCGACAGGTCTTGAGTCCAGGTCCAGGTCCAGGTCCAGGAGGGCGCGCTCGATAGAGCCACATCACTGGCGAGACGCGAGCCGGGCCACCAACTGGAGGAGGTCAGGCACGTTGACCGGCTTCGCGATGTGCGCCTGGAATCCGGCCGCCAGGCACCGATCGCGATCGTCCGTGCCGGCGAGCGCGGTGAGCGCAGCCGCGGGCACCTGTCCTCCCTGCTCCGGGGGAAACGCCCGCACCTTGGCGATGAGGCAGAACCCGTCCTCGCCCGGCATCGCCATGTCGCTCAGGAGCACCTCGGGCTTGAACTCTCCGAGGATGCGCAGGGCTTCGCCGGCCGAGCAGGCGGTGCGCACGACCGCCCCGGCGTGCTGCATCACCGCCAGGATGGACTCGCGCGTATCGTCGTCATCGTCGACGACGAGGATGCGGACGCCCGTGATGTTCGGCGTGTGGTCACGCCCGGAGAGGACCTCACCACCCGACAGCTTGATGGCGGGAAGCTTCACCCAGAACGTCGCCCCTTGCCCTTCGCCAGGGCTGTCGGCGCCGACGCTGCCGCCGTGCAGCTCCACGAGGTGCTTCACGAGCGCGAGACCGAGCCCGAGCCCACCGTGAACTCTCGTGGCGGAGCTGTCCGCCTGGCTGAAGCGGTCGAACAGCCGAGGGAGGAACTCGGGCTTGATGCCCATTCCCGTGTCGCGCACGGTGACGACGGCCGCTCCCTCGGCATGGTCGAGCGACACCGACACCTTCCCTCCGCGAGGAGTGAACTTGATGGCGTTGGTCAAGAGGTTGGACAGGGCCTGCTGGAGACGCGCGGGGTCGCCGTAGACGCGCGCGGGTGGGCTCTCGACGGGCCCGTCGAGCTGGATGGACTTGGCCTCCGCCACGCTGCGCGCCATCTCCAGCGCCGCCTGGACGACGTCGCCCAGCTCGATCACGTGCTGGTCGAGGCGGAGCTTCCCCGAGACGATGCGCGAGACGTCGAGCAGGTCTTCGATGAGCCGCGCCTGGACGCTGCCGGCTCGCTCGATGGCGGAGGCGGCGCGCTCCAGGATGGGATCGCGTGTCCTGGTCCGCCGGATCATCTCCGACTGCAAGAGGATCGTGCTGAGCGGGGTCCGGAGCTCGTGGGAGAGCGTCGCGAGAAAGAGGTCCTTGGCGCGGTTCGCCGCCTCGGCGGTCGCGCGCGCGGCGCGCTCCGTCTCGATCCGCCTCAGGTCCGTCAAGTCCTCGAAGGCGAGCAGGACCATCGGCGCGCCACCCCGGCTAGCGACCCGGCGCGCGGTGATGGACAGCGTCCTCTTGCCCAGTCCCGGTAGCTCCCGGTCCAGCTCGATGCTCGGCGGAGGAGTGGCGCTCGCGCGAGCTTGCGCGACGAGCTGGCACAGGCTGTCGATGTTCCAGACTCCGCCGCAGCTACCGAAGAAGTCGTCACCCTCGGTCGGCTGCGATTGCTTCCCGAGCATCCCCCCGAACGCCGGGTTCATCGTGATGACCCGGAGGTCCTCGTCGATCACGACGAGCGGGACCTGCACCGTCTCCACGATGGCATGCGCGTAGTCGCGCGCTTCCTCGGCGTCCCAGACGGCGCGTTTCAGGACGTCGATGTCCATGAGGGAGAGGACCGCGCCGTCGAGGTGCTTGTCCTCCGTGCGGTAGGGACGGATCTGCATCCGGAACCAGTGCCCCCTCGCGTCCTGGACTTCCCACTCGCGCGCCTGGCGGCTCGTGATGACCTCCGCCATCCGGTTGTCGAGGTCGGGGACGTCGATGCTCAGCTTGATCTGCGCGACGGGCCGCCCGATGTCGGACGGGATCATGTTGAGCAGCCCCTGCGCGCCGGGCGCGAAGCGGCGGATATTTCGCTCCGCGTCGACGATCACGACGGGGATCTCCACGGTGTCGAGGACGTTGGCGAGGTCGTTCGCGACCCGATCCAGCTCCGCGTTGCGGTTGCGGAGTTCCTCGTTCACCGTGGTGAGCTCCTCGTTCGCCGACTGCAGCTCTTCCTTGGCGCTCTCGAGCTCCTCGTTCGTGGACTGGAGCTCCTCGTTCGCGGCGATGAGCTCCTCGTTGACCGTGGCGAACTCGTCGTCGGAGACCCGGTGCTGCTCCGCCAGCGACTCGAGGTACTGCTTCGTCGCCGCGAGCTCCTCCTTCACGCGCCCGTACTCGCGCTCCAGGGTGCCGGCGGCCGTCCCCTCCAGGAGGCCCGGAGCAGCCGGTGCGGGCGCGGGGGAAGGCGAGTCCTGGAAGAGGACGAGGAAGTAGCGATCCGTCGCGTCGCTGACGCCCAGGAGCGGGACGACCTCCATGGTGATCGGCCGCGTGCCGTCGGCCCGGGTCACGCGCACGCCCTCCACCCGGACGGTGGTTCCCCGCTCCCTGGCTTCGTCCATCGAACGCCGCAGCTCGACGTGCAAGCCTTCGCGCACCATCTTGAGCAGGTTCGCCTGCGGTTGCCCGGGCGGCGGCTCGAGGAACTCCCCGGTACGGCCCCGGAACTGGATGATCTCCATCCTCTCGTTCACGATGACCCCGGGGGGGGCGAAGCGCGACAGGAGGAGGTGGTCCGCCTGGCGCTGCGCCTCGGCGGCGGGCCGCGACCCGGCCGCCTGTGCCGGCACGCCGGAGAGCCCGTACCCGGCTCGGCCTCCCGGCCCCAGGGGGAAGGAAACGCCCCGGCTCTCTCCCACCTTCGCGAAGATGCGGTGCTCCTGGTGGAGCGGGGTGAAGAGCTCCCTGAACGCGGTGACGGTCTCGCTCCGTCCGAGCATGAGGTAGCCGGGACGGTTCAGGCAGAAGTGGAAGGCCTGCACGAGCCGCTGCTGCAGCTCGGCGCCGAAGTAGATGAGGACGTTGCGGCAGCTGATGAGATCGAGCTTCGCGAACGGGGGATCGCGCACCAGGTCGTGGGCCACGAACACGCACAGGTCGCGAACGCCCTTCGCGACACGGTAGTCGTCCCCGGCCCGCGTGAAGAACCGCTGGATGCGCTCCGGGCCGAGCTCGCGCAGGGCGCTCTCCGGATAGAGTCCCGAGCGCGCGACGTCGATCGCCCTCTCGCTGAGATCCGACCCGAAGATCTGGATCTCCAGGTCGGATCGGACGTCCCGTAACGACTCGACCACGCTGATTCCCAGGGTATACGCCTCCTCCCCCGTCGAGCAGCCTGGGACCCAGACGCGGATCGACCCTCCCTGCGGCTTGTCCTTCAGCCACTGGGGAAACACCCGCTGCGCGAGCGCATCGAAGACGTCCGGGTCGCGGAAGAAGCCCGTGACGTGGATGAGGAAGTCCTGGGACAGCTCGCGGGCCTCCGACGCGTCCTTCTCGAGGACCTCCTCGTACTCCTGCAGGGAGCGAAGCCGGCGCAACGCCATGCGGCGCGCGATGCGGCGCGTGAGCGTG